>QGUZ01000508.1 GCA_003242605.1 Actinomycetota bacterium
ACGGCGAGCCGGACCCAGCAGGTGACCGAGTAGTTGGACTGGGTGCCGAGGTTGACCGTCCGCTGGTACGTCTGCGATTCGGCGGTGAACCGGACAGCCATCTCAGGTTACGAGGATCGGCCCGCTGTACAGCACCGGCACCTCTGGGGTGGCCGTGACCCGCACCCACATGTGCCACATCCCGTCCGTCAGCGTCACATCGCCGCCCGGCCCCACCAAGATCCGCGCATCCGCCCCGGCAGGCGTGATGTTCGCCCACGTGGCCGCCACCCAGTCGCCCTCGTCGGGCTCGGATGTGCGCACAATCGCGACGTCGACCGGCTCGTTGCCGATCACGCCGCCCACCCAGGCATAGATGTACTCCCGGCTCAGGGAGGAGATCCGCAGCGGGCCAGGGCGCATCACACCTCCACAGGCACAGGATCAGGCAGGGGAACATCCGTCCGCGGCGGCTGGACGATCCAGGTACGGCGAGACGCCCCAGCGGCGTGCATCGTCCGCGGCGGCCGGACGATCCAGGTACGGCGAGGCGCCCCAGCGGCGCGCATCGTCCGCGGCCGCCCAATGGCCCCGATCTCACGCAAGCGCCGGGCGGAGAGGGTGTCGTCGGCCGCGCCTACGTCGGTCAGGCCGACGTCCAGCATCAGCCCGGCGAGCAGGGTGTCGGCACCCGCGCCGGCCTCGCCGAGCGTCACGGCCGCAGCGATGGCGAGCGCGTCAGCCGCGGCGGCGGTCTCGGCCGCTGGCACGGCGGAGGCGACCGACAGCGTGTCATCGGCTACGCCCTCGTCGACCACCGAATGCGGCTCGCCGACCGCCAGCATCTCGACGGCGGCCGCCATCTCGACGAGCGGGACGTTCGCGACGGCGGCAAGCGTGTCGGCGGCGCCACCTTCCTCGGCGAGCGCGACCAGGAGGGCGCTCATATCGGCCGCGGCTCCGACCTCGGCGAGCGGCACCGAGGCGGCGACAATGAGCGTGTCCGTGGCCGCGGCCTCGTCGTCCAGTGCTTTACTCTCCGGGACGACTCGCGAAAGTGTGCGGTCCCGGAAGCGGGCAAGCGACGACATCAGTCAGGGGTGGTTACGACCCAGGGATAGGAGCGGGCCGTTCCGGCGGTCTGCCGGAGCGTCACCCTGCCGGTGTACGGCACCGGAACAGGGATGCTGATCTTAATAGGGTTGTCCTGAGGGCCCGCGAACGTTGCCCGGTAGGCCACATGTTCGGTTCCCCCACTCACCACGTTCTCCCAGATTGTGACCTGCAGGACGTCGCTGGTAGTCCCGAACGCCATCTCGGAAGTGTCCACGTGCAGGGTGAACGTGCGCGGGCCGGTCAGCGTGGTGAGCGTGTGCTCGACCCCGATCGTGGCAACCTGAACGCCGCTGGCGACGATAGTAAGCATGCCGCCCTCTCAGTAGGTAAAGCCGTACAGGCCCACCTCGACGTTTGTGGTTCCGCTGACCGTGTCTTCCACGCGCCCGCCGCGAACCGCAAGCCGCGTCCCAGCCGGGATCGCCATCGCCAGCGGGTAAAACTGCGGGCTCGCAGGACTCACGTAATCGTCGGAGGCGACTGTAGAGAACCGATGATCCGGAATGATCACGGTCTCCGATCCTGCGGGTCCGATGCCGACATCCAGGGCGAAGTGCGCACTGTCGGCGAACTGCTGCCAGCCCTGCACTAGAACCATCAGGGCGTGAATCGGATGGACGGTGGATGCCGTCACCTCGTGCCAGCTCCAGTCGGTCTTATCGACCGAGGTTCCGGGGACGAGATGGAGCCCTCCCGAGGTCGTCGCGCCGTAGGTCGTGATCAGCATGGGGGCGGCCAGGCCAGCATCAGGTTCCCCACCAAAGAGCTGGACATAGATACGGGCCCGGCGGTTGGCCAGCTCGCCTCCGACCCGGGCCTGCAGCGTAGCGCCGACGGGCAGCCGGAGCGGGAACATGGTGCAGTAGCGGTGCCGATGTCCTAGCAGCAGATCCGCTATGACTACGGTGCCGTCGCAACCCAGATCGAGCGATGTCGCGGTGTTTCCTCCGCCGACCGAGGTCTGAAGGTAGGTTCCGAGTGCGATCCACCCGGTTTCGAACGGGATTTCGGAGATTATCGTCACCCACGATCCTTTAGCCCCGGCCGTGGAGGAGCCGACGACTTCCACGGCCACAGGCGGCAGGGTCTGCGTGGGGAACTGCGGCAGCGGCCACTGCATGATCAGCTGAAAGTCACGGTCGCCGTCGCCGTCCACACCTGTCCAGACGCCTTGGTGCCCTGGGAGCTCACCCGCCTGTTGAACAGCAGACCCACGGTGCTCCCGGCCGAGGCGGTGCCGCTGGTGATGTCCAGGCCGAACTCCTCCCAGTCGAAATTGGCGACGCTCGCCCCGAACGTCGCGCTGAACTGCATCGACCTCGTCCCGAGGGTCGCGGCCGAGCTCACCGGCTCGAACCACGTGTCCGACCCG
>QGUZ01000187.1 GCA_003242605.1 Actinomycetota bacterium
GAACCAGCCGCGTGGCAAGACGGTGTTCGCCTTCGGTTACCCGGCGGCCGAGCACCCGGACGGCAACAAGCCGTACACCGGCCTGACCCCGAAGTGGTCCTACGGCAAGACCTACACCGCGGTCAACACCAAGCTGAAGGCCGAGGAGTCCATCGGTCTGAAGTCGGCGATGACCGCCGGTGCTGACGGTGGTCCGCTGATCTGGCAGTACAGCAGCGCCAAGCGCGTCGGCTACGTCAACGGCGTGATCAGCTGGTTCGGCGACAGCGACGGCAACGGCCGGATCGACTTCATCGCCTCGCCGTACTTCGACGGTGAGACCAAGGCGATCTACGACGCCGCTTCGGCCGCCTGGTCCGGCAGCATCGTCAGCAAGGACGGCCAGCTCCTCAAGTAGTCCTTGAGGAAGCCCCGGGCTTAGGGGGTCCAAACCTCTGAGCCGATCCAGCTTCCCGCAGGGCCCGGCCCATCGGCCGGGCCCTGTGCCGTTTCCGGACGACCCGGCGGCGTTCCCGGCGCGGAACGCCTGTGCCCCCGCGCAGGTCCTGCACGGGGGCACGAATCGTCTTCAGGTTTCGGCTCGTCCTCAGGTTTCGGCTGTGGCATGGCAGGCCGGGTACCGCCCGGCGGCCCGCCGGATCTAGCGGCGCGCGACGCCGTCCTCGCGCGCCTGTTCGGCGACGGCGGCGGCGACCGCGGGCGCGACCCTGCCGTCGAACGGGCTCGGGATCACGTAGTCCTCGGAGACCAGGTCGCCGACGACGTTCGCGAGCGCGTGCGCGGCGGCCATCTTCATGTTCTCGGTGATGTCGGACGCGCGCACGTCGATGGCGCCGCGGAACACGCCCGGGAAGGCGAGCACGTTGTTGATCTGGTTCGGGAAGTCCGACCGGCCGGTCGCCACCACCCGGGCGTACTTGCGCGCCACGTCCGGGTGCACCTCCGGCGTCGGGTTGGACAGCGCGAACACGATCGCGTCGCGCCCCATGCTCGCGATCGCCTCCTCGCTCACCGTCGAGCCCGACAGGCCGATGAACACGTCGGCCCCGGCGAGCGCCTCCTCGATCGAGCCCTTGTAGCCCGCCCGGTTCGTGTCGCGGGCGAGCGCGGCCTTGACCGGGTTCATACCCTCCCGGCCCTCGTACAGCAGGCCCTTGCTGTCGGCGACCGCGATGTCCCCGATGCCGGCGGCGAGCAAGAAGCGGCTCACCGCCACGCCGGAGGCGCCGGCGCCCGCCACCACCGCGCGCATCTCGCCGATCGGGCGGCCCACCACCTTCGCCGCGTTGAGCAGGGCGGCGAGCGCCACGATCGCGGTGCCGTGCTGGTCGTCGTGGAAGACCGGGATGTCGAGACGTGCCCGCAGCCGGTCCTCGATCTCGAAACAGCGCGGCGCGCTGATGTCCTCGAGGTTGATACCGCCGAAGCTCGGCGCGAGGCGCACCACGGTCTCCACGATCTCGTCGACATCGGTGCAGTCGAGGCAGATCGGCACCGCGTTGACGTCGGCGAACCGCTTGAACAGCAGCGCCTTGCCCTCCATCACGGGCATCGCCGCCGCAGGGCCGATGTCCCCGAGCCCGAGCACGGCGGTGCCGTCCGACACCACCGCGACCACTCCGGAAACCCACGTATAGTCCTTGACCAGCGCCGACTCATCCGCGATCGCGCTGCACACCCGGGCCACCCCGGGGGTGTAGGCGAGCGCGAGATCGTCGGCGTCCCGGACCTCGACGGTTGCCCGCACCTCGAGTTTCCCCCCACGGTGCAGGGCGAAAGCGGGATCGGAGTCGAGCATTTGCAAAGAAGGCGTCACAGTGACCCCACAACTCTGATCGGGACAGCTTTCTCGGTAGACGCCGCGGGAGGCGGAACGTCCGGCTTCGGTAGCCGCCGGCGCCCCTGCCGAGGACGGTCGTCTCTGATGAAGGGGCACGGGGGTCACCCGTCGCTTGATTGTGCCACACAGCGTGACCGCGGACGGTGTCCGGGTTGGCGCGTCGACGTAGCCCGTCCGTTATGCACCGAACATCACAATGACCGCGTTCTAACGAGTTAACCGGCTGTTCAGGAGGCCGCGATGCCCTTCCCACTCCCCCGCCGAGGCGTACTCGCGCTCACCGCGACCGCGTTGGCCGCCGTCACCTCCCTCTCCGCCTGCGGCGGGGACTCGGGCGACGCCGGCAACACCGGCGCGACCGCGCAGTCGTCCACCGGCGGCGTAACCCTCGTCAATCCGGGCAAGCTGACGACGTGCACCAACGTCCCCTACGAGCCGTTCCAGTTCAACCAGGACGGGAAGGTCGTGGGCTTCGACGTGGACATCGTCGACCTCGTGGCGAAGAAGCTCGGGGTCACCCAGGAGATCCTCGACATCGACTTCGCCGCGATCAAGAGCGGCGCCGCGCTCAACGCCGGCCGGTGCGACGTCGCCGCCGCGGGCATGACGATCACCGAGGAACGCAAGCAGAACATCGACTTCTCCGTGCCGTACTTCGACGCCACACAGGCGCTGCTGGCGAAGAAGGGCAGCGGCATCACCTCGCTCGAGGACGTCAAGGCCAAGGGCCTCAAGCTCGGCGCCCAGGCCTCCACCACCGGCCTCGACTACGTCAAGTCGAAGGGCTTCGACCCGGTGGAGTACCCCGACTCCCCCAAGGAGCTGTTCGCCCTGCAGGCCGGTCAGGTCGACGTGATCGTGCAGGACCTGCCGGTGGTGCTCACCTGGCTGAAGAAGCCGGACGTCGCCGAGAAGTTCGAGCTCGCCGCCAGCCTCGACACCGGTGAGCAGTACGGCATCGGCCTGAAGAAGGGCAACACCGCGCTGCTCCAGGTGGTCAACGAGACGATCGAGGCCGCCAAGCAGGACGGCACGTACAACGAGATCTACAAGAAGTGGTTCGGCACCGAGCCCCAGCCCGCCTCGTCATGACCGCACGCCTGAGTCCGCGGCGGCGCCAGCGCATCAGCCGGGGCGTCCAGTACGCCGTGCTGATCGCCGTCGCGGTGATCCTCATCCTCATCGCGGACTGGCCGTCGATCCAGCGATCGTTCTTCAACCTCGAGGTGGCCGAGCAGGGGCTGCCCGAACTGTTCACCGTGGCCCTGGTGAACACGGTCATCTACACCGTGACCGGCTACGTGCTCGGCTTCGCGCTCGGGCTGCCGCTCGCGCTCATGCGGCTCTCCTCGGTGCCGCCGTACCGCTGGATCGCCCGCCTGTACGTCGAGATATTCCGCGGCCTGCCGGCCCTGGTGATCTTCCTGCTGATCGGTACCGGCCTGCCGATCGCCTTCCCCGGGTTCGCGCTGCCCGGCGGCGTGTACGGCAGCGTCGCGCTCGCCCTCGCCCTGGTCTCGGCCGCCTACATGGCCGAGACCTTCCGGGCCGGGCTGCAGGCGGTGCCGAAGGGGCAGATGGAGGCGGCGCGCTCGCTCGGCATGAGCTACGGCCGGGCGATGATCTCCATCGTCATCCCGCAGGCCGTGCGGATCGTGGTCCCGCCGCTCACCAACGAGCTCGTCCTGCTGTTCAAGGACTCCTCGCTCGTGTTCATCCTCGGCGTGACCTCGACCCAGGTGGAGCTCGCCAAGTTCGGCAACGACCTCGCCTCCGCCACGGCGAACCCGACGCCGATCATCATGGCCGGTGCGACCTACCTGTTGATCACCATCCCGCTCGGGTATCTCGCCCGGCGGCTGGAAGCACGCCAGGAGAAGAGGCTATGAGCGCCGTACCGAGCGCGGCACCGAACGGCGCCGCCAAGCACGCCGTGGAGATCCGCGGGCTGCACAAGTCGTTCGGCGACGTCGAGGTGCTCAAGGGCATCGACTTCACCGTCGAGCCGGGCCAGGTGGTCTGCATCATCGGCCCCTCGGGGTCGGGCAAGTCCACCCTGCTGCGCTGCGTCAACCTGCTGGAGCGGCCCACCGCGGGCCAGGTGTTCGTCGACGGCGTCGAGCTCACCGACCCGGACGTCGACATCGACGCGGCGCGGCGCCGCATCGGCATGGTGTTCCAGCAGTTCAACCTGTTCCCGCACCTCACGGTGCTGCGCAACGTCACGATCGCGCAGGAGCGGGTGCTGCGGCGCGGCAAGCGCGAGGCCGAGCGGATCGCCCTCGACAACCTCGAGCGGGTCGGGCTCGCCGACCGGGCGAACGCCTACCCCGGCCAGCTGTCCGGCGGGCAGCAGCAGCGGGTGGCGATCGCCCGGGCGCTCGCCATGGACCCCGCGCTCATGCTCTTCGACGAGCCCACCTCGGCGCTCGACCCCGAGCTCGTCGGCGACGTGCTCAAGGTGATGCGCAAGCTCGCCGAGGACGGCATGACGATGCTCGTGGTCACCCACGAGATGGGCTTCGCCCGGGAGGTCGCCGACCGGGTGGTGTTCATGGACGGCGGGGTGATCGTCGAGGACGGCCCGCCCGAGCAGGTGATCGGCGCGCCGCGGCAGGAGCGGACCCGCACCTTCCTCCGCCGGGTGCTCCACCCGGAGGGATGATCAGGGCTCGCGGTCATGTGATACTCAAGAGACGGTCATCTCCCGGGTGCCGTCTCCCGCACCCCCATCCCTACGCAACGGATCGCACAGGTGGACCTCAGCTCGTACGCCGACCTCGCCGTGAAGCTGGTGAATCACGAGGACCTCAGCAACCTCGACGGGCTGCGCGCGCTGCTCGGCGAGACCGGACGCGGGCTGCAGGCCGCCCGCATCACCAGGGGTGACCTCGACGCCATGCGCGAGCTGCGCGAGGAGCTCACCGCGGTCTTCGAGGCGGTGGCGAAGGGCGACGAGGAGGACGCCGTGGAGCGGCTCAACCTGCTGCTGATCCGGCACCCGGCGCACCCGCAGATCGTCCGGCACGACGACAAGGGCTGGCACATGCACCTCACCGGGGCCGGGCGGGTCTACGACCAGTACGCGGTGTGCGCGGTGATGGGCCTCGCCACGCTGGTCACCCGCCTCGGCCTCGACCGGCTGGGCCTGTGCCACGCCGCGCCGTGCCGCCGCGCGTACCTCGACGTCTCCTCCAACCGCTCGCGCCGCTACTGCTCCAAGCGGTGCGCCAGCCGGGCGAACGTGGCCAGGTTCCGGGCGCGGCGGCGCGAGCGGTCCTGATCCCTCGGCGCGGCCGGGCGGGCCGGCCGCCGGGGACCCCGCGGGTCAGCGGGGCCGCAGGCCGTGCCGCAGCGGCCAGTAGCGCAGCACCACGCGGCCGACCAGCAGCGCGTCCGGCACCGGGCCGAAGTCCCAGCTGTCCCGGCGGCCGGGGGCGCGCTGGTTGTCGCTCTCCAGCCACCACCCCTCCTCCGGTCCCCCGCCGGTCAGCCGCTTGACGATCAGCCGGCCGGGGTCGTCCGGCAGCCGGGCGACCACGAGATCGCCGGGCCGCGGGGACCGGGTGCGGCGCACCACCAGCCAGTCCCCCGGGCGCAGGGTGGGCAGCATCGACTCGCCGGTGACACGCACGCGCAGGAAGCCCATCCCCGTCGGTGTGATCCTTTCGATGCCGGTAAGGTCAGAAATTAAATCATGCTGAATCTCCGGCATTGAGGAAGGACCTTCCGATGCTCGCACGACTCCTGCGGCCTCGCCTCGAGGCGTCGGCCCACTGCGACCTGCCCTGCGGCGTCTACGACCCGGCGCAGGCCCGCATCGAGGCCGAGTCGATCAAGGCGATCTGCCAGAAGTACGCCGAGAACGAGGACCCGGTGTTCCGCACCCGGGCCCTGATCATCAAGGAGCAGCGGGCCGAGCTGGTCAAGCACCACCTGTGGGTGCTGTGGACCGACTACTTCAAGCCGCACCACCTGGAGAAGCACCCGCAGCTCCACCAGCTGTTCTGGGAGGCGACCAAGCTCGCGGGCACCGCCGGGGCCAAGGGCACCGTCGACGTCGCCAAGGCCGACGAGCTGCTCGCCAAGATCGACGAGATCGCCAAGATCTTCTGGGAGACCAAGCAGGCCGCCTGAACGGTCCGCGTTCACCGAGTTTTTCCCGGGCCCCGTGTGGTGACAGACCACTCGGGGCCCGAACATTTGCCGCAAGATCACGACCTGTCGGCGTGCCCACGACACCAAAGGTGTCCCGGGGGCGGTAGGTTGCAGTCAGCGGCTTTGTACGAGGAGGAACGTGGCTGACGAGACGGTGACGCGTGCTCAGGGCGTCGGCATACCGGGGGTGCGCGACGCGGTGTGCGTGCGCATGCCGGCGGTGAGCGCCTATCTGTCCGTGTTGCGTACGGCGACCGCCGGGCTCGCCGCGCGTCTGGACTTCACCATCGACCAGATCGAGGATCTGCGGATCGCGGTGGACGAGGCGTGCGCCATGCTGCTGCGGCAGGCGGTGCCCGGCACCGACCTGGTCGCCGAGTTCGAGCTGGACGGGGACGAGATGACCGTTCGCGTCGAGGTGAGCACGGTCGGCAACACCGAGCCGCGCCGCGACGACTTCGCGTGGATGGTTCTCACCGCGCTGGCCGACGACGTCGACGCGGTCACCGATTCCCCTGATCGCATGGCGATCGTGTTGCGTAAACGTCGAGACGTGGCGGGGCCGGTGTGATGGAAAGGACCCGTGCCATGCCTTCCAGCGAACAGGCGGCGGTGCCCGACCGCGTGCGCGCGCGCACGCTCTTCGCCGAGCTCGCCACGCTGCCCCCGGACGACCCGCGGCGTCAGCGCATCCGTGACGAGCTCGTCGAGCTCCACCTGCCGCTGGTGGAGTACCTCGCCCGCCGCTTCCGTAACCGTGGCGAGTGGCTCGACGACCTCACCCAGGTGGCGACGATCGGCCTGATCAAGTCGATCGACCGGTTCGACCTCGACCGCGGGGTCGAGTTCTCCACGTACGCCACGCCCACGATCGTGGGTGAGATCAAGCGGCACTTCCGGGACAAGGGCTGGGCCGTCCGGGTGCCGCGCCGGCTGCAGGAGCTCAAGCTGTCGCTCACCAAGGCGATCAGCGAGCTCTCCCAGCGCGAGGGCCGCGCCCCCACGGTGAGCGAGCTCGCCGAGCACCTGCAGATGAGCGAGGAGGACGTGCTCGAGGGCCTGGAGTCCGCGAACGCGTACTCCACGGTCTCCCTCGACGCGCCCGACTCCGGGGACGAGGACGCGCCGGCGGTCGCCGACTCCCTCGGGATGGTCGACGACTCGCTGGAGGGCGTCGAGTACCGGGAGTCGCTCAAGCCGCTGCTGGAACGGCTGCCGCCCCGGGAGAAGCGCATCCTGCTGCTGCGCTTCTTCGGCAACATGACCCAGTCCCAGATCGCGAACGAGCTCGGCATCTCCCAGATGCACGTGTCGCGGCTGCTCGCGCGCACCCTCGCGCAGCTCCGCGAGGGCCTCACCGCGGAGGACTGAGGCCGAACGGCGGGTACGGCGGGCCCGGCGGCGGCCGCGCGGCTCGCGCGGCGCGGGCGGGGCCGAACGGCGGTGCGGACCGGCCCGGCGGGCGCGGCCGGTCCGCGCCGGGGATTCGCACGGCCGCAAACCGGCCGTGGCGGCCGCGTCAGGGGCCGGAGCGCCGTTTTGCGGGCCCGTCGCCGGGGTCCCCCGTACCGGAGTCCTTCGCCGCCTTTCCGGCGTCCTCGGGGCCGCCGTCGGGGAAGGCGCCGTCGTACAGCACGCGGGTGGACGGCGGGGCGAGCAGCGTCACGATCGCGGTGAGCGCGGCCGCGAGCAGCGCCGCCCCGGCCACCTGCCTGCCGGACTGGATGAGCGTGATCGCGACCGGCAGCGCGAAGACCTGCGTGAGCACGCCCGGCGAGCGGCTCCACCGCTGCGCGCCGTACGCCCCCCAGGCCACCCAGATGAGCGCCGCCCCGACGATGACCCCGATCGCCGACTCGGCGATCGAGCTGGCGAGGTCGTGGGGCTCGCCGACCACGGTCAGCACGGCGACGTAGCCG
Organism: Actinomycetota bacterium; assembly: GCA_003242605.1. Lineage (GTDB taxonomy): Bacteria > Actinomycetota > Actinomycetes > Streptosporangiales > Streptosporangiaceae > Thermopolyspora. The sequence goes on from QGUZ01000187.1 coordinate 7,918, forward strand.
CCGAGGCCCAGCACGCACAGCCCTTCCAGGGCGATGACCACGGCGGCGATGACCAGCGTGAACGGAGGCTTGGACACATCCGGCAACCCTACCCCCGGTTACGCTTTTCGGCATGCGCGCACTGCTGCTGGTCAATCCCATGGCCACGACGACCACCCGGCGTACCCGGACCGTGCTCATCCGCGCCCTGAGCGCGGCCGTCGACCTCACCGTGGAGGAGACCGGCTACCGGGGCCACGCGGCCGCCCTCGCCGGGACCGCCCGGGAGAAGGGGTTCGACCTGGTGGCGGTGCTCGGCGGCGACGGCACGATCAACGAGGCGGTGAACGGCCTGCTCGCGGCGGACGGCGCCGGCGCGGCCGGGCGGGCCGCCGGCGACCTCCCGGCGCTCATGGTGATCCCCGGCGGCAGCGCCAACGTGTTCGCCCGGGCCCTCGGCCTGCCGAACAACGCGGTGGAGGCGACGGGCGCGGTCCTGGAGGCGCTGCGGGAGGGCCGCCGCCGCACCGTGGGCCTCGGCCTCGCTTCCGGCCCGGAGGGCGACCGGTACTTCACGTTCTGCGCCGGGGTGGGGTACGACGCGGAGGTGGTGCGCGCGGTGGAGGCGCTGCGTGGCGCGGGCCGGCGGGCCGGGCCGGTCCTCTACGCCCGGACCGCGGTGCGTCACTTCTTCCTCACCGACCGCCGCACCCCGGCGCTGCGGCTGGAGCGCCCGGGCTACCGTCCCGAGGACGGCATCTTCATGGCGATCATCTCGAACACCGCGCCGTGGACGTACGCGGGCCCGTGGCCGATCAACCCGACCCCGTGGGCGAGTTTCGGCACCGGGCTCGACATGCTCGGCCTCAAGCGCATGGGGCTGCCGACGATGCTGCAGGTGCTGCCGCAGGTGCTGCGCCGCCGCGACACCCTGCTGCGCGGGCGGCACCTGGTGCAGACGCACGACGAGGAGGAGTTCACGCTGGTCGCGAGCCGGCCGATCGCGTTCCAGCTCGACGGCGACTACCTCGGGGAGCGGGAGCGGATCACCTTCCGGTCCGTGCCGAATGCGTTACTGGTGGTTGCCTAACCGACCACGAAGAGTAACGGTGTGACGCACTCAACAGTCATAACCGGCAAAACCTTCGTCCAAACCTCTTGCGTGCGGTTGAGCCTCCTGAAAAGCTCATCTTGACGTCGGAACGTAGGACCTTTGCGAGCGGCAACCTCGCCAAGGACCTTCGGCGATCACGCATCCAGCCCGAAACGCTCCGTTTCGGGCCCCCGTTTGCCACACCTCGTGAATCTCTTCACAAAGTACGGCCCCACCGGAGCCCGCGAGCTCCACTGACGAAGGAGTGACGCATGGACTGGCGCCACCGCGCTGCCTGCCGTGACGTGGACCCCGAGCTGTTCTTCCCGATCGGCAACAGCGGACCCGCACTGCTGCAGATCGAAGAGGCCAAGCAGGTATGCCGGCAGTGCTCGGTCCGTGAGCTCTGCCTGAAGTGGGCTCTGGAGACCGGTCAGGACGCCGGCGTCTGGGGCGGGATGAGCGAGGACGAGCGCCGCGCCCTCAAGCGTCGTGCCGCCCGTGCGCGCGCCCGCGCCGCCGCCGTCTGACATATCCCGCGCCTCACCCCCTCGACCAGAGCTTGGCCGTACC
>QGUZ01000509.1 GCA_003242605.1 Actinomycetota bacterium
CGCCCACCTCATTAGTGATTACCGACACTCGGGAGGAGTACGGTGGCCACCGGCAAAGACCGCCAGAGGGAGCTCGCCCGCCGGCATTACGAGCGACAGATGGCGCGCCGAGCCGAGCGGATGGCCAGAGCCCGCCGGCGGCGGATCATCGGTTCCATCGTCGGTGTGGTGGCCGTGGGCGCCGTCATCGCCACCTCCCTCGTGGTCTCCGGCTCCGGCGACGTGACGAGCGCGGAGACCGACCCGCAGGCGAGCGCGTCCGCGTCCCCCGAGCCGCAGGCGTTCGACCCGGCGACCCGTACCTGCGGTTACGTCGCCGACTCGAGCGGGCAGGTGAAGGACGTCGGGCTGCCTCCGGCGCAGGCCGACCCCGACACGCCACGGACGATGACCCTCACCACGAATCTCGGCAAGATCGAGATCAAGCTGGAGCCGGCGAAGGCGCCGTGCACGGTGAACTCCTTCGTCCACCTGGCGAGCAAGGATTACTTCGACGGCACCAAGTGCCACCGGCTGACCACCGAGGGGCTGCACGTGCTCCAGTGCGGTGACCCGCTGGCGAAGGCCGACGGCGAGACCGCCACCGACGGCATGGGCGGGCCGGGTTACCGCTTCGTCGACGAGAACCTCGGCGGCATGGAGTACAAGCGGGGCGTGGTGGCGATGGCGAACAGCGGCCCCAACACCAACGGGAGCCAGTTCTTCATCGTCTATGGTGACGACACCAAGAGCCTTCCCCCCAGCTACACCCCGTTCGGTACGGTCACGAAGGGTATGAACATTGTGGACAAAGTCGCCAAAGCTGGCGTCAAGGGCGGAGGCGGCGATGGTACCCCCAAGCTGGCGGTCACCCTCAAAGACGTGACAATCTCTGGCAAGAGCTGACGTAATACAACGAGGGGCGGGACCCCCCGAAGGATCTATGACAGTGCGGGAGGACACGGTGAGCACCGACCCGTGGGGCCGGGTAGACGACGACGGCACCGTCTACGTGCGTACGGCCGAGGGAGAACGGGCCGTCGGGTCCTGGCAGGCGGGTGATCCCGCGGAGGCGCTGGCGTACTTCCGCCGCAAGTTCGAGGAACTCGCCACCCAGGTCGAGCTGCTCGAGCAGCGGGTACGCGGCACCGATCTGCCCCCCGCGCAGGCCGAGGCTTCGATCCTCAAACTGCGCGAGGCCGTCGCCACCGCGAACGCGGTAGGCGACCTGGACTCCCTCCAGCGGCGGCTCACCGGCCTGTCGGAGCTGGTCGCCAAGCGCCGCGAGGAGCTCAAGGCCGCCCGCGAGCTCCAGCGCGCGGCCGCCCGTGAGGTGAAGGAGCGCATCGTCGCCGAGGCGGAGCGCATCGCCGAGCACACCACTCACTGGAAGTCGGGCGGCGAACGGCTGCGCCAGCTCGTCGAGGAGTGGAAGGCCGCCGAGCGCGTGGACCGGGCCACCGAGGCCGCACTGTGGAAGCGGCTCTCCGCCGCCCGCACCGCCTTCGCCAAGCGTCGTAAGGCGTACTTCGCCGGGCTCGACCAGCAGCGCGAGGCGATCCGGCAGGAGAAGGAGCGCATCGTCGCCGAGGCCGAGGCCCTCGCCGACTCCACCGACTGGAGCGGCACCGCCGCCGCCTACCGCGAGCTGATGCGCCGGTGGAAGGCCGCCGGGCGCGCCTCCCGGGACGTGGAGGAGCAGCTGTGGGCGCGCTTCAAGGCGGCGCAGGACCGGTTCTTCCAGGCGCGTGCCGCGGTCTACGCCGAGCGTGACGCCGAGCTGCGGGAGAACGCCGCGGCCAAGGAGCAGCTGCTCGCCGAGGCCGAGAAGCTGCTGCCGGTGACCGACGCGCGGGCCGCGCGCCAGCGCTTCCGCGCGATCCTCGAGCGGTGGGAGGAGATCGGGCCGGTGCCGCGCGACGCCCGGGAGCGGCTCGAGGGCGGCCTGCGGCGCATCGACGACGCGCTGCGCAAGGCCGAGGAGGCCGAGTGGAAGCGGACCAACCCCGAGGCCCGCGCCCGCGCCAAGGCCACGGTCGAGCAGCTCCGCAAGTCGATCGACCAGCTCGAGCAGCGCCTCGCCAAGGCCCAGGCCGAGGGCGACGCCAAGACCGTCAAGGAGACCGAGGAGGCGCTCGCCGCCCGCCGCTCCTGGCTGGTCGAGGCCGAGCGCACGCTCGCGGAGTTCTCCGGAGGCGCCGCCTGAGCCCGCCTCCGGGCCGATGCGCGCACACCGGTTGAGCCACGGCCGACAGCCGTGGCCGCGCCCCCGGCCGCGCCGCGCCGCCGGCGGCGCGGCCGTGCCCGGCCGCGCGGCGGCGTGACGGGAGTGACGGCGGGCGTGACGGTGCGGACGCGCCGGCGGGGCGCGGGCGGCGGGGGCGGGCGGTGCCGGCCCGGGGGCCGGGGCAGGGGCCGGGGCCGGAGGCGGCGCCCCGCACCCCGTCGACGGCCGTGACTGCCGCGCCCCCCCGCCCCGCC
>QGUZ01000188.1 GCA_003242605.1 Actinomycetota bacterium
GAAGGTCTACTTCAACCACCGCACCGGCAAGGCGGAGAAGTGCACCTTCTGCTATCCGCGGATCGAGGTGGGCATGCCCACGGTCTGCTCGGAGACCTGCGTGGGCCGGCTGCGCTACATCGGGCTCGTCCTGTACGACGTGGACCGGGTCGGCGAGGCCGCGGCCACCCCGGACCCGAAGGACCTGTACGAGGCGCAGAAGGGCGTGTTCCTCGACCCGCACGACCCCGAGGTGATCGCGGCCGCCCGGGCCGAGGGCATCCCCGAGGACTGGCTGGAGGCCGCCCGCCGCTCGCCGGTCTACCGGCTCATCTTCGACTTCGGCGTGGCGCTGCCGCTCCACCCGGAGTTCCGCACCATGCCGATGGTCTGGTACATCCCGCCGCTGTCCCCGGTGGTCGACGCGCTCGTGGAGACCGGGCACGACGGCGAGGACGCCGGCAACCTGTTCGGCGCGATCGACGCGCTGCGCATCCCGGTCGAATACCTCGCCGAGCTGTTCACCGCGGGCGACGTCGAGCCGGTGCGCGCCGTGCTGCGCCGCCTCGCCGCGATGCGCTCGTACATGCGCCGCATCAACCTCGGCGAGGAGCCGGACGAGTCGATCGCGCAGGCGGTAGGCATGACCGGGGAGCGCATCCAGGAGATGTACCGGCTGCTCGCGATCGCCGCCTACGAGGAGCGGTACGTGATCCCCACGGCGCACGCCGAGCAGGGCGCGCGGTTGGAGGAGTCCGACCTCGGCGGGTGCAGCCTCGACTACGCGGGCGGCCCCGGGATGGGCGGGCCGTTCGGCGAGGCGTCCGGCCGCGTTGCGCCGGTCGCGGTGGAGACCTTCCACGCGCTCAAGGACCGCACCACCTCCGGCGCCCTCGCCACCGGCCGGGACGACCTGCGGGGCCGCGTCAACCTGCTCAACTGGGACGGCAAGGGCCTCCCCGAGGGCCTGTTCCCACCGAAACGCGCCTCCGGCGGCACGGGGGAGGGGGAGTCATGAGCCGGGCCGACGGCGACGGGCGCGTCGCGGTCACCCACCAGGTGGCCTCGGTGCTGCTCGGCTACCCGGACGAGCGGTTGTACCAGGCCCGCCCGGTGCTCCGCGAGGCGGTCGCCGGGCTCGGCGACGGCGAGGCGGCCGAGCGGCTGGCGGCGTTCCTCGACCACCTCGACGCCACCCCGCAGGCCGAGCTCGCCGCCCACTACGTGGACGTCTTCGACTTCAAGCGGCGCTGCTGCCCGTACCTCACCTACTACACCTGCGGCGACACCCGCAGGCGCGGCATGGCGCTGCTCCGCTTCAAGCACGCCTTCCGCGCCGCCGGATTCGAGATCGCCGACGGCGAGCTGCCCGACCACCTCGCCGTGGTGTGCGAGCTGTCCGGCCGCGGCGCCGTACGCGAGGCCTGCCGCCTGCTGCGCGAGCACCGCCCCGGCATCGAGCTGCTGCTGCGCGCCCTGGAGGCGGAGGGCTCGCCGTACGCGCACGTCGTCGCCGCCGTCCTCGCCACCCTGCCGCCGCTCGGCGTCCGCGACCGCGAGGCCCTGTACCGGCTCGCCGCGCAGGGCCCGCCCGCCGAGGAGGTCGGCCTCGAACCGTACGGCGTCACGCCGCCGCCCGTCGCACACCTGGAGGAGCACCGTTGAACGCGCTCGACGTCGCGCTGTGGGTGGTGGCCCCCTACATCGCGCTGACGAGCTTCGTGCTGGGCCACATCTGGCGCTACCGATACGACAAGTTCGGCTGGACCACCCGCTCCTCCCAGCTCTACGAGTCCCGCCTGCTGCGCATCGGCAGCCCGCTGTTCCACTTCGGCATCCTGATCGTGCTGCTCGGCCACGTCGTGGGCCTCGTCGTCCCCAAGTCGTGGACCGTGGCGCTCGGCATCGGCGAGGAGGCGTACCACCTGCTCGCCGTCGTCCTCGGCACCGTGGCCGGGTTCTGCACCGTGGCGGGCCTGGCCATCCTCATCTACCGCCGGCGTACGGTCGGCCCGGTGTTCACCGCGACCACCCGCAACGACAAGCTCATGTACGCGGTGCTCGCCGTCACCATCCTGCTCGGCCTGTACGCCACGGTGGCCGCGAACCTCGTCGGCGGCGGGTACGACTACCGCACCACGGTCTCGCCCTGGTTCCGCTCGATCTTCTACCTGCGGGCGCAGGGCGAGCTCATGGCCGACGCCCCGCTGCTGTTCCAGCTCCACGCGCTGAGCGCCCTGGTGCTGTTCGCGATCTGGCCGTTCACCCGCCTGGTCCACATGCTCACCGCACCCATCGGCTACCTCACCCGGCCGTACATCGTCTACCGCAGCCGCGACGACCGGCGTGGCACCCGCGCACCCCGCCGCGGCTGGGAACCGTCCCGCTGACCGCCCACCCCACACCCGCCCGTGCCGCGCCGTACGCGGGCACGGGCGGGCCCGGTGGGCGGGCGCCGGCGCCTGCGAACGTGATCAGTCCAGGTCGGCTCGGCCCGCTGCGCGGCGGCCGAGCGACGTCCGTATCGGGCGTGAACGCGGAATTGTCGTACCCGAGAACTACGATGCCGCGCCGATGTGAGACGTTCGCCCTCCCCATCGGCCGGAGAAAAGGCGGTCCGGTGGACCTCTCCGGCTGAAGAGGGCGGACGTCTGACGTGAAAGAGAGGGGCGTCCGTGACGGAGGCGTGGACGGACCTGCGCCACGACGATCCGAATCCGGAATCCGACATGGTCTACGTGGGCGTGGGCGATGCGATCGTCCGTCTGGGCAGGCGCACCGACGATGATCCGTCCCCGATCTTCTGGTGTATCGACCGGCGCGATGACCACCTCGCGGACGGGGCGTTCCGGGACATGGCCATGCTGCGGATGGTGCCACCCGGCGACGCGGTGCAACGGATCATCGCGTTCGTCAGGCGGCGAGACGCCTTCGACATGCTGCGCTCCTGGCCGGCCGTCGCGGCGGCGGGCTGGAAGCCGGAAGACGTCCACGAGTTCCTGGTCGAGTGCGCCGAAGGACCGCGGGAGGACGTCGCGGAGGCGGCGCGCGACTCTCTGGCCGGCGGACACCGCACGCCTTCGATCCTCTAGCGCGGAGAACAGGTGGCCATCGAGCCGTCCGAAGCGAGGCACCCGGGTCATGACGACCTGCGCTGCTCGACGTGTCCCCGGGAAGGGACGTGCCCGCCGTGATCCGCATGGCCGTACGGGCCGAACGCGACGGCCTGGACGGCCGGAAGCGGGCCGGCGTCGAACCTTTCGTACACGAGCCGACGTCACTCGAAGCGTCGGCAGGAACAAGAGCAGTGGAGACGGCATGGACGACACGAGCTTTCTCGGCAGCTACACGGTCGGCACCGACGCGGGAATGTGCTGCCTCTGGCAGCCCGAGCACTTCGCCCATGTGACGAGCTACGACGTCTGGGAGGACGCCCTCGGGAACGATCCCGCCATCGAGAGATCCATCGAGGCCGGAGCGTTCGTCCCGCTCTACCTCCACAGCGACGGGGTCTACCAGGTGACCCTCCGAACCGGCGCGCGAACTCCCCGCGAGAAGCGCTACACCACGGCCTCGTCGGAGCCGTACCTGCTGGTGTCGAAGGGAGCCGTGGCGCTCAGCGGCATCGAGGCGGTGGGAGCCGACCTCGACGCGGCCGAGACGATCGCCCTCGCCCCGGGGCGGTACGCGGTCGAGGTTCACCTGATCGACTGGCAGGCCGAGCCGGGCTCGACCGACGCGGACGGCAACGCGGTCGACGGCGCCCTTCCCGACTTCGTCGTCGAGATCAGCCCCGAGCCCGACCCCGCGCCGCCGTACCGGAGAACCGTCGAGACCTTCGACCTGCCGGAGGAGTGACGCGGTGGCGTGCGTCATGGCCGGACTCCCGGCCGCGGCCCTCCGGCCTGGCGGACGCCGCGGCAGGGCTCCGCGCCACGCTGCCGGGGGTGAGCCGTACCCGCTGGGGAGGGCGCCGGCCGCCATCGATCCGTCCTCGCCGAAGGACGCGGAGGACCGAACCATGCGCCACCTGAGAGTCCTCTGGCACCACGATCACGATGACGAGCCCGTGGAGATCTACAGCGAGCTGGACGACGAAGGTTACGAGGTCCGGAAGGTCGAGGTCTTCCGGAACGGCCGTCACGACCACGCGGACGCCGGGACCTCGACCGGACGGACCGGGTCGGCCGAGGTCCCGATCCCCGGCATCGAGGAGATCGCCGAGCTGGACGAGTTCACGCCGATGTGGGTGACCGCCGAGGAGTTCGAGGCGGTCTGGCGCAAGGCGATCGCGTCACACTGATCGGTCCGGCCCTGCCGGCCGGATGCCGGGCACAGGGAATTGTCGTACCCCGCCCCTACGATGCCGCCGTCGGCGTGAGACGTTCGACCTCGCCACGGCCCGGAGAACGGCCGTCGTCTCGTCGGACGACATGCCGGGGGAAGCGGGCGGCGTCGCCGCCATGCGCCTCCGGTATGGGCGTTTCCCGCTGCTTCGGCCGCGGATCAGGCCCTCCGGACGGGACCGGCGTATCGGGTGTGGGGTGTCGAACCTTTCGTGTGCGAGCCGAAGTGACCGTGCACGGATCGCTCTGATCTTGGACTGACGTATCGAGGTGAGCGATGGACGACGAGAACCTTCTGGGCAGCTACACGATCATGACCGATGCGGGCATGTGCGCTCTCTGGCAGCCCGAACACTTCGCTCATGTCGGCGACGACGAATGGGCCGATGTCCTCGGCACCGACGCCGCGATGGAAAGCTGCATCGAGGCGGGGGTGTTCGTCCCGCTCAACATCGGAAGCGACGGCGTCTACCGGGTGGTCCTCCGAACGGGTGAGCGGACCGCCCGGGAGAAGCGCTACACCCAGCTCTCCTCCGAGCCGTACCTGCTCGTCTCGAAGGGGGTCGTGGCGCTCAGCGGCGTGGAGTACATCCTCGGCCAGGAAGAGGCCGAAAAGATCGACCTGGCCCCGGGGAGATACACGGTCACGGTCCATTGGATCGAATGGGAGGCCGAGCCGGGATCGGTCGACGCGCGAGGAAAAGTGACCGGCTCGGCCCTGCCCGATTTCGTGGTCGAGATCACCCCCGAACGCCGGCCCGCGCCGACGTACCGCAAAAACGTCAACACCTTCGACTGGGACGAGTGGGTTCGCCGCATCTTGCGCGACAAGGAGTGAGGAGGGGCGGCCGTCGCCACCGCGTCCGGCGCCGGGACGGCGCCCGGATCCGCCCCGGCGTCGGCCGGTGAGCCGCCGCTCACCGATGCGTGTGAGCACTTCTTTGATGTGCCTCGAATCAATGTCATGATCATCAGGCTTGAGCCACCGCATGGCGTGCCGCCGCTCCTCATCGGCATGTCGATCGACGAGTCGCGCGACGCCGTGGCCCTCTGGGGTGATGTCGAGGAGCTTCCGGCGACGCCCGGCAGGGCGTTCGCGCTGCGCGCCCGGGACGAGGATCTGACCCGGGACGTCTTCGCCTACTTCGAGGACGGCGCAGGCGGCGGCGTCACGGCCGTCGAGGTGTGGCGGCCGGAGCCGGCCACGCGGCCCGGGGCGAACGTGCAGGTGCGCTACGGCGAGCTGGACGTCTTCGGCCTTCCCGCCGACGACGTTCTCCGCATCCTGCGGGACCGGGGTGTCGAGGTCGACGAATCCGATCCCTTCTATCCGAGCTGCCCCCGGCTCCTGTTGGGGTTCAACCGGGAGGGCGGTGCCCACGCCGACGAGGAGACGGGAATGGCGCGATTCTTCGAGTCGGTCCTCGTCTCGTATCCCGGCTACGACGACCCCGAGCGGCTCGCCGCGGAGCGCATGCGCCTCGAGGAGGACTTGCGCCGGCATGGGATCGTGCCGCCGCGATGAAAGGCCGACGGATGAAGTGGATAGAGGCGACGGGCGGCCCGGTCGTCCTGATCGCCCGGGACGACGTGCCGCTATGGACGGGCCACGAGGGCGACTATGACCGGGCGTGCGAGGTCGCGGTCAAGGGCGTGCAGCGTGTCTTTGAGATATCCGACTACATCGAGGCGCAGGCGCTCCGGCGCGCCCTTCTGGATTTCAAGCTCGACTGCCCCGATGCGGCCGAGACGCTCGCCTCGGATCCGGTGTTCGCCCGAATCCTGAACAGGCTTTCCGAATCGCTGAAAACCGTGTACGACGGCCGGGGAGAGGTGCCCGCGAGAAGATGGCGTGAACAGCACGAATCGTGGTCCTCACTGGCGGAGCGGGAGTACGACAAAAAGGTCCGCGTGAACTATGCCCGCAGAATGCCCCGGTGGCATGAGTGGAGCGAGGAGGACCGACGTGAGGTGCTCACGATTCTGGCGGCTCCGTACATTCTCGATGATGAGATGTTGCAGGAGCTCCGCGCCGTGGTGAGCCGAGCGTCCGAGGAGGATTGATGGCCAGGGATATGTCCGCGCCGGCGGTGTTGCGTTTGGCGAGGGACCTCGGCGTGGTCCCTTCGAACGCCGAGGTGACCCGAAGAGGTGGGGTGAACTGGGTATCCGGGGAGTTGGAGTATTTTGGATGGGTCATGAAGCGTGTTCCGGGTCGACTGACCTGGGGCCTGAATGTAGGCGATGCGAAGTTCGGGCCGCTTATGAGCGAATATGGGCGAATGGTCGTGTGGATTCGCGGCCCGCGTGATGAGTTCCCTGTCCCCAAGCGGCCGGATGATCACTTGATCGAGTGGCTCCAGGAAGGGTTGGGGAAAGCGAAAGAATTCGTGGCCGATCGTAAGGACCTCTGCGTTCTTTTCGCGTCGCCGGAAGACGTATGGCGGGGAGACCTGTATGCGTGGCTCCCGCCGTCCAACTATCCGGCTCGGCTGGTCAAAGCCTTGGTGCTGGCGCGTGATATCGGCAATCCTGAAATGGAAGCGCAGGTCATGGGGCGGCTGAGGCGAGAGAGAAAGGTTGATCCCAGGACCGGAGAATTGACCGACGTCATGACCGAGGCCAGAAGCTGGGCGCGTCAGTTTTCGGCCGTACTCGGGTTCGATATCCCGCTCCAGTAAAAGATGCGGCTTGACCGGAAACGACGACCGGCCGACGCTTGCAACGGTGCGGCTGAACCGAATCCGCTGCTGTGGGCGGAGCACCTGGACTTCAACGATTGTTCACCCTGGACGCGAACTCCCCGGAGGAGATACCGCTGATGGCTTCACAGATGGGCGATACGCTCAGGCCGTGGCCTGATGGAACGCGAGTACGTAGGCACGTGGTGTGATAGGAGGCTCGATGAACCCCCTGAGACGGCTCGCGGAACTGGGATCGGCGCCGTTGGGAGGTCCGCTGCAGGAGCAGAACGGTGTCCCGAATATCCTTCGACCGCTCCTGCTCATGAAGAACGGGTTTTACGCCTTCGAGTCATCCCTGCACGTCTACCCTTGGGGAGGCGGGCCCGGAAGCGGTGAGTTTTGGAATGACCCACGCCTTTGGCGGGAGGAGTACGGCGACGCGGTCGCAGGACTGACTTTCTTTGCGGAGGATGCTTTCGGATTTCAATTCGCCACCGATGGCGATGCGATTTTCTCTTTCGATCCGGAGGTGGCGGAACGTGAACGAGTGTCCTCTGATGTCATGGAATGGGCGTCCCTTATATTAGAGGACTTCGAGGTGCGAACCGGATTTCCGGTCATGCATGAGTGGCAAGTTCACAACGGCCGTATATTGCACGGTCACAGGCTTGCTCCCGCGACGCCGTTTTTTCTTGGCGGAAAATATGAAGCTCGTGAAATGCGTATGATGGAATCCGTCGGCTTGATGCGGTTCAGAGCGAACGTCTATCGCCAAGTTAAAGATCTCCCGGACGGGGCGAAGGTCCGTATCGTGGTCGATTGGGATTCCGGGGAATCCTGATCATTCGATCGGCCGGACACGTGCCGCCGCCTTTCGCTCGAGATGAGGAGAGCGGGGAGACGTGTATTTTTCGGCGAGCGGACGTTTTCCTTGGCTATGTATCGCTTGACTCGGGCGGTCTGTATGGATTCAGGCGGGTCTAGAGACTGCGAGCTTGGTTTCGTGGGACACGACGATCCCGTGATGGCGGTGAAGCGAAATTACATTGCGATGGCGAACTTGGAGCCGTTTGATTTGCCTAGTCTAATTGAGTGGATCTGGCTCTGAGAAGTGTCCGAGGGAACCCACGAGGTTCGCTGTATACCATTCATTGTTTACGGGGTGGCGCTGTTGGATCTGGTGAAGCTGGATCCGGACGGTCGCCTGGTCGAAGAAGTCATCCGGCCATCGGGACGTCGTGTGATGCGCATGCTGTCGATCCCGTCCGCGATGGAGACCGACCTGAAAGAAGAACTGAACTCCCTGCTGCGGAACGGAAATCTCCTCCACGAATGGAACGGGGATAGGAACGCGGCCATCGACGTGCCGCCAGGGGCCAACGGCGACGAAGTGGTGCGGCTGGCGGCCGAAGCCGAACGAAAAGAATTGGCCTACTGGGAGTGGGCCGACGTGAAGCCTTTTGCCTTCGAGTATATAGACCTCAGAAAACCTGAGCCGGAAGGCGGGTAGACTTACTCAGAATTCAAAAGAATGGAAGAGGTTCCCGTGAGATGGCCAGAGAGATGTCCGCTCCGGCGGTGTTGCGTTTGGCGAAGGAGCTCGGCGTGGTTGCTTCGAGCGCCGAGGTGACCCGAAGAGGTGAGGTGAACTGGGAATCTGGAGATTTGAAGTACTTTGATGGGTCATGAAGAGTGTTCCGGGTCGGCTGACCTGGGGTCTGAATGTAGGCGATATGAAGTTCGGTCCGCCTATGGAGCGATATGGGCGAATGGTCGTGCGGATTCGCGGTCCGCATGATGAGTTCCCTGTTCCCAAGCGGCCGGATGATCTCCTTGTCAAGTGGCTCCAGGAAGGGCTGGGGAAAGCGAAAGAATTCGTGGCCGATCGTGCTGACCTCTGTGTTCTCCTCTCGTCACCCGAAGACGTATGGCGGGGAGACCTGTATGCGTGGCTCCCGCCGTCCAACTATCCGGCTCGGCTCATCCAGGCCTTGGTGCTTGCGCGTGATATCGGTAGCTCTGAATTGGAGTCGCGGGTCATGGAGCGGCTGAGGCAAGGGAGAAAAGTTGATCCCAGGACCGGAGAGCTGACCGATGTTATGACTGAGGCCAGAAGCTGGGCGCGTCGGTTTTCGGCCGTTCTCGGGTTCGATATCCCGCTCTAGCAAGGGTCTTGCTTGGCCGGAAAACGACGGCCGGCCGATGCGTGCAACGGTGTGTCTAAACCGAAAGCCGGTGCTGTGGTGAGGAGTTGTGGTGGCCAGGCGCCCCGGTCCGGTGTGGACCAGGGCGCTTTGCGTGTCGTCAGGTGAGGCCGAGGATGGTGAGCACCGTCCGGGCGGTCTGGCCGCCTTCCTCCTCGGCTATGGCGAGGGCGGCGGGGACGTTGAGGTCGTCGAGGAGGGCGCGGACGGCGGCCTGTTCGGCGGCCGGTGAGGACGTGTTGCGGCCGGTGGCGGTGTGCAGGCGGTCGAGGTGGGCGGCCGCGGCCTCGAGGGCGGCGGGGGAGTAGTCCCAGTCGGCCGACCAGGGGCGGTCGATGAGCAGC
>QGUZ01000011.1 GCA_003242605.1 Actinomycetota bacterium
AGAGGGGGTGGTCGCCCTCGCCGAGCGGGTTCCCCGGGAGGGTCCCGGGTCCCAAGGCCGTGAGATCCACCTCGGCGAGTTCGGGGGCGCGTACGGCGAGTTCGGCGCCGCCGACGGCATCGAGGCCACCGAGGCCCTGTTCGCCGCGGTCACCCCGCTGTGGCGGGTGCTCGGCATCGTCGACGCCAACGACGTGCTCACCCCGCTCGGCTGGTGGGGCCTGCCGAAGGCGCTCGAACGCTCCTGGTCCGCGGACTAGAGACCGTCACCGCGCGGACGGCCCGGCCGGGCCGGGCAGCGGGGCCGCTCGCCGTCGCCGCCCGCCGTGCCGTACGGCGCCGCGGGCGCGGGCGGCACCCGCAGCAGGCGGGCCGCCCAGGTGGGCAGCCACCAGTTCCACCGGCCCATGAGCGAGACGAACGCGGGCACGAGCAGCGCCCGGACCACGGTGGCGTCGAGCAGGATGCCCACCCCGAGCCCGGTGGCGAAGATCTTCACCTCTGGCTCGGGCGCGGCGGCGAGCGAGACGAGCGCGAGGAAGAGGATGAGCGCCGCGCTGGTCACCAGCCGTCCGGTACGGCCCAGCCCGTGGGTGATCGCCGCCGTGGTGGACCCGGTGCGGTCGTACTCCTCCCGCATCCTGGCCAGCAGGAACACCTCGTAGTCCATGGACAGGCCGTACAGGAAGGCGAACACCATCACCGGGATGAACTCCGGCAGCGCGCCGGTGGCGGCGAGCCCGAAGATCGGCTCGGTGCCGTGGCCGTACTGCCAGACCAGCACCGTCGTCCCGATCGCGGCGGCCACCGACAGGAGGTTGAGCAGCACCGCCTTGAGCGGCAGCAGCAGCGACCGGAACGCGCGCACCAGCGCCAGGTAGGTGACCACGGCGATCAGCGCGAGCATCGCCGGGAACGAGCCGTACACCGCGTCGACGAAGTCGATGCTCTGCGCGCCCTCCCCGGCGACCTGCGCGCCGGGCGCGACCGCGCGGCGCACCTCGGTGATCGTCCGCCGGCCCGCCTCGGTGCCGCTCTCCGCCTCGGGGAGTACGGCGAGCAGCGCGGTGCCGTCCGCGCGCCAGCCCTCGGGCGCCGCGACCGTCAGCACGCCCGGCACCCGGGCGAGCCGGGCCGCCTCGGCCGTGGGGTCCACGCCGGGCGGCAGGATCACGTCCATCGGGGTGAGCACCCCGGTGGGGAACCCGGCGTCGCGCAGGCTCACCAGGCCCTCGTACGCGGGCCCGGCCTTCGGCAGCGACGAGCTCTGCGGCTCGCCCAGCCGCAGCCCGAACGCGGCGCAGCTCAGCGCCGCGAGCAGCACGGTCGTGCCCACGAGCACGCTGCGGCGGAACCGGATCACCAGCCGGCCCCACGCCTGCCACCGCCGCCCGGCCGCCGCGCCCGGCAGCGCGCTCGCCGCGGCGCGGCGCGGCCAGTCCATGCGGGCGCCCGCCGTGGCGAGCACCACCGGCGGCAACGTGAGCACGGCGAGCACGCTCACCAGCGGGATCAGCGCGCCGCCGTACCCCACGCTGCGCAGGTACGGCACGGGCAGCACCATCATCGCGATCAGGCCGAGGGCGACCGCGCCGCCGCTCACCACGACCGAGCGCCCGGCGGTGGCCATCGCCCGGATCACCGCGGCGTCGCCCTCGTGGCCGCGGGCGCGTTCCTCCCGCCAGCGGGTGACGAGCAGCAGCGAGTAGTCGATCGCCACGCCGAGGGCGAGCAGGGCGACGACGTACTGCACGATCATGTGCACGTCGGTGACGCCGGTCAGGCCGTACAGGGCGAGGAAGCTCACCAGGACCGAGATGATCGCGATCACCAGCGGGACGATCGCGAGCACCGAGCCGAACACCACGAGCAGCACCGCGAGCGCGCCGACGCCGCCGATCACCACCTCGACGAACACGCTCACGCCCTCGCCCGCGGCCTCGGACTCCGACAGCGCCTCCAGGCCGGTGACCTGCACGGTCGCGCCGGGCGGCAGCGCCGGGCGCATGATCTGGGCGACCGGCCCGGTGAGGTCGTCGCCGCCGAAGCCGGCGGCCGGCGCGGTGTAGACGATGCCGAACGTGGTGCGCCCGTCGGCGGACACGAACGCCCGGTCGCCGGTGTCGGCGTAGCTCAGGGTGCGGGCGTGCAGCCGTTCGGCCACGGCGGCGAACGGCCGCGCGATCGCCGCGCGCATCCCGGGGTCGTCGACGGTCCTCCCGGGCGGCAGGCCGATCACCGCGACGAGCGGCGGGTCGTCGCCGCCCGTGCCGTACCGGCGCTCCAGGGTCCGGTTGGCCTCGAACCCGGCGAGCCCGGGCTGGGCGAAGTCCGGTGTGAGCCGGTCCTCGATGCGTGCGGCGGCGAAGCCGCCCGCGACCGCCACGGCGAGCCAGGCGAGCACGACGAGCAGCTTGTGCCGGAGGACGAAGGTGGCGAAACGCGTCATGCGGCCCAGTGCACCGGCGTGATCTTCAGCGGCCGTGTGCCGGTTCTGCGGGCGCGCGGTGAGGGCGGCCACGATTCGGCCGCGCCGCGGGCGGCCCCCGGGGCTCGCGCGCGGTGGGGTGAACGTTTCCGGGCCGTGGGCCGGGTACGGCCGGCCTGTGGACGGTCCGGGCGGGTTATCCACAACGTGCCCGCGGCCACAGGACTCTCTAAGAACGCGGGGCGAGACTGGGGGTGTGACCGCACTCATCCTCGTCGTGGACGACGAGCCCAATCTCGCCGACCTCGTGGCGATGGCCCTCCGCTACGAGGGCTTCGAGGCGGCCGTCGCCGGCACGGGCGCCGACGCGCTCGCCCGGGTGACGGACCTCCGGCCCGACCTGGTGATCCTCGACGTCATGCTGCCCGACATCTCCGGCATCGAGGCGTGCCGCCGCATGCGGGCCCGCGGCGAGGAGGTCCCGGTCATCTTCCTCACCGCCAAGGACGCCACCGAGGACAAGATCACCGGCCTCACCTCGGGCGGCGACGACTACGTGACCAAGCCGTTCAGCCTCGAGGAGCTGATCGCCCGGGTGCGGGTCGTGCTCCGCCGTACCCGCCCGGCCGAGCGGCTCCGCTACGCCGACCTGGAGATCGACGAGGCCGCCTACGAGGTACGGCGCGGCGGCCGGCTCGTCGAGCTCACCCCGACCGAGTTCCGGCTGCTGCGCTACCTGCTGGTCAACGCGGGCCGCGTGCTCACCAAGCGCCAGATCCTCGACCACGTCTGGGCCTACGACTTCGACGGCAACGACGGCGTCGTGCAGACCTACGTCAGCTACCTGCGCCGCAAGATCGACGTCGGCGGGCCGCCGCTCATCCACACCGTGCCCCGCGTCGGGTACGTGCTCCGCCTTCCCCGCACCCAGGCCGTCACCGAGCGATGACCCGGCCACGACCTGCCACGGAGCCGCCGGTGCCGGCGGGCGGCGGAGCCGGCGCCGGGCCGGGCCGCGGCGGGCGCGGGCGTCCGTGGTCGCTGCGGGCCCGGCTGACGGTGACCGTGCTGGCGTTGCTCGTCGCCGGGCTGTTCGCGGTGCCCTTCGCCACCTGGGCGGTGGTCCGCGACGCGGGGACCGAGCGGGCGCGGGAACGGCTGGCCGCGTTCGCCGCCGACGTGACGCCGCTGCTCGCGGGCGGCCGCACCCTCGAGCTCGGCGGCGACGGCGAGGCGCTGCTGCGCGCGCTCGGCCGCGCCGGCGCGCCCTCCTTCCTCCAGGTGCGCACCGCGGACGGCCGGCCGGTGCAGACGGTCGCGCTCGACGGCCAACCTGCCGTCGACGGCCGGGTGACCGCACGCCCCTGGTGGCCCGGGCCGCGCACCGCGGGCAACCCGGACGGCACGCGGTTCGCCCGCGAGGGGCCGGGCGGCGACGGCGGGCCGTTCCCCGGCGGCTCCGGCTGGTGGCTGCGCGGCTCGTGGCTGCCCGACGGCCGGGTGCTCGTCGTCGGCACCCGCACCGAGGCGTACGACGCGTTCAACGGCAGGCTCACCGGCGTGCACTTCGCCATCACGGTCGCCGCGCTGCTCACCCTCGCCGTCATCGGGTACCGGGCGATCCGCCGCGCCCTGCTGCCGCTCGACCGGATCGCCGCCACCGCCAAGGCGATCGGCGACGGCGACCTCACCCGCCGGGTCGAGCCCGCCGACCCGCACAGCGAGGCCGGGCGGCTCGGGCTGGCGCTCAACGCGATGCTCGGCCAGATCGAGCGAGCCTTCCGCGAACGCGAGGCCTCCGAGCAGCGGCTGCGCCGCTTCATCGCCGACGCCTCCCACGAGCTGCGCACCCCCGTGGCCACCGTGCGCGGCTATGCCGAGCTGTTCCGCCGCGGCGCGGCCGAACGCCCCGGCGACCTCGCCAAGACCATGCAGCGCATCGAGTCCGAGGCCCGGCGCATGGGCGTGCTCGTCGACGAGCTGCTCCTCCTCGCCCGCCTCGACCAGGGCCGCCCCTTGGACAGCGCGCCGCTGGACCTCACCGACCTCGCCGCCGACGCGGTCGCCGCCGCCCGCGCCGTCGACCCCGACCGCCCCCTGACGCTGCGCGCCACCGCCCCGCTCCCGGTGCGCGGCGATGCGGTACGCCTCCGCCAGCTCCTCGACAACCTCCTCGCCAACGTCCGCGACCACACCCCGCCCGGCACGGCGGCGACCGTCACCCTGCGCGCCGAGCCCGGCACCGCCGTGCTCGAGGTGAGCGACGAGGGCCCCGGCATCCCCGCCGGCCACGCCCCCCACGTCTTCGAACGCTTCCACCGCGCCGACCCCGCCCGCTCCCGCACCGGCGGCGGCACCGGCCTCGGCCTCGCCATCGTCGCCGCCATCGCCCAGGCTCACGGCGGCACCGCCACCCTCCGCCCCGGCACCCCGGGCGCCACCTTCGAGATCCGCCTCCCACTCGACACCGACCCCGCCCGGCCGGCCGCCGACCACCCCGGATCGGCGCCACCCGAGGAGCCCGGGGCCGATGCCTAGGCCCGCGCCACCGGCGAGGCACGCCGTCGGCGCGCGGAACTCGCAGCGCCGGCCGCCCGGAGGCGGGTCATCTCCGCTGTTCACCGGCACGGTAAGTGGACGGGGTCTCCGTGATGACCGTCACCGGCCGATGTGTCCCACGGCGGGAGGTGCGGCCGCGTCGCGGTCACCTGCCGGTTCACGGGTGTGCACGAAACCGGGTCCGGCGACCGGCCGAGACCGGCACCTGGCCGGATGCCCTCGGAACGGCGCGGTCCTCGGTGTCGAGTGCAGGGCTGCACCGTCCTCGCGATGGCCTTCGGTGCGACAGCCCGCCGACCGTCGCCGACGGCGGTGGTGCATCGGGCGCGGACAGCGACGAGATCGGCGTACTCGGGGTGGTGATCGATCCAGCGCGCCATGCACGGGCCGCGTGGAACGCCGCGCGCGCTGTGCTGCGACGGCACGAGCAGGGTCGCTGCCGAGACCCGGTCCTTGAGCTCGAGTCGGATCCGTGCGCGGCCGAGGGGCGTCGTGCCGCCCGGGCATGGAGCCGGGGTGACCGCCGGACGGTCAGTCCTCGTTCGATGGCGGGGTGCCGGGGGAGGAGCGGGCGACGAGGTCGGCGTACTCGGGGTGGCGGTCGATGTAGCGGGCGATGAACGGGCAGCGGGGGATGACCTTGAGGCCGGCGTCGCGGGCGGCGTCGAGGGCGGCGCGGGCGAGTCGGCTGCCGAGGCCGCGGCCCTCGAACTCGGGCTGGACCTCGGTGTGGCTGAGGATGATGGTGCCGCCCTTGAGGACGTAGTCGGCGAAGCCGACGACCGTGCCGTCGAGCCGCACCTCGAAGCGGGCCGCCGCCACGTTGTCGGCGACCTCGATGGTCTCGGACATGATCCCGGTTACTTCTTCGCGTCCGGGCCGCCCGGCTTGCCGCCCGTCTTCTCGGCCGCGCCCTGCTTGGCGGCCTTCTCCTCACGCTCGAGATCGGCCTCGTGCGGTACCTGGATCTTCGAGATCTGCTTGTTCATCGACTTGATCAGCAGGTACAGGGCGAAGCCGATCGCGGCGACCACCAGGAAGCCGAGCAGCCCCGGGCTGACCTGGGTGGTGTCGAAGCTGGTGGTGTTCACGCCTCCAGTCTGCCACCCGCGGCCCGTGGTGCCGCCCCCGGTGGCCGCCGTCGCCGTCACCCGGGTGTCACACGGTGTCACACGCGTCACGCGGTCACGGCCGGGGCGCCGTCGCCGGAACCCCGCCGTGACCCCGGCCTGCCGAACCCGGGGGTTCAGGAGCAGGCCGGCGCGACCTCCTCGGCGCGGATGCCCGCGAACAGGTCGTCCTCCGGGATCTCGGTGTCGACGAGGGACCGGGCGAGGTGGTAGTCCTCGGTCGGCCAGACCTCCTGCTGCAGCTCCCGCGGGCAGACGAACCAGAACCCGTCCGGGTCGACCTGGGTGGCGTGGGCGAGCAGCGCCCGGTCCCGCACCTCGAAGTACTCGGCGCAGTGCACCCGGGTGGTGATCTCCCACTTGCGCGGCCGGTCCTCCCAGCGCGCGATCCAGTCCCCGTACGGCGAGCCGAGGCCGCGCTCCGTCATCGCCTTGTGCAGGGCCTCGAACCGCTCCTTGCTGAAGCCCATGTGGTAGTAGAGCTTCAGCGGCTGCCACGGCTCACCCAGCCCCGGGTAGCGGTCCGGATCCCCGGCGGCCTCGAACGCCTCCACCGAGATCCGGTTGACCATGATGTGGTCCGGGTGCGGGTACCCGCCGTCGTCGTCGTAGGTCAGGATCACGTGCGGCCGGAACTCGCGGACCGCGGCCACCAGGGGCGCCGCGGCGACCTCGAGCGGCTGCAGCGCGAAGCAGCCCTCGGGCAGGGGCTCGGACTCGTCCTCGGGCAGGCCGGAGTCGACGAACCCGAGGAACATCTGCTTGACCCCGAGGATCTCACGTGCCCGCTCCATCTCCTGGCGACGCACCTCGGCGATGTTCGCCGCGATCTCGGGCCGGTCCATCTTGGGGTTGAGGATGGAGCCGCGTTCCCCACCGGTACACGTACACACCAGAACGTCGACCCCTTCGGCCACGTAGCGCGCCATGGTCGCGGCGCCCTTGCTCGACTCGTCGTCGGGGTGCGCGTGAACGGCCATCAGCCTCAGCGGTGCACTCACGCTCGGTGTCTCCTGTCCTGAGCATCGCCCAGAGCGGCTAGGTTTGCATGAAGGTGGGGTGGGTCGCTCCCACACGCCAGACAATTGTCTCTGACAACACCGACAGACCGCAGGGAGATTCCGCCATGGCCACGGAGGATCCGGAGGCGCGGCCGAACACGGCCCCGGTCCTCGGCAGACCAGAGGATTTGCCGGAGCGCCCCCGCCGGAAGGGCGGGATTGGGCGTTTCCTGGCATTCCTGGTCATAGGCGCGATCGTGGTCGTGATCACCGTCGGGTGGGGCGTCGTGCTCATGCTCGGCCGCGGCGCCCCGGACGTGCGCGGGCAGGTGATCAGCTTCGATCGCGGCGACCCCGCGGCCGTGGTGATCACCTTCCAGGTGTACAAGCCGGCCGACCGGGCCGCCGTGTGCCGGCTGCGCGCGGTGGACACCGACGGCGTCGAGGTCGGCAACCGGGAGGTGGAGGTCCCCGCGGGCCGGAGCGAGGTCACCCTCACCGAGCGCGTGCTGACCGCCGCCCAGGCGTGGAACGCCCAGGTCCAGCACTGCTATCTCGTACAATGAGTCTTTTGAAAAACTCGCCGAGAGGCTAACCTCTCGGCAATCGCACGACCGCAACCCTGAGTGGCAGCAAGGAGAACCCGTGGCCGACTCCCACACTGACAACGTCACCTGGCTTACCCAGGAGGCGTACGACCGCCTTAAGGCGGAGCTGGAGTATCTAACGGGCCCGGGGCGCACCGACATCGCCAAGAAGATCGAGGCCGCCCGCGAGGAGGGCGACCTGCGGGAGAACGGCGGCTACCACGCCGCCAAGGAGGAGCAGGGCAAGATGGAGGCCCGCATCCTCCAGCTGCGTCAGATCCTCGAGAACGCCAAGGTCGGTGAGGCGCCCCGCAAGGAGGGCGTGGTCGGCCCCGGCATGACCGTGACGGTCCGGTTCGAAGACGGCGAGGAGCTCACGTTCCTGCTGGCCTCCCGCGAGGAGACCGGCGCCCCGATCGACGTGTACTCCCCGAAGTCTCCGCTCGGGGCCGCGATCAACGGGAAGAAGATCGGCGAGAAGGCCACCTTCAAGCTCCCGAACGGCCGGGAGAACACCGTGGAGATCCTGCTCGCCGTGCCGTACGTCGGTAAGTGAGCTCAGACGGGCCCCGACCGGCCGCGCACCCCGCCGGCACGCCCTGATCGACGGGCGCCGAAAGCGTAGGCCGACCGTCAGAGTTGTCCATATCGCTCCACGAGACGATCCGCCGGAGAGCCGCTTCGGCGGATCGTTTCGTGTCCGGTCGCGATTCGGCGAACGGTATGGACGATCGCCGGTGATCTACGGCAGGCTGCTGCACGGATCACCGTGGAGAGCGGGTGAGGAAGGGGGACCACGTGCTCGAGCCGCGAGCGCGCCACCCCGAATCCGCCGCCCACGACCAGCCGGCCGCGCCCGGCGCCTGGCCCCCGCCGGGGGCCGCGCAACCGCCCGCGGCGTTCGTCCCGCGCTACGTCCAGCTCGTCCCCGGCGCGCTCCCCGCGCCGCCCGGCCCCGGACCGCACCCGTACGGCCCGCCGCCCCGGCGGCGCGGCCCGGTGCGGGAGGCCCTGCGCCGCCTGGCGGCCTCGCGCCGGCTCGCCCCGGTCGTCGCCGTGCTGCTCACCGGCGTGCTCACCGCCGACCTGGTGGCGCTCGGCGCGCTGGAGGAGGCCGACGCGGGCGCGCCGCCCCGGGCCCGCACCGCGGTCGCCGCGCGCGAGCCCGGCGACCCGCACCGCTACGTCGCCGCCACCCGTGACCCGGACGGCGCGAGTGCCGACCCGGGCGGTACGGCGGGCGGGTCCGGCCGGCCCCGGGTGGCGCCGCTGGACCGGCTGCGCCGGCCGCACCTGTTCGCGGTGGCGGACCGCCCGCTACCGGCCTCGGCCGTGGCGCAGGCCCGCCTGCTCACGGGGGTGGCGGCGGTCGAGGTGGCCGACGCCGCCGAGGTGACGCTCGACGGCAAGCGGGTGCACACGCTCGGCGTGAACCCGTCCACCTTCCGGGCCTACACCCCGGAGATCACCGCCCGCTCGGACGCGCTCTGGCAGAACATCGCGGCCGGGGACGTGGCCGTGTCGTTCGTGCTCGGCCGGGACGGCGGGGTCGCGCTCGGCTCGGTCGTGGACGGCGGCGGCGGGCGGCGGCTGCGCGTGGGCGCCTGGGCGACGGTCGGCATCGGCCCGATCGACGCGGTCGTCTCCCGCGACACCGCCCGGCTGCTCGGCATGCCCGAGGGGAACGCGCTGGTGGTGAGCGCCCCCGGCGCCGACCTGGCCCGGCTGCGCCGCCGCCTGCTCCAGGTGCTGCCGAAGGGCGCCCAGGTCGCCGTGATCGACCCCGAGTACGTCGAGCCGCGCCGCGACGAGGGCGGCGCCGGCGACCGGGGCGGTGCCACCGGCGGCGACGCCTCCGGCGAAAGCCGGGAGCGGCCCGAGCAGGACGTCGGCTCGTACCCGGGCTCGTTCCTCACCGACGAGCAGCTGCAGCGGGTGCTCACCGCGGCGGCGAGCCGGATCGGCCGGCCGTACGTGTGGGGCGCGGCCGGGCCGGACGCGTTCGACTGCTCGGGCCTGGTGCAGTGGGCCTACGCCCAGGCGGGGGTGCGCATGCCGCGGGTCACCACCGGCCAGTGGGCGACCGGGCCCCGCATCCCGCTCTCCCAGGCCAGGCCCGGCGACCTGCTGTTCTGGCGGCGGGACCCGACGAACCCCGGCTACCTCTCGCACGTGGCGATCTACTGGGGCGACGGCAAGATGATCCACGCGCCGCGCACCGGCGACGTGGTGAAGATCGCGCCGATCCCGATGGCCGGGTTCGCCGGGGTGGTCCGGGTCGACCCGCGGGTCGCCGCGCGGGTGCGCTGACCGGGCGCGGGGCTCAGCCGAGGACGCCCTTGAGGTGCCCCAGCGCCTCGTCGACCATCTCGCCCAGCGGGCGCCGGCCGTCCTGCTCCACCCAGGCGACGAGGACCGGCACGAGGGCGCCGGCGACCGCGCCGCACAGGCTGCGGATCTCCAGGTCCCCGGGGCCCCGCCCGAACCGCAGGGCGAGCTCGGCCGCCAGGCCGTCCACCGTGCGCAGCAGCGCGTCGAGGCTGCGGGCGCGCAGCGACGGGATCGTCATCTGCAGCCGGATGCGCAGCCGCAGGTCGCTCTGCTCCTCCAGGGAGAGCCGCGCGAACGCGGTGCGGAAGGTCTCCCGCAGCACCGTGCCGAGCGGCGCGTCGGCGGGCTGGGCGGCGAGCGCCGCGTGCAGCACGGCGGCGTAGTCGTCCCGCAGGACCAGGGCCTCCTTGGTCGGGAAGTAGCGGAAGAACGTGCTCGGCGAGACCTCCGCCGCCTCGGCGATCTGCTCCACGGTGGTCTCGTCGTAGCCCCGCTCGGCGAAGAGCCGCAGCGCCTGTTCCTGGATCGTCCGTCGTGTCTTGGCCTTCTTGCGCTCGCGAAGCCCGTCACGGCGCTCGGCCGACACGGGTGTGGTCATGCCCGCCATTCTCCCGTCCAGCTCGCGCAGGTCGCACGCGGGGAAGAGGCCGAGGGATACGGCCGCGTGGTCACGGGTGCCCAGCATAACCGAGAAAACGGAAGTACAAGACAAAAGGAACACGCTGCCATTTGACAGGCGCGGTCGGCTCCGGTGCGCCGGTGACGGCGGTGGCGCCGGGCCACACCACCGTACGTGCCGCCGGTACGGCGCGGCCCGGGGCGCCCGAAGCCGGCGTGAGGGGACGGCGGGGTGGGAGACGAGGGCCCCGCGCGGCGCGGCCGGGACTGCCGGTGGAAGCGCAACGGTGTAATCCTTATTACATGGACAACGAGGAATCGATCATCAACGCCTGGTTCACCGGCCGCCTGCCGCAGGAGTGGTTCGGCGGGCGGCACGAGATCGTGGTCGACCGCGAGGAGATCACCGTCGTCGGCACGCTGCCCGAGCCGGAGCCCGGCGAGGACGTCTCGGCGGCCGAGCGGGAGGCGCTGCTCGACGGGCTGGCCCGGCGGTTCCGCGAGGAGACCCGCGACCGCCGCATCGAGATCGCCCGGGAGGCCGAGCACCGGTTCCGCCGCAAGGTGTCGTGGGGTGTCCGGGTCGGCGACCGCTGTGTGATGTTCACCACGCTGTCGGTCCCGGTGATGACCCGGCTGCGGCAGCCCGAGCGGAGGGTGCTCGACACTCTCGTCGCCGCGGGAGTGGCCCGCAGCCGCAGCGACGCGCTCGCCTGGTGCGTGCGGCTCGTCGCCCGGCGGGCCGACACCTGGCTCTCCGACCTGCGGGATGCCCTGCGACACGTGGAATCGGTGCGCGCCGCGGGACCCGATCTGGTGGACTAAACCAATCGCGGAAAGGGACTAGACCAATTCCTGTGGCCTATACCAATCGCTGCCGGAAACCCGGGGCGCGGACACGTGACGAAACTCACGGGGGGATTTTTTAACAATCACTCCGGTGGGTAGGCTCAATCGGTGTGTCCGACGGCTCCGGTCCCCGGTGGCGCGTCCCCAGGTGTGGCCGCGCCGCAGGTGGGCAGGGGCATGACGGCAACCATGCCGCGCGAATTTCACCGGTTTGGAACGTGAATGAAACACCTTTCAAGGCGGCGTCCGGCCGCCGGGAAAGGCTGCTTTCCGCACTGGTCCAAACCAATTGGATTCGACGCGGATTCTTCGCTGAAGATGGTTTTTAACCGGAGAACGCCAAAGGAGCCGCCGTCGTGTCCGTGACCGTACAGGGAACCAGCAGGACGACCCGCGCCGACCTGGCCGCGTGGGTCGAGGAGATCGCCGAGCTCACCCAACCGGACCGGATCGAGTGGTGCGACGGGTCCGAGGCCGAGTGGACGCGACTGACGAACCTGCTCTGCGAGAAGGGGACCTTCACGCGCCTGAAGGCGCGGCCCAACAGCTTTTACGCGGCCTCCGATCCGTCGGACGTGGCCAGGGTGGAGGACCGCACCTTCATCTGCTCGGAGGACCCGGAGGACGCCGGTCCGACCAACAACTGGATCCACCCGGACGAGATGCGCCGCACCTTCCGGCAGCTGTTCCGCGGCTGCATGCGCGGCCGGACCATGTACGTCGTCCCGTTCTGCATGGGCCCGCTCGGCAGCGACATCTCCCGGCTCGGCGTGGAGATCACCGACTCGGCGTACGTCGCGGTCTCGATGCGGATCATGACCCGGATGGGCGAGGAGGCGCTGCGGCTCATCGAGGAGGGCCGCGACTACGTCAAGTGCGTGCACTCGGTCGGCGCCCCGCTCGAGCCCGGGCAGCAGGACGTGCCCTGGCCGTGCAACACGACCAAGTACATCAGCCACTTCCCGGAGACCCGGGAGATCTGGTCGTACGGCTCGGGGTACGGCGGCAACGCCCTGCTCGGCAAGAAGTGCTTCGCGCTGCGCATCGCGAGCGTGATCGCCCGCGACGAGGGCTGGCTCGCCGAGCACATGCTGATCCTCAAGCTCACCCCGCCGGACGGCGAGCCGCGCTACATCGCCGCCGCGTTCCCGTCCGCCTGCGGCAAGACGAACCTGGCGATGCTCCAGCCGACGATCCCCGGCTGGAAGGTGGAGACGATCGGCGACGACATCGCCTGGATGCGCTTCGGCGAGGACGGCCGGCTGTACGCGATCAACCCCGAGGCGGGCTTCTTCGGCGTGGCCCCCGGCACCGGCGAGTCGACCAACGCCAACGCGATCAAGACGCTGTGGGGCAACAGCATCTTCACCAACGTGGCGCTCACCGAGGACGGCGACGTCTGGTGGGAGGGCCTCACCGACGAGCCCCCGGCGCGGCTCATCGACTGGCGGGGCCGCGAGTGGACCCCGGACTCGCCCGAGCCGGCCGCGCACCCCAACGCCCGGTTCACCACCCCGGCCGGCCAGTGCCCGACGATCGCCCCCGAGTGGCAGGACCCCAAGGGCGTGCCGATCTCGGCGATCCTGTTCGGCGGGCGCCGCGCCACCGCCGTACCGCTGGTCACCGAGTCGTTCAACTGGCAGCACGGCGTGTTCCTCGGCGCGAACGTCGCCTCGGAGAAGACCGCGGCGGCCGAGGGCAAGGTCGGCGAGCTGCGCCGCGACCCGTTCGCGATGCTCCCGTTCTGCGGCTACAACATGGGCGACTACTTCGCCCACTGGCTGAAGATCGGGAAGATGACCGATCCGGACAAGCTGCCCCGGATCTACTACGTCAACTGGTTCCGCAAGGACGCGAGCGGGCGGTACGTCTGGCCCGGCTACGGCGAGAACAGCCGGGTGCTGAAGTGGATCGTGCAGCGGCTCAACGGCGAGGCCGACGCGGTCGAGACGCCGATCGGCATGCTGCCCACCAAGGAGGCGCTCGACCTCGGCGGCCTCGACATCTCCGACGATGACCTCGAGCTGCTGCTGTCGGTCGACCGCGAGGTGTGGCGCGAGGAGGCGTCGCTCATCCCCGAGCACTTCAAGACCTTCGGTGACCGCATGCCGAAGGAGCTCTGGGACGAGTACCACCGGCTTGTCGAGCGCCTGGGCTGACGGCCCGGGTCGTGCCCGTCAACGGCGCCGGGCACACGCGGACGTCGTGCGGCCCCTCTCCGCGCAACCGTGCACCATCCTCTGGGAGCCTGCCACAAACCCCGCGGAGGGGGCCGCACGACGGTCCTTCGCCCCGCCCCACGCCCTCGCGGCGTTTTTTGCGGTCCTTTTTCGCCGCCAGGTGTCCGAAACCGGCCACACGCGCGGCCCGCCGGTCTTAGGGTCATGATCGTGAATGCGTGTGCGGAGCCCGCGCCCGGTGGGGCGGGCGGCCGAGGCACGCAGGTGCGCGCCGTAAAGTCTCATCGTCGGTGCCGGGCGCGCCGCTACCAGAGAACACTCCGCTTCGGCCGTCTCAGGTGCCCGAGGCGGCGATAATGGCTCGTCGGACAAGGACCGGGGAGGAAGGGATCGCCCATGGGCCTGCGTGACGTCGTCTACCGCCTGTACGAGCGCCGGCTGGAGGCGAAACTCGCGAACGGCCCGATCCCCAAGCACGTCGGCGTCATCGTCGACGGCAACCGCCGCTGGGCCCGGGCGATGGGTCTGCAGGACGTCAGCCGGGGGCACCGCAAGGGCGCCGACAAGATCTCCGACCTGCTCGTGTGGTGCCGCGAGGCCGGGGTCGAGATCGTCACCGTCTGGCTGCTGTCGAGCGACAACTTCAACCGGCCGAAGGAGGAGCTCGAGCCGCTCTTCGAGATCATCGAGGACACCGTGCGCCGCCTCGTCGCCGGCGGCTGGCACGTCAACCCCATGGGCGCGCTCGACCTGCTGCCCGACCACACCGCTCGCGTGCTGAAGGAGGCAAAAGAGGCCACAGCGGATCGTCCGGGCCTGATTGTGAACGTTGCGGTTGGGTATGGAGGAAGGCGTGAGATCGCTGATGCGGTGCGCTCCCTCCTCCAGGAGCACGCCAGCAAGGGGGCGACCATCGAGGAGCTCGCCGAGGTCCTCGATGTGGAGCACATCGCAGAGCATCTCTACACCCGCGGCCAGCCCGACCCCGACCTGGTCATCCGCACCAGCGGCGAGCAGCGCCTCTCCGGCTTCCTGCTCTGGCAGAGCGCCCACTCGGAGTTCTACTTCTGCGAGGCGTACTGGCCCGACTTCCGCAAGGTGGACTTCCTCCGGGCGCTTCGCTCTTACGCCGCGCGGAACCGGCGGTACGGCAGCTGAATCAGGCGGTAAACACCCCGTTACGGCCACAACCGGACACTGGGCAACTTTTGCTCCAGCACGTACCGTAGGGCGTAGGCAGGTTACATCGCCTACCTCGGGAGAGGGCCCGTCCTTGCCACACGTCCCAGCGAGGAGGGCCGGACCCCGGCGCCGCCTCCTGGTGCAGGTGCGCGACGGGTCCGGTCCGATAAGCACCTCATCTGGCAGGGCGCCCGCTACGGGCGCCCGGGGGAGAACGCGTGGCAGTGTCCTCGATGACCTCGATCCACACCGACCCGACCCACCTGCGCGCGAACGGCTCCGCGACGGGTCCCCGCACCGATCGGCGCACCTACGTCGTCGACACCTCGGTCCTGCTGGCGGACCCCGCCGCGATGACACGGTTCGCCGAGCATGAGGTGGTCCTGCCGATCGTCGTGATCACCGAGCTGGAGGCGAAGCGCCACCATCCCGAGCTCGGCTACTTCGCGCGGAAGGCACTGCGGTTCCTCGACGATCTGCGGGCTCGGCACGGGCGGCTGGACGAGCCGATGCCCATCGGCGAGGGGACGATCCGGGTCGAGCTCAACCACAGCGACCCCTCGATCCTGCCGGCCGGTTTCCGGCTCGGCGACAACGACACCCGCATTCTCACCGTCGCCAAGGCCCTCGCCGCGGAGGGCAACGACGTGGTGCTCGTCTCCAAGGACCTGCCGATG
Source organism: Actinomycetota bacterium (assembly GCA_003242605.1). Lineage (GTDB taxonomy): Bacteria > Actinomycetota > Actinomycetes > Streptosporangiales > Streptosporangiaceae > Thermopolyspora. The sequence goes on from QGUZ01000011.1 coordinate 15,542, forward strand.
CGGGTCAAGGCCGCATCGATCGGCCTGACCGCCGAGGAGTACCGCGCCGGGCAGGTGATCGAGTCCGGGTGGACCGGCATGGCCGAGCTCCAGGTCGCCACCGAGGACATCGAGCACCTCTTCGAGCACGGCACCGCCGAGATCGAGGAGGCGCGCGAGCTGCCCTGCCACACCGGCCTGCGGCTGCTGTCCGCGAAGGGCTCGGCGCTCGGCCGGGTCATGCCGGACAAGTCGGTACGGCTGGTGCGCGGCGACCGCGAGGTGTTCGGCCTGCGCGGCCGCTCCGCAGAGCAGCGCATCGCCCTCGACCTGCTCATGGACCCCGACATCGGCATCGTCTCGATGGGCGGCCGGGCCGGCACCGGCAAGTCCGCGCTCGCGCTCTGCGCCGGCCTCGAGGCCGTGCTGGAGCGCCGCCGGCACCGGAAGATCATCGTCTTCCGCCCGCTGTACGCGGTCGGCGGGCAGGAGCTCGGCTACCTGCCCGGCACCGAGAACGACAAGATGGGGCCGTGGGCGCAGGCGGTCTACGACACCCTCGGCGCGGTCACCTCGCCCGAGGTGATCGAGGAGGTCCTCGACCGGGGCATGCTCGAGGTGCTGCCGCTCACCCACATCCGCGGCCGCTCGCTGCACGACGCGTTCGTCATCGTCGACGAGGCCCAGTCGCTCGAGCGCGGCGTGCTGCTCACCGTGCTGTCCCGGATCGGCGCGAACTCGCGGGTGGTGCTCACCCACGACATCGCGCAGCGGGACAACCTGCGGGTCGGGCGGCACGACGGCGTGGTCGCCGTGGTGGAGAAGCTCAAGGGCCACCCGCTGTTCGCGCACATCACGCTCACTCGGTCGGAGCGCTCGCCGATCGCGGCCCTCGTCACCGAGATGCTGGAGGACATCACCCCCTGAGCGCGGCGGTCACCCGCCCCGGACGGGCGTGATCACGGCGGCAGCTGCACGTCCTTGGCGGCGAGCTTCCAGAACTCCCGGCAGGTGTGCTCGCCCGCCGCGATCGGCCCCTCCGGGGTGGTGTGCGTGAGCTTCACGGCCCAGATCTCCTGGCGGAGCATCGCCGTGCAGGTGATCTGGGCCTTCGCCGCCTCGGTGAGCTTCGCCGAGCCGTTGACGATCACGTGCAGGCGCAGGCCGAGCGGGTTCTCCGGGTCGGTGCGGGTGCCGCCCCGCCCGCCGTACCGGGTGACGTAGGTCTGCTCCAGGCGCAGCCCGGTGAGCGCGGTGGTCACCCCGTCGTGGGCGCGCTCGCCGGCCTGGAACAGCGCCTTCAGCGCGTCCTCCACCGAGGAGGAGGCGACCACTATCTGCTTCGGCCACAGCCGGCCGTCGCGCAGCAGGTAGACGGTGGTGATCGTGGACTTGGCCCGGATCACCGGGGCCGGGCCCTCGTCGATCACGTCGGTGGGCTCGATGCCGCACCCCGCGAGGGTGAGGAGGAGGCCGAGCAGGGCCGCGACGGCGGCCGGGAGGCGTGTCACACCGCTCATGGCGCTCACCTCACGGGGCCGGGATCCAGAGGGTGAACAGGGCGCCGGGGTCGGCGTTCTCCACGCCGAGGGTACCGCCGTGCAGCTCGGCGTTCGCCTTCGCGATGGCGAGCCCGAGGCCGCTGCCCTCGCGGGTGCGCCCCGCCTCGGCCTTGTAGAACCGGTCGAACACGTGCGGCAGCGCCTCCTCCGGGATGCCGTCGCCGTGGTCGCGCACGGTCACCCACAGGCCGTCGGGGCGGCGCCGTACCGTGACGACCACCGGCGGCGCGCCGTGCCGCAGCGCGTTGCCGACGAGGTTCGCCATGATCACGTCGAACCGGCGGGGGTCGAGCGAGAAGGTGAGCCCGAGCGGCACGTCGACGGTGATGCCCTCGTGCCAGCCGCGCACCTTGAGGCACTCGGCGATCGCGTCGCCCACGTCCACGGTGTCCCGGCTGAGCACCGCGGTGCCCGAGTCGAACCGGCTCGCCTCGATGAGGTCGTCGACGAGCGCCCGCAGCCGGCCGATCTCCTGCACCACCAGGCGCACCGCCTGGCCCATGTCCTCGGGCAGCCGCTCGGCCTCCTCCTCGAGCACGTCGGTGACCGCGGTCATCGCGGCCAGCGGGGTGCGCAGCTCGTGCGACACGTCGGCGACGAACCGCCGGGACATCGCCTCCAGCGCGCGCAGCTCCGACACGGTCTGCTCGAGCGCGGCCGCGGTCTCGTTGAACGTCGCGGTGAGGTGGGCGAGCTCGTCCCTGCCCTGCACCGGCAGCCGGGTGTCGAGCTTGCCCGCGCCGAGGTCGCGGGCGGCCGCGCCGAGCCGCCGCACCGGCAGCAGCACGCTGCGCGCCGAGACGAGGGCGACCCCGACCGCGAGCACGAGCGTGATCGCCCCGGCCTGGATCAGCGCGGTGCGCAGGTTGGCGAGCGTGCGCTCCTCGTCCTCGAGCGAGACGAACACGTAGACCGAGATATCGGTGGGCCGTTCCCGGCCCAGCCGCTCCCGCTGCACCTGGGTGCCGATCACCAGGTACGGCCTGCCGTCGATGATCCGCCGCTGCTTCACCAGCCGGGTGAGGGCCTGGCGGCGCATCTCCACCGGGATCTGGGCGGCGCGGAACGAGCTGCCCCGGGTGGCCCGCTCCTTGGTGCCGTGCCGTACCACCACCTGCCGGTCGGGCGCGGCGAGGGACTCGACGATCGTGTTGAGGTCGGACTCGGTCACCGAGGCGCCGCTCGGCCACAGCAGGTCGGTGGTGCCGACCGGGAGCGTGATGCGCTCCAGCACCGTGCGCACGTCGTGGACCTCGGCCTGCTCGACCCGGCGCAGCAGCTCCTGGCGGACGAGCTGGTAGGCGATGCCCGCGACGAGGACGGACGCGGTCACCGCGACCACGGTGAAGGTGATCACCAGTCGGCCGCGCAGCCCGGTGGGGCGGAGCGAGCGGAGGCTCAGCACGGGAGCATCACGGACCCATCGCGTCGGGCCGCCGTCACGGCGGGCTGAACCGGTAGCCGAAGCCGCGCACCGTGTGGATGTAGACGGGCTCGGCGGGTACGGGCTCGATCTTGGCCCGGATGCGCTGCACGCAGGCGTCGACGAGGCGGGAGTCGGCGACGTGGTCGTGGTCCCACACGGCGCGCAGCAGGTACCGGCGGTTGAGCACCTGCCCGGGGTGGCGGACCAGCTCCAGCAGCAGCCGCAGCTCGGTCGGGGTGAGGTGGATCTCCTTTCCGGCGCGGCTCACCTTGAGCGCCCCGCGGTCGACGACGAGGTCGCCGAAGGTGAGGCGGTCGGGGGAGGCGGACTCCACCCGCCGCAGGATCGCCCGGATGCGCGCGTCGAGCACCCGCGGCTGGACCGGCTTGACCACGTAGTCGTCGGCGCCCGCCTCCAGGCCGACGACGACGTCGAGGTCGTCGCCGAGCGCGGTGAGCAGGACCACCGGCAGCTGGTCGATCTTGCGGATGCGCCGGCACACCTCGACGCCGTCGATGCCGGGCAGCATCACGTCGAGGATGACGATCTCGGGCCGCCGCTCCCGGATGTGGTCGAGCGCCTCCTCACCGGTGGCGTACGAGGTGACGGTGTGGCCCTGCCGGGTGAGCGCGAGCTCGAGGCCGGCGCGTACGGCTGGGTCGTCTTCGACGAGGAGTATGCCTGCCACCTGCACATTATGGGTGATTTCTCGGGTTTCCCGAACGGCCGTCCGGTCCGGGCCGGGCGGGCGCCCCGCCGTGCCGCCGTTTCGGCCTTCCGCTAAGTACGGTGTGACCGGACCGAATGGCCCGATATGTGAGGAAAATCACATGCGATGCCCGGGTCGGGGAATGCCCATGTAGCCGGGTGGATAGGTAAAGGACCGCACCCGGGCAACCGCGGGAGCACCAGGCAAATCCTCGGTTTCGGTTGCGGACCGCCCCCCTGGTCACGGCATTCTCAAGAGCCGTGAGCATAGGCGAGCAGGTGCTGGATCCTCGGCAGGACGAGGCTCCCGCCTCCCACCGGTCCCGCGGTCGGCGGCGCCCGCCCCGGCGCCGGCGGACGACCGTGCGCATCAAGCCCAAGGTCGTGCTCGCCACCGTCTGCACGCTCGCGTTCGTGGGCTGGTGTACCTGGTTCGTCGTCGACACGCACCGCCGCAACAGCGAGGCGGACATCACGCCGCTCACGCTCGACGAGATGATGCGGATGGCGAAGGACCCCTTCGCGCCGGATCCGGAGGAGGACGCGATCAAGGCCCAGGCCGCGCAGCGCTACCGGCTCGAGGCGCTGCGGGCCGAGCGCCGGGGCCGCAAGAAGCTCAGCCCGGTCTACATCGCCAAGACCGCCCCCGGCGGCCGCGGCTTCCCGTCGTTCCGGTTCCCGCCCGGCTCCAACCCCGACCCGGGCAGCAACAAGGCCCTCGGCAAGCAGATGAACGCCGCCCGCGGCTGGGACGCCGAGTGGGGCTGCCTGGAGAAGCTCTGGGACAAGGAGAGCGGCTGGAACGAGCGCGCGGCGAACCGGTACAGCGGCGCGTACGGCATCCCGCAGGCGCTGCCCGGCTCGAAGATGGCGTCCGCGGGCCCGGACTGGCAGACCAACCCGGCCACCCAGATCAAGTGGGGCCTCGACTACATCGCCGGCCGGTACGGCTCGCCGTGCAACGCGTGGGCGCACTCCCAGGCCAAGGGCTGGTACTGACGCACCCGGCCGTCCCGCCGTCCGTGGCGCGCCGCCCGCGGCGTGACCGCGGGGTGCGTCACGGCCGGTTCCCGGGCGGCTCGATCGCGGGGAGATTCCCGCGCCCGGACCTGGTGCGCGGCACAACCGCGCGTTACCCTCCGCCCCTCCAGGTCACGGCACGGGCTGGCGCGGGCCGAGTCTTGGTCAGTTGTGTTCGACCGTTCGGCAAGTCGCCCGGACATCACCGGAGGCGGGCCGCACGCTGGGCTGCATGGGTGTGAAGGTCAGCGTTGTGGTGCCGGTGTCCGACCCGGGCGACGGGGACGACGCCTTCGACGCCTGCGTACGGTCGCTGCTCGGGCAGACCCTTCCGTCCGATGAGTACGAAGTGATCTTCGCCGACGACGGCTCGGGTGAGCCCACCCGGACACGGCTCGACTCGGTGGCCGCCGCCCACCCCAACGTGCGCGTGCTCCATCTGGAGCGCCACGGCTCGCCGGTGCGCGGCCGCAACTCGGGGCTGTCGGTGGCCCGGGGCGACTACGTCTACCTGCTCGGCCAGCGCGACCGGCTGGAGCCCGACGCGCTGGAGCACATGCACCGCATGGCCGTGGAGACCGACGCCGACGTGCTCATCGGGCGGCTCGTCTACGACGGCCGGCCCCCGCTGCCCGCGTTCGGCCGCAACCGGGACCGCGCCGACGTCCTCGAGGACCACCTGCTCGGCCTGCTCACCCCGCACAAGCTGTTCCGCCGCACCTTCGTGGAGAGCCAGTGGCTCTCCTTCCCCGACCTCCCCGGCGAGCTGTCCGAGCACGCCTTCGTGCTGCGCGCCTACCTCGCCGCGAAGGTGATCGCCGTGCTCGCCGACCGGCTGTGCTGCCACGTCCGCCCCGCCCCGGAGCCGCCGATCGACCCCGCCGCGTACGCCGACGGGCTGCGAGTGATCCTCGACACGATCGACGACTTCACCGAGCCCGGCGAGCGCCGCGACCGGCTCTACGCCCACTGGCTGCGCGTCGGCGTGCTGCGCCGGCTCGGCGGCCGGACGCTGCTCGCCACCCCGCCCGAGGAGCGCGAGGCGCTCTTCGACGAGCTGCGCGACCTGGTGCGGGAGCGGTTCCCGCTCCGGCTCGACCGGTACCTGTCGGTGCCGATGCGGGCGCGGGCCGCGCTCACCCGCACCCGCCCCCTCGCCGACCTCGTCGCGTTCGCCCAGGCCACGCGGGGCATGCGGCTCCGCGCCGAGCTGCGCGGCCTCCGCTGGGAGGACGGCGAGCTGGCGTTCGACCTCGCCGGTGAGATCGTGCACGCCGACGGCACCCCGGTCCGGTACCGGCGCATGGGCCGCCGGGTGCTGTGGACGCCGCCGCCCGCGCTCGGCGAGCCGGTGCTCTCCCCGAGCCTCGCCGAGGTGCCGCTCGGCGCGCGGTCGGTCGGCCTGCGCGCGCACATCCGGCACGCCGAGACCGGCGCGGTCTACCGGCTGCCGGTCACCGGCGAGATCGTGCAGATCCGGGAGGGCGACGAGGTGCGGGTGCAGGCCCGCGCCACCGCCCGGCTCGACGTCGGCAAGGCCGCGCTCGGCCGCCCGCTGCCGCCGGGCCTGTGGGAGGTGCACCTGCGGATGAGCACCGGGGCGCACCACGCCCGCGCCCGGGCGCGCATGCCGCGCACCCCGCGGCACTGCGTCGGCGGGCTCGCCGAGGGCGGCCGCCGGCTCGTGGTGCCCTGCTGGTCGGAGCGGGGCGAGCTCGCCGTGTGCGTCGAGCCCCGGTCGTTCGCCGACTCGATCGCGCTCGTCTCGACCGGGGTGAGCATCGCCCGCCGCGACGGGCACGTGTTCGTGTCGCTGCCCGTGCCGTACGTGCCGCCGAGCGGCGGCCCGCCGATGGAGTGCGTGCTCGTCGGCACCGACGCCCGCGCCCGCACGGTGAGCGCCCCGGCCCTCGTCGAGCCGGGCATGCCGGGCCGCCTCGCCGGGCAGCTCGTCGCCAAGTTCCCGGTGCGCCGCCTGCCGGTGCCCGACTGCCTCGGCCCCGGCGTCTGGCGGCCGTACCTGCGGGTCGACGACCACGAGGTCGAGCTGGGCTTCGGCCTTGAGGTGCGGTGGACCGGCCGGACCCGGCTCATCCTCCCCGACCGGCCGGCGAGCACGTCGTTCGCCCGGCTGCGCAGGGTGGCGGCCCGGGTGCCCGGCGCCCGCGCCGTGGTACGGCTCTGCCGGGCGCTGCGCGACCGGTACGCCCCGCAGTGACCTCGGCTACGGGGACCCCGGCTACCGGCGCCGCAGGTCCGGCCGCGCCATGGCGAGCACGTCGAGCGCCGCGTCGAGCTCGGCCTCGGTGAGCCGGCCGGCCGCGACGTGGCCGCGCTCGATCACGATCTCGCGGAGCTCCCGGCCCTCGGCGAGGGCCTGCTTGACGATGCTCGCGGCCTCCTCGTAGCCGAGGTGGCGGGCGAGCGGGGTGACCACCGACGGGGACGACTCGGCGTAGCCGCGCAGCCGCTCCACGTTCGCCGTGATGCCGGCCACGCACCGGTCGGCGAGCAGCCGGGAGACGTTCGCCAGCAGCCGGATCGACTCCAGCACGTTGCGCGCCATCATCGGCATCATCACGTTGAGCTCGAACGACCCCTGCGCGCCGCCGAACGCCACCGCCGCGTCGTTGCCGATCACCTGGGCGGCGACCATGCACACCGCCTCGGGGATCACCGGGTTCACCTTGCCCGGCATGATCGAGGAGCCGGGCTGCAGGTCCGGCAGGTTGATCTCGGCGAGCCCGGTGCGCGGCCCCGACCCCATCCACCGCAGGTCGTTGGCGATCTTGTGCAGGGAGACCGCGACCACCCGGAGCTGGCCGGACAGCTCCACCAGCGCGTCCCGGGCGCCCTGCGCCTCGAAGTGGTTGCGCGCCTCGGTGAACGGCAGCCCGGTGCGCTCGGCGAGCAGCGCGATCACCTCACCGGCCCACTCCGGGCCCGGCGTGTTCACGCCGGTGCCCACCGCGGTGCCGCCGAGCGGCAGCTCGGCGACCCGGGGGAGGGTGGCCCGCAGCCGCTCGGCGCCGTGCTCGATCTGCGCCGCGTACCCGGCGAACTCCTGGCCGAGGGTGACCGGGGTGGCGTCCATGAGGTGGGTACGGCCGGCCTTCACCACGTCGGCGAACTCCCCGGCCTTGGCGGTGAGCGCGGCGCGCAGGTGGTCGAGGGCGGGCAGCAGCTCGCGGTGCAGCCCGAGCGCCGCGGCCACGTGGATCGAGGAGGGGAACACGTCGTTCGACGACTGGGCCGCGTTCACGTGGTCGTTCGGGTGCACCGGGCGGCCGAGCCGCTCCTCGGCGAGGGTCGCGATCACCTCGTTGGCGTTCATGTTCGACGAGGTGCCCGACCCGGTCTGGAACACGTCGACCGGGAACTCGGCGTCCCACCGGCCCTCGGCGACCTCGTCGGCCGCGCTCGCGATCGCCTCGGCGAGCTCCGGGTCGAGCAGGCCGTACCGGGCGTTCACCCGGGCGCACGCGGCCTTGATCATCCCGAGCGCGGCGATGTGCTCGCGCTCCAGCCCGCGCCCGGAGACCGGGAAGTTCTCCACGGCCCGCTGCGTCTGCGCCCGCCACTTCGCGGCGGCCGGGACGCGGACCTCGCCCATGGAGTCACGTTCGATGCGATAGTCGGCCATACCCCAGTGTCACCCCTGGGGGCCGGTGCCGTCCGGTCCGGCGCGCCGGGCGGCGGTCAGGAGCCGGCCGACCCGCCGCCGGGCGTGAACGAGCCGAACACGGCCCGGCGCTGCCCGGCGTCCCGCTGCCAGGTGTCCTCCGGGGCCGACCAGCGCAGCACGTACGTGGCGCCGGAGACCGTCACCCAGCGGCTGAGCACGTGCACCGTCCCGCCGTCCCGGGTGTAGGTGAACTCCCAGTCGGCGACCGTGGCGCCGCGGTAGGGGGCCGGGGTCACCGGGTTGATCTGGAGCATGCGGTAGTCCGGATACTCGCCCGCGTCGACCGACCGGCGCTCGGCGTCGAGCACCGCGTCGAGGACCGCGGGCTGCGGCCGGGCGAGCCGCGTCACGGTGAACGTGCGGGTGCCGTCCGCGAACCGCACCGTGCGGCCGGAGCTCGAGGCGGTCATGCCGTCGGGCACGTCGACGGTGAAGCCGGACGGGTCGGCGTGCCGGCGCAGGCCCGGGGCGGAGGCGTCGGAGGTCTCGACCTTGGCGGCGGTGTCGCTCGTGGTGGTGAGGTCGCCGGTCCCGGTCCCGGTCCCGGTCTCGCCGGCCGAGTCCGGCGGCTCGGGGACGCGGTCCTCCGGGTACTCGGTGACCTTGCTGAACGGCGCCGAGGACCGGGCGCGCTTGTCGTCGTCGCTCCCGCCGGACAGCGCGGACCAGACGATGATGACGATCACCGCGAGGCCGGCGAGGGCGATGCCGACGAGCGCGAACATGCCGGTGCGGCTCTCCACCTTCGCCGAGCGCTTCTGCAGCTCGTTGCCGCCGAGGGCGGAGAGCTCGAAGATCTCGGTGCCGAGGCCGGGCGGCTCGTGGTCCGGCACGGGCGGGTACGACCCGGTGCCGCCGCCGGGGTACGGCCCGGGGCCGCCCTGGCCGAGGCCGTACTGACCGGGAGCCTGCTGGCCAGGGCTGTGCTGGCCGAAGCCCTGCTGACCTGAACCCTGCTGGCCGAAGCCCTGCTGGCCGGGATGCCCCTGCCCGCCGTACGGCTGCGCCGGGTACGGGCCGGTGGACGGCTGCCCGGGCTGCTGCGGGCCCTGCTGCCCGGGCCCGGCCTGGGGCGGGGCGGCGAACGGGCTCTCCAGGTTGACCATGGTGGCCTGCTCGTCGGGCGCGGGTCCGCCCTGGCCGGCGGGCGCACCCGGCGGCGCGGCGGGGCCGGGCGCGGGCGGCCGCCGGCCCGGCCGGCCCGCCCGCGGCCCCCGCCACGGCTGCCCGCCGGGCGGCGGCGCGCCCGGGGCCTGACCGGCCCCCCGACCCGCCCCGCCCGTGGGCGGGGGCGGCCGCCGGGACGGCGGGGTGGTGCGGCGCGGGGCCGTGTAGAGGCCGCTGCTCTTGGGGCGGGCCATGTACACGGTCCGGTTGCCGTCGGGCTCGTCGGTGGACAGGTACGGCGTCGGCCCCATCGGCTCGGTGCCCTGGGCGTCGCGCCCGTCCTGGCCGACGCCGATGCCGCTCACCGCGGCGGCGCCGACGAGCTTCGGGCCGGTGTCGATCGGGCCCCGGACCTTCTCCGGCTGCCGGTTGGCGTCCGCGCTGTCGCCGCGGTGCACCGGCCGCGCGGTCGCGGACAGATCGGGGGCGCGGCCGTCGGCGACCGCGCGCAGCATGGCGTCGGCCTGCTCGGCGGTGAGGCGCAGGGTGTGGTCCTTCTCCAGCAGGCCCTCGATGATCGGCCGCAGCGGGCCGGCCTGGGTGGGCGGCTCGGCGGTCTCGGTCATGAGCGCGGCGAGCGTGGCGGCGACCGAGCCGCGTTCGTACGCGGGCCGCCCCTCGACCGCGAAGTAGAGGGTGGCGCCGAGCGACCACAGGTCCGACTCGGGCCCGGCGTACTCGCCGCGCGCCCGCTCCGGCGCGGTGTAGCCCGGGGACCCGATCACCATGCCGGTCTTGGTGAGGTCGCTGTCGCCGGCCGCCTTGGCGATGCCGAAGTCGGTGAGCACGACGCGGCCGGTGTCGGTGAGCAGCACGTTGCTCGGCTTGACGTCGCGGTGGAGGATGCCCTGGGCGTGGGCGGCGCGCAGCGCGCTGAGCAGGTCGACGCCGATCTGCGCGACGAGCCGGGGCGGCAGCGGGCCCTCCTCCTCGATGACCTGCTCGAGGGAGCGGCCCTCGACCAGCTCCATGATGATCCAGGGAAGGCCGTCCACCACGATGGCGTCGTGCACGGTGGCGACCGAGGGATGGTTGAAGCGCGCGGCGAGGCGCGCCTCACGGATCATGCGTTCGCGCAGCTCGGCCTGCTGCTCGGCGGTGAGCCCAGGGTCCCGGCGGATCTGTTTCACCGCCACCTCGCGCCCGAGCGACCGGTCCCAGGCACGCCAGACCGTGCCCATGGTTCCTCTGCCGAGGGGGGCCGTCAACTCGTAGCGGTCGGCGAGCAACCGCGTGTGCTCTTCCGGCATGAGTATGAAGATAGCCCGCCGCGCTTGAGCCGCGCTTTCCGGTCACTTGCGCAAGCGCGGGGGCAGGAACCGGCGGGGGATTATGGACCGTACTAAAGTGGACAATTGCCGCATAAAGGGATGAAGCGCACCGAAAGTCGACGGGTCCGGCTGTCGCCGGTGCGCTCCCTCGAACGGCCGCCGCGTTCCGGCCGTCGTGTCCTTCCGCTGCCAGGCCGGCTGCGTGCCGGAGCCGCGGGCGCGGGAATCCTGCGGTGACGACACGCGCAGCGTGCCGGCGCGGTGCTGGCCGCGGTGCTGCGGCTTGTGCGACGACCTGCGGTGCAGCGCGGCGGTCGCCGCCTGCGGCAGGCGGAACGAACGGTGGGGCGTTCCGCCGAGCGGCTCCTCGGCCGAGCCGCCCGCCGCGACCCGGGCGAGCATGAGCGCGGCGCGGGTGCCGTCGAGCCGCTGCCGCGGGTCGATCTGCAGCAGGCCGGTGAGCACCGGGGCGAGCGGCCCGGCCCGCTCCATCGGGATCGGCTCGCCGCTGGTGAGCGCGGCGAGCGCGGCGGCCGCGGAACGCCTGCCGTGCAGGCCGCGGCCCTCGACCGCGGTGTACAGGGTGGCCCCGAGCGACCACAGGTCCCCGGCGGGGGAGGCCTTGTCGCCGAGGATGCGCTCGGGCGCGATGTATCCGGCCGAGCCGAGCACGATGCCGGCCTGGGTGAGCGCGACGTCGCCCTCGAGGGCGGCGAGTCCGAAGTCGGTGAGTACCACCCGGTCCTCGGTGACGAGCACGTTGCTCGGCTTGACGTCGCGGTGGAGGATGCCCTTGGCGTGCACCGCGCGCAGTGCCCCGAGCACGTGACGGCCGATCTCGGCGACCCGGCGCGGCGGCAGCGGACCCTCCTGCCGGATGACCTCCTCGAGGGACCGGGCGCGCAGCAGCTCCATCACGATCCACGGGCGGTCGTCCTCGGTGACCACGTCGTACACGGTGATCACCGACGGGTGGGAGACCATCGCGGTCGCCCGGCCCTCGCGCTCGGTGCGGGCGCAGAGCTCCGCGCGCAGCTCCTCGTCGAGGACGTTCGGCAGGCGCACCTCCTTGACCGCGACCTCACGGTCGAGGAGGTCGTCGTAGGCCCGCCACACGGTGCCCATGCCGCCGCGCCCGACCGGTTCCAACAGCCGGTATCGATCGGCGAGCCGGTATCCGGAGGGCGCACGCATGGGTCGCAGCTTACCGATTTGTTCCCGGCTGCCAGAAGGCAGTGGCCCGAATCTTTGTTGGGACCTTCGGTCAATCTTCTGACTGTCGTCAGTCATGGGCTCTGCAGTCCCAATAGTTCAGCCACATACGTCACGGCACGTTACCCATCGCCGGAACTTCGGGCCTCGTACCCTGCAATGGCGCCTGGAAAGCGACACCACCATACCGAGTGGCGGCGGGACGGCCAATGCAGATCGAGCGAATACGGCGTCCGGTGACGGACTTCGCCGTGCCCTTCGTCAGGTAAGACGTCGGTAACGCGAACTTTGTTCAGTGCCGGCCTCTTCAGTGCCGGCTCTTCGGTGCCGGCCTGTTGTTCGGTGCCCGGCCTGTTCGCCGCCGGCCCGGTGGGGTGCCGGCCGGTCAGGTACCGGCGTTCCCCGGGGCGGTTCCGGCCGCCGCCGTGCCCGGGCGGCGGCGGCCGGTGCCGATGACGTGCGGTGGCCTCGGGCCGGTCACGGACGCCGGCCGATGGTGAGCAGCGGGCCCGTGGTGTCGGCGAAGAAGTCGTTGCCCTTGTCGTCGACGACGATGAACGCCGGGAAGTCCTCGACCTCGATCTTCCAGACCGCCTCCATGCCGAGCTCGGGGTACTCCAGGACCTCCACCTTCTTGATGCAGTCCTGGGCGAGCCGGGCCGCCGGGCCGCCGATCGAGCCGAGGTAGAACCCGCCGTACTTCTTGCACGACTCGGTGACCTGGCGGGACCGGTTGCCCTTGGCGAGCATGATCAGCGAGCCGCCCGCGGCCTGGAACTTCTCCACGTACGAGTCCATGCGCCCGGCCGTGGTGGGGCCGAACGAGCCGCTGGCGTACCCCTCGGGGGTCTTCGCCGGGCCCGCGTAGTAGACCGGGTGGTCGCGCAGGTACTGCGGCATCGGCTCGCCCGCGTCGAGCCGCTCGGCGATCTTGGCGTGGGCGATGTCCCGGGCCACCACGAGCGGGCCGGTGAGCGACAGCCGGGTCTTCACCGGGTACTTGGTGAGCTCGGCGAGGATCTCCTTCATCGGGCGGTTGAGGTCGATCCGCACCACCTCGTCGGAGAGCTCGTCCTCGGTGGTGTCCGGCAGGAACCGCGCCGGGTCGGTCTCCAGCTGCTCCAGGTAGATGCCCTCCGGCGTGATCTTGGCGAGGGCCTGCCGGTCCGCGCTGCACGACACCGCGATTGCCACCGGGCAGGACGCGCCGTGCCGCGGCAGCCGGATCACCCGCACGTCGTGGCAGAAGTACTTGCCGCCGAACTGGGCGCCGATGCCGAGGTCCTGAGTGAGCTTGAGGATCTTCTCCTCCAGCTCCAGGTCGCGGAACCCGTGCCCGCTCGGCGACCCGGAGGTGGGCAGCGTGTCGAGGTACCGGGCCGAGGCGTACTTGGCCGCCTTCAGCGCGTACTCGGCGCTGGTGCCGCCGATGACGATGGCGAGGTGGTACGGCGGGCAGGCCGCGGTGCCGAGGCCGCGGATCTTCTCCTCGAGGAAGGCGAGCAGCCGCTTCTCGTTGAGCAGCGCCTTCGTCTCCTGGAAGAGCAGCGACTTGTTCGCCGAGCCGCCGCCCTTCGCCATGAACAGGAACTTGTACGCGTCGGGGTGGCCGTCGGGGTCCTCGGCGTAGATCTCGATCTGCGCGGGCAGGTTGTTTCCGGTGTTCTTCTCCTCCCACATGGTCAGCGGCGCCATCTGCGAGTACCGCAGGTTGAGCCGCGTGTAGGCGTCGAACACGCCACGGGAGATGTGCTCGGCGTCCCGCCCGTCGGTGAGCACGTGCCGGCCGCGCTTGCCCATCACGATCGCGGTGCCGGTGTCCTGGCACAGCGGCAGCACGCCGCCCGCCGCGATCGCGGCGTTCTTCAGCAGGTCGAGCGCGACGAACCGGTCGTTGCCGCTCGCCTCCGGGTCATCGATGATCTTGCGGAGCTGGGCGAGGTGGCTCGCCCGCAGGTAGTGGGAGACGTCGTGGAACGCGGTCTCGGTGAGCAGCCGCAGCGCCTCGGGCTCGACCTCCAGGAAGGTCCGGCCCGCCGCCTCGACTCTCCGCACCCCCTCCGTGGTGATCAAACGGTATTCCGTCTCATCCGGTCCAAGCGGCAACAGGTCGGTGTAGTCGAACTCGGGCATCGCGCTCCTCCTAGGTTTTCCTAGAGATTACGACCCCGCCGCGAAGCCCCATCACGATGCCCGCGATGACGAGCCCGGCGCCCGCGAGGTCGGCCGGGGCGGGGGTGCCGAGGCCGAGCACGACCGTGGTGGCGAGCGAGCCCACCGGGATGAGCCCGGCGAGCAGGCCCGCCCGCTGCGGGCCGAGCCGGGGCAGGCCGGTGTACCAGAGCAGGAACGCGACCACCGTGATCACGATGGCGAGGTAGCCGAGGCCGAGCGCCTCGGCCGCGGTCGGCGCCCGCAGGATGCCGCCGCCGTCCACGGCGAGCCCGATCGCCACCAGCAGCGGTACGGCGAGCGCGCACGCGTACGCCGACACCCGCACCGCGCCGAGCTTGGGCAGCAGCGGCAGCGCGAGCAGCGAGAAGCACACCTCGCAGCCGAGCGCGACCAGCGACCAGGCCAGCCCGGCCGGGGTGCCGCTGCCGAGCCCGGTGGCGAGCGTCGCCCCGGCGACCACGACGGCCGCGGCCGCGACCACGCGCGGCGACGGCCGGCCGCCGACCAGGGCGAGCACGAGCGGGACCGTGCCGAGCACGGTGCCGGAGAGGGTGGGCCCGGCCGCGTTCGCCGACTCGATCACCGCCACGTTGAACACGACCAGCCCGGTCATCGCCAGCGCGACGAGCAGCGCCGCGTCCCGCGCGGTGAGCCGCGCCGTGGCCGGGCCGCGCAGCCGGGCCACGGCGAGCAGGATCGCGGCGGCCGCCGCGTACCGCACCGCCTGCCCGCCGTACACCGGATAGTCGGCGATCAGCGCGGAGACCGCGGTGAGCGTGCCGACGAGGAACATCGCCGAGGCCGCGCAGGCCAGGCCGGCGAGCCAGGCGCGCCCGCGGTCGGCGGCGGGCGGCGGGGCGGGAGCGGGGCTCCGCCTCGATTGCGTCGAAGTGGGTTGTTCGTGCCGCACGTTCACGGCGAGGATGCTAGGAACGCAATGGACCCCGTCCCTGGTCCATTCACGAGCCGGAACCGAGGACCAATTGCCCGATCTGCACCTGTCCGTCGACCGCGCCAAGGGCGGCGTCGCCGCCCAGATCGCCCGCGGGCTGCGCGACGCGATCCGCTCCGGCCGCCTCCGCCCCGGCGAGCGGCTCCCCGCCACCCGCGAGCTCGCCCGCGACCTCGGCCTGTCCCGGGGCGTGGTGGTCGAGGCGTACGAGCAGCTCGTCGCCGAGGGCTTCCTCGTCTCCCGGGTGGGCGCGGGCACCCGGGTGGCGCCGCTCGCCGTGGCCGGTGACCAGGGCGCGGACGGCGACCCCGGTAACGGCGACGGCGCGGCGCGGGACGGCGCGGACGGCGTCCGGCCCCGGCGGACCGGCCCGGGCGGGCGGTCGTTCGCGGCCGCGGACCGGTGGCGGTCGTACTACGGCTACCGGCCGACCTCGCCGGATTTGTCGATGTTCCCCCGGCAGCGGTGGCTCGCCGCGGTACGGCACGTGCTCGCCACGGTGCCGCACGACGGGCTCGACTACGGCGACCCGGGCGGGGTGCCGCAGCTGCGCGCCGAGCTCGCCGCCTACCTGCGGCGGGTGCGCGCCGCCGCCGCCACCCCCGAGAACGTGGTGGTGGTGAGCGGGGTGGCCCAGGCGCTCACCCTCGTCGTGCGCCACCTCGCCCGCCTGCGCGGCGGCCGGGTCCGGCTCGCCGTGGAGGACCCGACCACGCCCCGCCCGCTGCCGCTGCTGCGCTCGGCCGGCGCGGAGCTGATCCCGGTGCCGGTCGACGACGAGGGCATGGACGCCGCGGCGCTGCGCCGCAGCGGCGCCGAGGCGGCGCTGCTCACGCCCGCGCACAACTACCCGACCGGCGTGGTGCTCTCCCCGCGCCGCCGCGCCGAGATCGCCGCGTGGGCGGCCGAGACCGGCGCGATCGTGCTCGAGGACGACTACGACGCCGAGTTCCGCTTCGACCGCGACCCGGTCGGCTGCCTGCAGGGCCTCGCCCCCGGCCACGTGGTGCTCGCGGGCAGCGTGAGCAAGTCGCTCGCCCCCGGGCTGCGGCTCGGCTGGCTCGTCGCCCCCGGGCCGATCGCGCAGGCGATCCGGCAGGCCCGCGAGGAGGAGGACCTCGGCTCGCCGGTGATCGACCAGTTCGCGCTCGCGCACTTCATCGCGACCGGCGGCTACGACCGGCACCTGCGCCGCATGCGCCGCGAGTACCGGGCGCGGCGGGACGCGATGGTGCGCGCCCTCGCCGAGCACCTGCCGCAGGTGCGGGTGCCCGGCGTCGCGGCCGGGCTCCACCTGTACGCCGAGCTGCCGCCCGGCTGGGACGAGGAGCGGGTGGTCGCCGCGGCGGCCGCCGCCGGGCTCACGGCCGACCCGGTCGCCCCGGCGCGCACCGCCCCGGGCCCGCCCGCCGTCGTGATCGGCTTCGCCCGCCTGCCGGTGCACCGGATCGAGGCGGCGGTGCGCGAGCTCGCCGCGGCCGTCCGGCCGTACGGCACACCCTGACCGGGCGCCGATGTGCGTGCCGGTGTGACGCGTTCGAGATGTACGGGGCCGCTGCGGTGACCTAGTGTCAATGGCGTGGAGAGCAACCCTCGGTCCTCATCGCTCGGCCGCAGCCTCGCGGAGAGCCTGACCGGCCTGTGGCAGGCCTGGGAGGCCCGCCGCCTCCCCGCCGCCGGGGCGCCGCCGGAGCACGGCGTGCCCGTGTCCGAGCTGCGCGCCTCGGACGCCGACCGGGAGCGCGTCGTGGCGGTGCTGCAGGAGGCCTACGCCGACGGGCGGCTCACCATGCTCGAGCACGAGGAGCGGGTGGAGCACGCCTACCGGGCGAAGACGCTCGGCGAGCTGGCCGCGCTCACCGCCGACCTGCTCCCGCCCGAGCAGCAGCCGCTCGACATCGACGACCGCCCGGTCACCGCGCTGTTCCGCAAGGAGCGGCGGGACGGCCGCTGGGTGGTGCCGTCCCGGTACACCGCGACCGCGATCGGCACCACGGTCACCCTCGACCTGCGCGAGGCGCTGCTGCAGTCCCACCACGTGACGCTCGAGGTCACCGTGGTCGGAGGCACCCTCGAGCTCATCGTCCCCGAGGGCGTCCAGGTGGAGATGCCGGCGAAGGCCACGTTCGGCGACAAGAAGAACCGGGTGCGCGCCGTACCGAGCCCGCGGGCCCCGCTGATCGAGGTCACCGGGCGGGTGATGTTCGGCTCGATCGTCGCCAAGACCCCTAAGCCGCCGAAGAAGGGCCGGTCCCGCCGCTCCGGCTAGCGGCGGGACGCCCGGCGGACCCGGGCGCGGCCCGCCGGTCCGCCCATGCGGACGCGCGGGCCGCTCGCGCGCCGCGGCTCACACCGCGGTGTCGAAGTTGATCGCGCTGTACGCGCGCAGCTTCCACAGCCGGTGCTCGCTCTCGATCTTGCGGACGGTGCCGGACCGGCTGCGCATCACCAGCGAGTTCGTGATCGCGCACCCGCCGCGGTACCGCACGCCGCGCATGAGCTCGCCGTCGGTGATGCCGGTGGCGGCGAAGAACACGTCGTCGGACTTGACCAGGTCGTCGATGGTGAGCACCCGGTCGAGGTCGTGCCCGGCGTCGAGCGCGCGGCGGCGCTCGGCGTCGTCCCGCGGCCACAGCCTGCCCTGGATCACGCCGCCGAGGCACTTGAGCGCGCAGGCGGCGATGATGCCCTCCGGCGTGCCGCCGATGCCGAGCATGAGGTCGATGCCGGTGTCCGGGCGGGCCGCCATGATCGCGCCGGCGACGTCGCCGTCGGTGATGAACTTGATCCGCGCGCCGGTCTCCCGGATCTCCTTGACGATCTGCTCGTGGCGGGGCCGGTCGAGGATGACCACGGTGACGTCCTGCGGCGCGCAGCCCTTCGCCCGGGCGACCGCGGCGATGTTCGCCGCCACCGGGGCGTTGATGTCCACCACCGACGCCGCCTCCGGGCCGGTGACCAGCTTCTCCATGTAGAAGACCGCGGACGGGTCGTACATCGAGCCGCGCTCGCTCACCGCGATCACCGAGATCGCGTTCGACATGCCCATCGCGGTGAGCCGGGTGCCGTCGATCGGGTCCACGGCGACGTCGCACTCGGGGGCGTCGGGGTGCGCCGAGCCGACGTGCTCGCCGTTGTACAGCATCGGGGCGTTGTCCTTCTCGCCCTCACCGATCACCACGACACCGTTCATCGACACCGTGTTGATCAACTGGCGCATCGCGTTCACGGCCGCGCGGTCGGCCCCGTTCTTGTCGCCGCGGCCGACCCAGCGGGCCGCCGCCATCGCCGCCGCCTCGGTCACCCGTACCAGCTCAAGCGCGAGGTTGCGGTCGGGCGCGTGCTCCTTGGTGGCCAGCGGCGGGGGTACCGGAGTCTGGTCGGACATGATGGAGCCCTTCTACGCGAAACTGCCGTAATAGAGAATCTCAGGCGCGTGACAACTGTGCGCAGGGTGGTGGTCGTGCACCTGAATGCCGACAATCCTTCCCTTCTGCGGCGACTTTGATCCCGATCGGGTCCGCGGATATGCGCGCGCCGGAAACCGGTGAAGATCGACAACGCGCACCGGCCCACCGGACGCGGCCGGGAGGGATAATGTCGCCACCATGAGCAGCGACACCCGGCCGGTCACGACGCGCACCTCGGAGCGGGGGGCGGCCACCCGCGGCGCCCTCCTCGAGGCCGCGAAACAGGTCTTCGTCGCCAGCGGTTTCGCCGAGGCGGGCGTGACCGAGGTCGTGGCGCGGGCGAACGCCAGCGTCGGCAGCCTCTACCACCATTTCTCCGGCGGCAAGGCCGAGCTCTACACGGCGCTCTTCGACGAGTTCCAGGACCGGCAGATCCAGCGCAGCAAGCGGGCCACCCAGGCGGCCCGCGCGGCGGGCGTCACCGACCCGATGGAGCTGCTCATCGCGGGCGCCCGCGCCTACCTCGAGGGCTGCTTCGAGGAGCGGGAGCTGTCCGCGCTGTTCCTGCGCGGCGACGGCCCGCCCGGCTTCGAGGTGTACATGCGGGAGCGGCTCGGCGAGTGGGTACGGCGCAACGCCGCGCTCTTCGACGAGGACGAGGGGGCGCTCGCGGTCGTCATCACCGGCGCGCTCGCCGCGGTCGCCCAGCACGTGTCGCTCTCGGAGGACGTGGCCGCGGCCCGCAGGCTCGCCGACGAGGCGCTCGTCATCATCCGGGGCATCCGCCGGCCGGGCAGGCCCGCGGACGAGCCGCCCGCGGACCCGGCCGCCCGGCCCGCCTGAGCGGCGCCCCGCGGCCGGCCGGGACGGGCGCGGTCGGGGGCGGCCGGGGGAGGCGGTAGTCTCGCGTGGCGTGGGCCGATTCACCCAAGGGTTCGTTGGTTACGCGTTCGCGTTGCTGGTCTGCCTCGCCGCCGTCGGGCTGTTCCTGCTCGTGACGCCGCAGAGCCGTACCGAGCGCATCCCCGAGGTGAACTTCTCCATCGACCTGGCGAACGCACGCCGCCAGGCCTCGTTCGAGGTGTGGGCCCCCGACCCGGTGCCGCAGAACTGGGTGCCGAACAGCTCCCGCATCCCGCAGGACCAGGCGTTCTTCACCTGGCGGCTCGGCTTCGCCACGGCGAAGCGCAAGCACGCCATGCTCGCGCAGAGCGACGAGCGGCCCGCCGCCGAGTTCGCCAACCGCATGGCGAACAGCGACAAGAGCGTCGGCACCGTGGAGATCGCCGGGGCGACGTGGGAGAAGCGGGAGCGCCCGGACAAGAACCAGCGCACGCTGATCCGGTTCCTCGACGGCGCCACGGTCGTCGTCACCGGGTCCGCGGACTGGGACGAGCTCACCACCCTCGCCGCCAGCCTCAAGCCGCACCCGAGGATCGAGGACACGCCCGCGCCCACGCCGTCGGCCTCCGCCACGCCCGCGGCCGCCGCGGCGGCGGCCGGCCGGCGGGACGGCTAGAAGGGGCGCATCCAGGCGCGGCTAGAAGGGCGCGTCGCCGTCCCCGGCCCGGCCCTCGCGCTCGTCGCGCTCGGCCATCGCGGCGGCGAGCCGCGCCCGGGCGCCCTGCAGCCACTCCTCGCACACCGCGGCGAGCCGTTCGCCGCGCTCCCACAGCCGGATCGACTCCTCCAGGGTGAGCCCGCCGGCCTCGAGCCGCCGCACCACCTCGGTGAGCTCCTCGCGCGCCTGCTCGTAGGAGAGCTTCCGCTCCGGCGCGTCGTGTGCCGCGTTCTCGTCTGCCACGAGGCCAACCTTACGGGGTCGCGCCGACGCTCCGGCGGCGGCAAAACCACTTGATTCGCGGCCGTCCGGAGCGCTAGTGATGAGCGGCGTGACGGACGGTGTGAAGGACCCGGCACAGGACACCGCGAAGGACACCGCGCAGGACCGGGCGAAGGACACGGCGAACGATCGGACCGGCCACGGCCCCGCGGACGGCGTGCGGGTGCGCGCCGCGACCGTGGCCGACATCCCCGAGCTGGTACGGCTCCGCGAGATCCTCGGCGAGCGGATGAGCGCGGACCCGGGCGGCTATCCCGCCCACGACGGCTGGCAGGAGGCGTACGCGCGCAGCCTGCGCGAGCGGCTCGGCGACCGCGACGTCGCAATCCTCGTCATCGACCGGCCCGACGGCGACGGCCTCGCCGCCTGCGGCATGGGGTTCATCTACGAGCGGTTCCCCGGGCCGGTGCTGCCCGACGGCAGGTTCGGCTACGTGCTCGGCATGACCACCGACCCGGCCTACCGGCGGCGCGGGTACGGCCGGGCGATCCTGGCGGCGCTGCTCGACTGGTACCGGGCCAACGGCGTGCGCCGGGTCGACCTGCACGCCACCGCCGACGGCGAGCCGCTCTACCGCGCGTTCGGCTTCACCGCCCGCTACCCGGCGCTCACGTGGATCGATCCGACACCGTGATCACGCGGACCCGGTCGTCGGCGAACCGCACGCTCAGCTCCTCGCCGGGGCCGACGTCGGCGGCGAGCCGTACCACGTCGCCCGAGGGGCGCTGCACGATCGCGTAGCCGCGCTGCAGGGTGGCGGCGGGGGAGAGGGCGACCAGGCGGGCCCGCAGGTGTTCGAGCGAGTCCGCGGCCCGGTCGAGGGAGGCGGACAGGCTGCGGCGGGCGCGCTCGCGCAGCGCCTCCACCTGCTCCAGGCGGCGGTCGATCTCGCGTACCGGGTCGGCGAGCGACGGCCGGCTGCGCACCGCGGCGAGCCACGCCGACTCCCGGTCGATCAGGCCGGTGAGCACCCGGCGGCCCCGGTCCCGCAGCTGCCGGATGAGCGCGAGCTGCTCGCCCACGTCCGGCACCACCTTCTTCGCCGCGTCGGTCGGCGTGGAGGCCCGCACGTCGGCGACGAGGTCGAGCAGCGGGGTGTCCTGCTCGTGCCCGATCGCGCTCACCACCGGGGTACGGCAGGCGGCGACGGCGCGGACGAGGGACTCGTCGGAGAACGGCAGCAGGTCCTCGAGCGAGCCGCCGCCCCGCGCGATGACGATCACGTCGACCTCGGGGTCGGCGTCGAGCTTGCGCAGCGCCTCGGTCACCTCGGTCACGGCGTACGGCCCCTGCACCGCGACCTCTTCCACGGCGAAGCGCACCGCGGGCCACCGCCGGCGCGCGTTCTCCAGCACGTCCCGCTCGGCCGCGGAGTCCCGGCCGCAGATCAGCCCGACCGTGCGGGGCAGGAACGGCAGGCGGCGCTTGCGCTCCGCGTTGAACAGCCCCTCCGCGGCGAGCAGCTGCCGCAGCCGCTCCAGCCGGGCGAGCAGCTCGCCGATGCCGACCGGGCGGATCTCCAGCCCGGTGAACGCGAACGAGCCCCGGGTGACGTAGAAGTCGGGCTTGAGGCGCATCACCACCCGCGCCCCGTCGACCGGGCGCGGCGCGGTCGCCTCGTACACCGCCCGCGGGCACATCACCCGGGCGGACACGTTCGCGACCGGGTCGCGCAGCGTGAGGAACACGGTGCCGCCGCGGGCGCTCAGCTCGGTGATCTGGCCCTCGGCCCAGACCGTCCCCAGCCTGCCGATCCACTGCGCCACCATCTGCAGCACGCTGCGCAGCGGCAGCGGCTGCTCCGGAGAGCTCTTCGCGGCCATGCCGGGCAGCCTACCCAGGCGATCAGGTCCGCCGGGCGGCTACTTTCCGGCCTGCTGCTCGAGCTTGGCGAGCCGGTTCTCGAACATCCGGATGACGGTCTCCCGGCCGTGGTGCGCCCGCTCGTACTCGAGCAGCTCGCGGATCTGCTCGGCGGTCTTGCCCCGCATGCGGGCGCGCAGCGAGGCGATGGTGAGCGTGGCGTAGCCGGGGATCGGCTCGGCCGGCGCGGTCGCCGTCGGGGCCTCGGCGCTCGGCACCGCGGTGACCGGCGTCTCCGGCTCGGGCGCGGCCTGCCCGGCGGTGCGCGCGGCCTTGGCGAGCTCCTCGCCCTCGGCGGCGGGCTCGGCGGGCTTCGGGGTGGGCTCGGCGGCGGGCTGCGCGGGCGCGGCGGCCTCCCCGGCGGCCTGCTCCACCCGCTCGACGTCCACCGCGGCCGCCTCCGCCGGGGCCTCCGCCTTCGCGGCCCGCTCGGCCGGCGCCGCCTCGGCGCTCTCCGTACTCTCGGTCACCGTGCCCTCGGTCACTGTGTCCGCCGCCGCGGCCTTCGCCGCCTCGGCCTCGGCCCGCTCCGCGACCGTCTCCTCGGCCCGCGCCGCGACGGTGTCCGTGCCGGCCGCCGTGTCCCCCGCCTTCCCGGCCTCCGGCGCGACCGCCTCGGCGGCCGTCTCCTCGCGCTCGCCCGCGGCCTTCTCCCCGGCCTTCTCCGCCGCCTTTTCCGCGGGCTTCTCCTCGGCCGTCGCGGCGGGCTTCTCCTCAGGCTTCTCCTCAGGCTTTTCCGCGGGCTTCTCCGCGGGCCGGGTGGGCGCGTAGATGACCGGCTCGCGCCGCGCCGTACCGCCGTTCGCCTCCGCGGCCGGCGCCTCCTCCCGGCGCGGGGCGAAGATGACGGGCTCCCGGCGGGCGGGCCGTTCCGGCTCCGCGGTCGCGGTGCCCGCGCCCTGGGCGGGGCGCGGCTCGTGCAGCGGCTCCTCTTCCTTTTCCTCCCGGCCCGTCCGCGAGAGGGCCTGGCGCAACCGGCCGGCCAGCTCCAGCATGACGCCGACGGCGCTCACCGCCGTCTGCAGCAGTTTCCTCGGCACGTCCTTCGCCTTCTCCTCGAGACCCTCGCGATCGCAGAGCTTCGCTCGGATCGACTTACCGATATCTTTGATGAAGTCTGGGAGGGACACCTGGAGCTCCTTCGGGCGGGTGAGTGAACCGATTGCCTGGCGGTTCGCAACTCTAGGCGGTCAAGAGGCCGGCGAACGGGTAACTGCGATGTTCCCCGTAGCATAGAGACATGACTGCTCAGAACCCCACGTCCCGACGCGTTCTCGTGGCCCGCCCCCGTGGATATTGCGCCGGGGTGGACCGCGCCGTCGCGACCGTGGAGAAGGCTCTCGAGCAGTACGGCGCGCCGATCTACGTGCGCAAGCAGATCGTGCACAACACGCACGTGGTGCGCACGCTGGAAAAGCGCGGCGCCATCTTCGTGGACGAGACCGACGAGGTGCCCGAGGGCGCGATCGTCATCTTCTCCGCCCACGGCGTGTCGCCCGCGGTCCACGAGGAGGCGGCCCGCCGTAACCTGAAGACCATAGACGCCACCTGCCCGCTGGTCACGAAGGTTCACAACGAGGCGAAGCGGTTCGCCGCCAAGGACTACGACATCCTGCTCATCGGCCACGAGGGCCACGAGGAGGTCGAGGGCACCGCGGGCGAGGCCCCCGACCACATCCGGCTGGTGGACGGCCCCGACGGCGTCGACAAGGTGCAGGTGCGCGACCCGAACCGCGTGGTGTGGCTCTCCCAGACCACGCTCTCGGTGGACGAGACCAAGCAGACCGTCGCCCGGCTGCGGGAACGGTTCCCCAACCTGATCGACCCGCCGAGCGACGACATCTGCTACGCCACGCAGAACCGGCAGACCGCGGTGAAGGAGATCGCCGCCCGGTCCGACCTCGTCATCGTCGTCGGCTCGAACAACTCCTCCAACTCCAAGCGGCTCGTCGAGGTCGCCAAGGACGCCGGCGCTCCCGCCGCCTACCTCGTCGACGACGCCTCGTACATCGAGGAGTCGTGGCTCGAGGGCGTGACCACGGTGGGGCTCACCAGCGGCGCGTCCGTCCCCGAGGAGCTCGTCGAGGGCGTGCTCGCCCGGCTCGCGACCTACGGCTTCACCGACGTGGAGGAGGTCGAGTCGGTCGCCGAGCACATGCGCTTCGCGCTGCCGCACGAGCTGCGCAAGGACCTGCGCGCCGCCACCGCGCGCTGACCCGCGTCCCGGCGCCGCGGTCCTTTCCCTCGGTTCTTTTTTCTGCAGTCCCCTATCCCCGCGGCTCCTTTCCCTGCGGTCCTTTCCCTTCGGCCCCTTTCCTCCGCCCGGCCTGCGCGCCCGCCGTGGCGTCATGCCGGTTCGTCCGGGACGACCGGGATTCAGTACGGCCGGCCGTGGGCAGACGAAGCCCATGGATGGACCAATCACGATCAACGGGAGACAATAAAAGATCAACTATGGCCGTTACCAAGCGTAGTAGAACGAAACTTCAATAACGGCCCGACCGATAACGAACACGACGGACGACCACGATCACGTCGCCGGCCGCCAGGCTCGGCGCGGTCGACGTCGGCGGCCATGGCCGCCCGGCACGGGCGGACACGGCCGTGCGAAGGGGAAAGGACGCACGTGCGGCGCAAAGCGATCTCGGTTCCCGGGCTCGACCAGGACGATCAGCCCGCCCCCGTCGCGGTGACGGTCACCGGGGCGCTCGGCGGACTGCTCGTCACGGGCGGCATCACCGGGCGGGACCCGGAGACCGGCGAGATTCCCAAGGAGGCGGCCGACGAGGTGACGCAGGCCTTCGCGAACCTGCGGACCGTGCTCGACGCGGCGGGCTGCTCCCCGGAGAGCGTGGCCAAGATCACCATTTTCACCACCGACCGGTCGATCCGCGATCACGTCACTCGCGAATGGCTCGCGATGTTCCCCGACCCGGAGAGCCGCCCCGTCTGCCACACCCGGGTACAGCAGCTCACCGGCATGCGGCTGCAGCTCGACTGCCTCGCCGTGCTCTCATCGCAGGGCTGATCTGCCGCGGCGGGCGCGCGGCCCGGCGCCGCGGGCTCCCGCGCGCCCGCGCCGCCGCACGTCCCGCGCGGCCCGGAACCCTGCGCACCCG
>QGUZ01000189.1 GCA_003242605.1 Actinomycetota bacterium
GTGCCGTACCGCCGCGTGCCGTGCCGTCGGCTGCCGGGCGCGGGGATGCGCCGGGTGCGCGGCGATGGTGACGCATTGGGCGGATGGTCATCATCGTCGATTCGTTAAGGAGAGGAAGCTTGTCGAGTTCGCCCGGCGCCGGGTGGCGTCCCGACGCCCGTATCAGCGAGTTCAACCGGCCGGTGGTGGAGGAGTTCCGCGCCAACGGCGGCCGCGTGGGCGGCATGTTCGCGGGGGCCGATCTGCTGCTGCTCACCACCCTGGGGGCCCGGACCGGCCTGCCGCACACCGTGCCGCTGGGGTATCTGCGCATCGGCGGCCGCCTGCTGGTGGTGGCCTCCGCGGGTGGCTCGCCGCGGCACCCCGACTGGTACCGCAACCTGCTGGCCCGGCCGCTGGTGGAGGTGGAGATCGGCGCCGAGCGGTACGCGGCGGTGGCGGTGCCGCTGGAGGGCGCCGAGCGTGACGAGGTGTTCGCCGAGATCGTGCGCCGGCAGCCGGGGTACGGCGACTACCAGGCGAAGACGGAGCGGGTGCTGCCGGTGGTGGCGCTGGAGCGCGCCCAATCCGGCGGGGACGCCGAGGTCGCGGACATGGCGGCGATGCTGCTGCGGGTCCACGGCTGGCTGCGCGGGCAGCTGGAGCAGGTGCGCGCCCAGGCCGAGGAGTACTTCGCCGCGCGTGCCGCCCACGCCGGTGGGGGCGCCCCTCCCCCGCCGCCGCTCGGGTTGCGGATTCGGCAGCACTGCCTGGCGTTCTGCCAGTCGCTGCGGTTTCACCACACCGGCGAGGACGAGCAGCTGCTGCCGCGGCTGGAGGTGGAGTATCCGGAGCTGGCCGGTGTGGTGGCGCGGCTGCGGGCCGAGCACGCGGTGGTCGCCCGCATCCGGGCCGATCTGGAGGCGCTGCCGGCCGACATCGCCGTCGCCGACCCGGACCGGTTCCGGGCGGATCTGGACCGGATGGCCGCCGAGCTGGAGGCGCATCTGGCCTATGAGGAGGAGCAGCTGATCCCGCTGCTGGCCAAGGTCCCGTTCCCGCCCTCGGCCTAGCCGGTTGCCGGTCGGCGGTTTCGCGCGGGTACGGCGGAGCCGGCGTGGCGCGCCCCGGGCATCCCGGCCTGGGGCGCGCACCGAGGGGGCACGGTCGCCCGGCGGCCGGCTCAGGTGAGGGCGGTGATGGCCCGTTCCAGGTCGGCCTCGCCGGTGTAGAGGTGGAACGACAGCCGGGTCCGGCCGCCGCGGGCGGCGGCGCGCACCCCGGCCGCGGCGAGCCTGCGCTCGGCGTCGGGCACCTCGATGGAGACGATCGCGCTGCCGCGGGGCGGCAGGCCGAGGGCGGCGAGGAGGCGGTCGGCGAGGGCGACGTTGTGCCGGTGGATCCGCTCGACGCCGATCTCGGCGAGCAGTTCGAGGGCGGGTGCGGCGGCGAGGTAGCTGAAGAACGCCGGGGAGGCGTCGAAGGCGCGGGCGTCCTCGGCCAGGCGCATGGGCAGGCCGTAGTAGGAGGCGGCGCGGTCGGCGCCCGCGTACCAGCTCGCGCAGTAGGGGCGCAGCCGGTCCCGGACGTGCGGGGCGAGGTAGGCGAAGGCGGTGCCGCGCGGGCAGGTGAGCCATTTGTAGGCGGCGCAGACGAGCACGTCGAAGCGGGTGGCGTCGACGGGCAGCCAGCCGCAGGCCTGGGTGGCGTCGGCGAGGATGAGGGCGTCGTGGTCGCGGGCGGCGGTGACGATGTCGTCGACGGCCGCGATGTGGCCGTTGGCGGATTGGACGATGCTGAAGGCGACCACGTCGGTGTGCGGGCCGATCGCGTCGGCGAGCCGGTCGAGCGGGACGGTCTGCACCTTGGCGCCGGCGACCACCCACGGGAAGAGGTTGGAGGTGAACTCGCCTTCGGGGACGAGGACGCGGCTGCCGGGCGGGAGTGAGGCGGCCACGATTGAGACGAGCTGGGATGCCGCGGCTCCGATGGCGATGTCGCCGGGGTCGGCGTTGACGAGCCGGGCGAAGGCGGCGCGGGCGCGTGGGGTCGCCACGTCCCATGCCTCCCAGCCGGCCGGGCCGTGCCGCCACTCGTCGATCGCCGTCTGCAGGGCGTCGACGGCGGGCTTGGGGGCCAGGCCGTGGGTCGCGGTGTTGAGGTAGCCCGGGTCGGGCTCCCAGTGCTGGAGTGCTTCGGCCAGTTCCATGACGTCAGCCTAGCCACCACGATCTTGTGCTTTCACACCTTTTGCCCGTGTGGTGCGGGGTGTGGGGTCGCTGTCCGGTTCGCCCGGAGCCTGGGCGGGTGGCGCAGGCCCCGGGTACGGCACGGCCGTCCGCGCCGGCCGGGGCCGGTGGCCGCAGGGGGTTCAGCCGCGGACGCGGTCGACCAGCGCCCGGGCGAGGGCGGCGGTGACGATCCCGGCAGCGACGACCGAGAGCAGGCCGGCGCGCAGGCCGGCGAGATCGGCGACGAACCCGACCACGAGCGGGGAGACCAGGAAGCCGCCGCGCAGCAGCCAGCTCACCACGGTCAGCCCGGTGCCGGGCGCGAGGCCCGGCAGCTCGTCGGCGGTGTGCATGGCGGCCGGGACGAGGGTGGCGACGCCGAGCCCGGCGAGGGCGAATCCGGCGAGGGCGGCCGGGATCGACGGCAGGGCGAGCGCGGCGCCCATGCCGGCGGCGGTGAGGATCCCTCCGGCGCGGGCCACGGCGCGGCGGCCGAAGCGGTCGGCCACGCGGTCGCCGGTGAGGCGGCCGACGGTCATGGCGGTCTGGAAGGCGACCACGGCGAGCCCGGCGGTGGCGGCGTCCGCGCCGAGGCCGCTGAGGTAGAGGGCGCCCCAGGAGGCGCCGGCGTCCTCGACGAGGGCGCCGCAGGCGGCGAGCACGCCGAGCGCGGCGAGCGCCCACGCCGCGGCCCGGGCGGCGGCCCGGGCGGCGGCGCGGCGGGCGGGCGTGTCCTCGGCGGCGGGATCCTGGGCTGCGGGACGCTCGGCGTCGTCGGGGCCGGGCAGCAGGAACCGGTAGGCGACCAGGGCGGTGAGGCTGATCAGGGCGGCGGCGGCGCCGAGGTGGACGGCGAGCGGCAGGCGGAGGCCGGCGGCGGCCGAGCCCATCAGGCCGCCGAGGACCGCGCCGATGCTCCACACGCCGTGCAGCGAGTTGACGATGGAGCGCCCGTACCGCCGCTGCAGGCGCAGGCCGTGGGCGTTCTGCGCGACGTCGACGATCGCGTCGAGGGCGCCGACGGCGAACAGGGCGGCGCCGAAGGCGGCCGCGTTGGGGGCGAACGGGATGGCGAGCGTCACCGCGGCGGTGGCGACGATGCCGAAGGCGGCCACGCGCGCCGACCGCAGGCGGCGGACGGCGATCCCGGCGAGCAGCCCGGCCAGCAGCGCCCCGGCCGGGTGCGCGGCGAGGGCGGTGCCGAAGGCGGCGTTGCTCACCCCGAGGTCGGCCTTGATCTGCGGGTAGCGCGGGACGACGTTGAAGAACACCGCGGCGTTGGTGAGGAACAGCGCGGCGACGGCGGCGCGGGCGCGGCGCAGCCGCCGGGTGGCGGTGGCGGACGGTGCGGTGGCGGTGGGCATCGTGCCTTTCCGGTCGGCTCGGGCGGGGTCCCGGTGCGCGGGGCCCTGTTCACGGGTGGCACTGTGCGTTCAAGGGTGGCACTGTGCGGGGTTGCGGCCGGGCGGCCGCCGCGGCGGGTGCGGCCGCCCGCGTGCCCGTGCCGTGCCGGGGCCGATCACGTGCGGCCGATCAGGTGCGGTGGCCGGCGCCGATGCGGGTGCCGCGGGCGTGCGGCACGTGGCCGAGGCTATCCGGCGCCGGGTGGGGTGGCCAGATTTTGTTGCGGCCGCCCACGGCTTTGTCGTCTCGCGCAACGGGGCATGGGTGTGCCGTCCGGACGGCTTGGCAGCCGGGTCGAATGCGTGTTCTACTGAAGCGCATGCGGTGGGAGGCGACTTCGCTTGTGGACGCCGGTCCCGCCCGGCCGCGGATCGAGCGCCGTGCCGTACGGCGGTCGCACGGCGCGACCACCTTCTATGAGGTTCAGGCCCGGTCGGTCATCGAGGCGGTGCCGCCTGCCACCGGGCTGCCCTACCGCTGGTCGGTGAACCCGTACCGGGGGTGCGCGGCGGCGTGCCGGTACTGCCCCGGCCGGGGGTCGCACCGCCGCCTCGGGCTGGACGCGGGCGCGGGGTACGGCGAGGCGATCGTGGTCCGGGTGAACGCGGCGTGGCGGCTGCGCGCGGAGCTGGCCAGGCCGTCGTGGCCGGGCGAGGCGGTGGCGGTGGGGGTCGCCGGCGACTGCTACCAGCCGGCCGAGGAGATCTACCGGCTGATGCCGCGGGTGGTGGCGGCGCTGCGGGACGCCGGCAACCCGTTCACGGTGCTGACCAAGAGCCCGCTGGTGCTGCGGGACGTGGAGGTGCTGGCGGACGCGGTCCGGTATGTGCCGGTGCGGGTGATGGTGTCGGTGGGGTTCGTCGACGACCGGCTGCGGCGCATGGTGGAGCCGGGCGCGCCCTCGCCGCAGAAGCGGCTGGAGCTGTGCGCGGCGCTCAATGAGGCGGGGGTGCCGTGCGGGGTGCTGCTGGCGCCGGTGCTGCCGTGCCTGACCGACTCGCTCGACCAGCTGCAGGCGGCGGTGCGGCGGGCGGCCGAGGCGGGGGCGGTGGAGGTGACGCCCGCGGTGCTGGCGCTGCCGCCCGGGGCGCGCGAGTGGTACCTGGCGTGGCTGGCCGAGGAGCACCCGGCGCTGGTGCGCCGCTACGGCGAGCTGTACGCCTCCGGCGCGGCGGCCGCGGAGGGCTACCGGCAGCGGATCACGGCGGAGGTGGCGCGGCTGGCCGAGCTGTACGGGGTGGGCCGTTCGGCGCGGCGGTGGCGGCGCCGCCGCTCCCCCGCCCGCCAGCTCGCCCTGCTGTAGCGGGCGCGTCCGGTACTGCGCGGCGGTGCCGTATCCGGGTCGCCCGCCCTCAAGTTTCCCTGCTCGGTTCGCTCGCGGCGGTGCGATGAGTTTCGCCGCTCGCCCCGGTCGGTAGGGGTGGATGACGGACCGAGGAGCGAGTGGATGCCAGCGATGACCGAGCCGACGACCTGCACCCTCGAGGTTCCGGGGGCGGTGCTGCGGTATGACGTGCGTGAGGCGACGGGCGCGGCCGGGCCGCCGCTGCTGATGGTCGGGTCGCCGATGGACGCGTCCGGGTTCGGCAGCCTGGCCGCCCGGTTCCCCGACCGCACGGTGGTGACCTATGACCCGCGGGGCACCGGCCGCAGCGTACGCACCGACGCCACGCCGCCGTCGCCGCAGGTCCACGCCGGCGACCTGAGCCGGGTGATCGCGGCGGCCTGTGGCGGGCCGGTGGACGTGTTCGCCAGCAGCGGCGGGGCGGTGAACGCGCTGGCGCTGGCCGCCCGCCATCCGGGGGCGGTGCGCACGGTGGTGGCGCACGAGCCGCCGCTGGCCACGCTGCTGCCTGACCGGGAGCACGCGCTCGCCGCGATCCGGCACATCCGCCGCGTCTACGAGCGGGACGGGCTGGGCGCGGGCATGGCGTACTTCATCTCCCTCACCTCGATCCAGGGGGAGATCCCGGCGGGCTTCGCCGAGCTGCCGGCGCCGGACCCGGCCGCGTTCGGGTTCCCGCCGGGCGACGACGGGTCGCGGGACGACCCGCTGCTCGGCCAGAACCTGATCAGCTGCACCCACTACGAGCCGGACTTCGCGGCGCTGCGGGCCGCGCCGGTGCGGGTGGTGTTCGCGGTGGGGGCCGAGTCGGCCGGTCAGCTCGCCTACCGGGCGGCGGTGGCGGCCGCCGAGCGGCTGGGCGCGCAATTGGTGGAGTTCCCGGGCGGGCATGCGGGGTTCCTCGGCGGCGAGTACGGCATGCAGGGGGATCCGGACGGGTTCGCCGCGGTGCTGCGCCGCGTCCTGGGCGGCGACGGTGAGCCGGCCGGGGACGCCGCCTGAAAACGCCCGCGCCGGGGCCCGCGCCGCCGTGAGGGGGCGGTGGCGCGGGCCCCGGCGCGGTGCCGTACCGCTCCGGGGCCGGGGTCAGGTGTCCAGCGCGCTGCCCTTCTTCCACTCCTTGAACGACAGCTGCCAAAAGCCCCAGCCGTTGTTCCACTCCAGCGGCCGATCGGTGCCCACGATCTTGACGACGTCGCCGCGGTGGAAGTTGTCGTAGAACCACTTGGCGTCGCGCGGGTGGGCGTTGATGCAGCCGTGGCTGACGTTCGCGCGTCCCTGGGCGTAGATCGACCAGGGGGCGGCGTGCACGTACTCGCCGCTGCTGGAGATCCGCACCGCGTGGTTGACGACCTCGCGGTAGTAGCCGGGGTCGCCCGGCTTGCGGCCCGGCGAGATCATCACGACCGGGTTGCCGCGCTCCATGGTGAGGTGGATGCCGCTGGTCGTGGTGTACTCGCGGGTGGTGGCCTTGCCCGCGCTGATCGGCATGCGCCGCATCACCTTGCCGTCCTTGCGGACGACCATGGTGTGGGTCTTGACGTTGACCGTGCTGATCCAGGCGGCGCCGATGCGCAGGGTGTGGCTGACGTTCTTCACCCCCCAGGTGCCGGGGCCGGAGCGCACCCCGGCGATGCGGGCGGTGAAGCGCACCTTCTGGTGGGCGGGCCAGAAGCGGGAGGTGCGGTAGATCACCTGCCGGTCGCTGACCCACCGCCACGCGCCGGGGACCGGCTTTTCCGGTTTGACCTCGAGCGCGCGCTCGACGGCGGCCTTGTCCTCGACCGGCCGGTTGAAGGTGACGATGATCGGCGCGCCGACACCGAGGATCTCCCCCTTGACGGCGGGGGTGACGTCGATGACGGCGAGCTCGTTCTGGGGCTTGAGCGTGGTGAACTTGCTGTTCACCTGGGTGGGGCCACCGTCCCCCACGGCCTGGGCCTCCACCGTGTAGGTGGTGGCCGGGCGCAGCCGCTCGGTGGAGCGCCAGCGGGTGCCCGAGTCGTCGAGGCGGCCGTCGACGACGTGCCTGCCGGCGCGCACGACGACCTTCTCGAGCTTGCCGCCGGAGGCGGTGACGACCACGGGCTTGTCGGGGCGGACCCGCTTGGCGCCTTCGGCCGGGGCGACGGTGATGGTGGGTGGTGGGGGTGCCGGCTTGGTCTGCTTCTGCTGCTGGAAGCCGCTGGCCGTGGGCTCGCCGCCGGAGCACGAGGTGCCCAGCAGCAGGGTGGCCGCGGCGATGATCGCCGCTAGCGGCTTCCTTCCGGTTCTGACAAGGGACGGCACTGCATTCTCCTGACCAAGGTCAACACCACGCTCAAAACCCTAATAGGCGTAACAACGGGGCATTGGAACGTTCAGTCCGGATGAGATTACGGTTTCG
The DNA here is from genome assembly GCA_003242605.1 of Actinomycetota bacterium. GTDB lineage: Bacteria > Actinomycetota > Actinomycetes > Streptosporangiales > Streptosporangiaceae > Thermopolyspora. The sequence continues at coordinate 7,346 of QGUZ01000189.1, forward strand.
TCGCTATTTATCGGCCCACGGCGCAGAAACCCGACACGTCAGTGGTGTCACGGGACCGGATCGGCGCCCCGCCGGGCCCCGGCCGGGGCGGGATGATCCGGCCGCGGAGGGCGGGCGGGGCGCAGGTTGCGGCAGAATGCGGCTCGTGGGTGAGCGCACCGAGACCGGCGGCCAGGCGGCCCGGCCGCCCGGCGTGGTCCTGCAGGGCGTGCTGGAACGCATCACCTACGTCAACGAGGAGACCGGCTACACGATCGCGCGCGTGGCCACCGAGCGGAGCGGCGACGAGCTGCTCACCGTGGTCGGGCCGCTGCTGGGGGCGCAGGTCGGCGAGAGCCTGCGGATGACCGGCCGGTGGACCTCCCACCCCCGCTACGGCCGCCAGTTCGAGGTCTGGTCGTACGTCACCGTGCTGCCGGCCACGATCCAGGGCATCCAGCGCTATTTGGGCTCGGGGCTGATCAAGGGGATCGGGCCGAAGATGGCCGAGCGGATCGTCGCCCACTTCGGCGTCGACACCCTCGAGGTGATCGAGAAGACCCCCGAGCGGCTGCTGGAGGTGCCGGGCCTGGGCCCCAAGCGGCAGAAGATGATCGCCGACGCCTGGGAGGAGCAGAAGATCATCAAGGAGGTGATGGTCTTCCTCCAGGGCGTGGGGGTGTCCACCTCGATCGCGGTGCGAATCTACAAGCAGTACGGCGACGCGTCGATCTCGGTGGTGCGCAACCAGCCGTACCGGCTCGCCGAGGACGTGTGGGGCATCGGGTTCAAGACCGCCGACACCATCGCCCAGGCGGTGGGCATCCCCCACGACAGCCCCGACCGGGTCAAGGCCGGGCTGCGCTACACCCTGTCGCAGGCCGCCGACGACGGCCACTGCTACCTGCCCGCGCCCAACCTGATCGCCGACGCGGTGAAGATCCTGCAGGTCCCGGCCGACCTGGTCGCCGCCTGCCTGCGCGAGATGGCCGAACAGCAGGAGGGGCGGGACGGCGGATCCACCGGCAGCGGCGTGGTGTGCGAGGACATCCCCGCCCCCGGCGGCGGGGAGGGCCGCATCCCCGCGGTGTACCTGACCCCGTTCCACCGGGCCGAGGTGTCCCTCGCCGCGTCGCTGCGCGCGCTGATGGCCACCTCCCGCGACCGGCTGGCCGCGTTCGCCGGCGTCGACTGGGACGCGGCGCTGTCGTGGGTGGCCGGCCGTACCGGGGCGCGGCTCGCGCCCGAGCAGGCCGAGGCGGTCAAGCTCGCGCTCACCGGCAAGGTCGCGGTGCTCACCGGCGGCCCCGGCTGCGGCAAGAGCTTCACCGTCAAGTCGATCGTCGCGTTGGCCCGGGCCAAGAAGGCCAAGGTGATCCTCGCCGCCCCCACCGGCCGCGCGGCCAAGCGCCTGTCGGAGCTGACCGGGCACGAGGCCACCACCGTGCACCGGCTGCTGCAGCTGCGGCCCGGCGGGGAGGCCGCCTACGACCGGGACAACCCGCTCGACGCGGACCTGGTGGTGGTCGACGAGGCCTCCATGCTCGACCTGCTGCTCGCCAACAAGCTGGTCAAGGCGATCGCGCCGGGCACCCACCTGCTGTTCGTCGGCGACGTCGACCAGCTCCCCTCGGTCGGCGCCGGGGAGGTGCTGCGCGACCTGCTCGCCTCCCCCGAGATCCCCCGGGTGCGGCTGACGCAGATCTTCCGGCAGGCCCAGCAGTCGGGCGTGGTGGTCAACGCCCACCGGGTCAACCAGGGCCTGCACCCCTACACCAGGGGCTATCCGGACTTCTTCCTGTTCCCCTGCGAGGAGCCGGAGCAGATCGCCGAGCTGACCGTGGACGTGGTCGCCAACCGCATCCCGCGCCGCTTCGGCCTGGACCCGCGGCGGGACGTGCAGGTGCTCGCCCCCATGCACCGCGGGGTGGCGGGCGCGGCCGCGCTCAACGCCGCGCTGCAGGAGGCGCTCACCCCGCCCCGGGAGGGGGTGCCCGAGCGCCGGTACGGCGGGCGGGTGTTCCGGGTCGGCGACAAGGTCACCCAGCTGCGCAACAACTACGAGAAGGGCGCGGCGGGGGTGTTCAACGGCACGGTCGGGGTGGTGACCGCGATCAACCCCGAGGAGCACACGCTGACCGTGCTCACCGACGAGGACGAGAGCGTCGACTACTCCTTCGACGAGCTGGACGAGCTCGCCCACG
>QGUZ01000190.1 GCA_003242605.1 Actinomycetota bacterium
CGGCGGCCACCCGCTGCCCGCGGGGGGGGGAGGCCCCCCGGGCCGCCCGCCCCCCCCCCCCCCCCTCCCCCCGGGCGGCCGGGGGCCGCCCCCGGGGGCGGCGGCCGCCCGCCGCGGAGGTCGCGCACCTGTCGGCGTCCGGGCTGCTCGGCATCACCGTCCCGGCCCGGTACGGCGGGGCGGGGGTGGACGTGGCGACGCTCGCCGAGGTGATCCGGCTGCTCGCGACCGCCGACGCCAGCCTCGCGCAGATCCCGCACAGCCACTTCGTCTTCCTTGAGGCGCTGCGCCTCCAGGGCACCGAGGAGCAGCGCAAGCGCTACTTCGCCGAGGCACTCGCCGGCGTTCGGTTCGCCAACGCCCAGGCCGAGCGCGGCGGGCGCACCGCCGCCGAGGACGCCACCACGCTGCGCCGCCGCCCCGGCGGCGGGTACGTGCTCGACGGCGAGAAGTTTTACAGCACCGGCTCGCTGTTCGCGGACCGGCTGGTGGTGCGGGCCGTGCTCGCCGACGCGCCGCCGGCGGCCGGGGCACCGCGGAAGGCGCTCGCCTACATCCGCCGGGACGCCCCGGGGGTGACCGTCCTCGACGACTGGGACGGCATCGGCCAGCGCACCACGGCGAGCGGGACGGTCCGGCTCTCCGGCGTGCCCGTCGCCGAGGACGAGGTCGTGCCGTACACCCCGATCTTCGCCGGGCCGACCACGTTCGGCGCGCGGGCCCAGGTGCTGCACGCGGCCATCGACGCCGGCATCGCCCGCGGCGCGCTGGACGCCGCGGTCGCCGCGGTGGAGCGGGCCCGGCCCTGGTTCGAGAGCGGCGCGGCCACCGCGGCCGAGGACCCGCTGCTCGTGCAGCAGGCCGGGGAGCTGGAGATCCTCGTGCGGGGCGCCGAGGCGCTGCTGCGCGAGGCCGCGGCGGCGATCGACGCCGCCGAGCGCGACCTCACCGAGGACTCGGCGGCCCGTGCCTCGATCGCCACCGCGGCGGCGAAGGTGGCCGCGGGCCGCGCCGCGCTGGCCGCCTCGGCGGGGCTGTTCGAGCTCGGCGGCACCCGGTCGGCGGCCGAGGCGCTCAACCTGTCCCGGTACTGGCGCGACGCCCGCACCCACACCCTGCACGACCCGGCCCGGTGGAAGGTCCAGCACATCGGGCGCTGGCTGCTGTCGGGCACCCGCCCGCCGCGGCACGGACAACTGTGACGGAGGAAGCCCGCAGATGACCTTGGCGTTCCACTGGTTCCTGCCCACCAACGGCGACTCCCGGTACCTCGCGGGCGGCGGGGTGCGCCCCGGGGTCGCGTCCGGCGACCGGCGGGCCTCGCTCGGCTACCTGTCCTCGATCGTCCGCGCGGCCGAGGAGTTCGGCTTCACCGGGGCGCTCGTCCCCACCGGGGCCTGGTGCGAGGACGCCTGGCTCACCGCGGCGATGCTCGCCCGCGAGTCCGAGCGGCTGGCGTTCCTGGTGGCGTTCCGCCCCGGCCTGCTCAGCCCCACGCTCGCCGCGCAGATGGCCGCCACGTTCACCCTGCACGCGCCGGGGCGGCTGCTGCTCAACGTGGTCACCGGCGGCGAGCCGCACGAGCAGCGCGCCTACGGCGACCACCTGGCCAAGGACGACCGGTACGCGCGGTGCGCCGAGTTCCTCGCGATCGTGCGGCGGCTGTGGGCCGGGGAGACGGTCACCGCCCGCGGCGCCCACCTGCACGTCGAGGGGGCGCGGCTGCCGCGGCTCCCCGCGCCGGTGCCGCCGCTGTACTTCGGCGGCTCGTCCGCCCCGGCCGGCCCGGTCGCCGCCGAGCACGCCGACGTCTACCTCACCTGGGGCGAGCCGCCCGACGCGGTGGCCCGCAAGCTCGAGTGGATCCGGGAGCTCGCCGCGGCCCGCGGCCGCAAGCTCCGCTTCGGCGTCCGGCTGCACGTGATCACCCGGGACACCGCCGAGGAGGCCTGGCGGCAGGCCGGGCGGCTGCTCGCCGCGCTCGACGAGCGGACCGTGGCCGCCGCCCAGGCCGGGCTGGCCCGCAGCGAGTCCACCGGCCAGCGGCGCATGCGGGAGCTGCACGAGCGCCACCGCGCCGACGGCAGCTGGCGCGACGTGCGCGCCCTGGAGGTGGCGCCGAACCTGTGGGCCGGCGTCGGGCTGGTCCGCGGCGGCGCCGGCACCGCGCTCGTCGGCAGCCACGCCGAGGTCGCCGAGCGCATCGCCGAGTACGCGAGCCTCGGCATCGACGAGTTCATCCTGTCCGGCTACCCGCACCTGGAGGAGCTGTTCTGGTTCGGCGAGGGCGTGCTGCCGCACCTGGCCCGCCGCGGCCTCTTCCCCGACCTCGGCGCCGCCGGCGGCGGCCACATCCCCTTCCTGCCGGACGACATCCCCGCCCCGCCTGATGGAGGATCGGCATGACCACGGTGGAACTCGCGCTGCGCCGCGTCTACGGCGCCTACCCGCAGGGGGTCGTGGCCGTCGCGGGCCTGGTCGGCGGCCGCCCGGCCGGCATCGCGGCGAGCTCGTTCGTCCCGGTGTCGCTCAACCCGCCGCTGGTGTCGGTCTGCGTGGCGCACACCTCGAGCACCTGGCCGCTGCTGCGCGACCTGCCCCGGATCGGGATCAGCGTGCTCGCCGCGCACCAGGAGCGGATCGGGCGGCAGCTCGGGTCGCGCACCGGCGACCGGTTCAGCGGGGTGGCCTGGCGGTCCACCCCCGACGGCTGCGTGTTCATCGAGGGGGCGGCCGCCTGGTTCGGCTGCGCCGTCGAGCGGCGGATCCCCGCGGGCGACCACGACATCGTGGTGTTCCGCGTGCACGACCTGGACGCCGGCGACGGCGTCACCCCGCTGGTCTTCCACGCCGGCCGGTTCCGCCCCCTGCCCTGCCCCGGCCGCCCCCCCGCCCCGGCGCGCCGGGCCGTACGGCCGCCCCGCCGGGCCGCCGCCGGCCGGGCGGGGGCGCGGCGGGGGCGGCGGCGCGGGGCGTCACAGGCCCTGGGCGAGGCGGTAGTAGGCCTGGTTCCAGCGCATCTCGGCGGCGAACCGGCGCGGCGTGGTGTCCGCGTCGATGACGAGCAGCTCGACGCCGAGCATGTCGGCCAGGTCGGTCAGCTCCTCCACCCCGACCCCCGCGGTGAGCACGGTGTGGTGCGGGGCGCCCGCGATCAGCCACGACTCGGCCGAGGTGCGCAGGTTGGGGCGGGGCCGCCAGACCGCGCGGGCGACCGGCAGCCGGGGCAGCGGCTGCGGCGGCGGCACCACGTCCACCTCGTTCGCCACCAGCCGGAACCGGTCGCCGAGGTCGGCGAGCCCGACCACCACGGCGGGGCCCGGCTCGGCGTCGAACACCAGCCGCACCGGGTCCTCCCGGTTGCCGATCGACAGCGGGTGGATCTCGCAGCTCGGCGTGCCCGCGGCGATCGTCGGGCAGATCTCGAGCATGTGCGCGCCGAGGATGAGCTCCTCGCCGGGCACCAGGTGGTAGGTGTAGTCCTCCATGAACGAGGTGCCGCCCGGCCGGCCCTCGGCCATGCGCTTGACCGTGCGCAGCAGCGCCGACGTCTTCCAGTCGCCCTCGGCGCCGAAGCCGTACCCGTCGGCCATGAGCCGCTGCACGGCGATGCCGGGCAGCTGGCGCAGCGGGCCGAGGTCCTCGAAGTTCGTGGTGAACGCGCGGAAGCCGCCGTCCTGGAGGAAGTGCCGCAGGCCGACCTCGATGCGGGCGGCGTACCGCAGCGACTCGTGCCGCTCGCCCCCGGGGAGCAGCTCCGGCGCCATGCGGTAGCGGTCCGCGTACTCCTTGACCAGCGCGGTCACCTCGGCGTCCGAGGCGGCGTGCACCACGTCGGCGAGCTCGGTCACGCCGTGGGTGTTCACCGACACCCCCAGCCGCAGCTGGGCCTCGACCTTGTCACCCTCGGTGACGGCGACGTCCCGCATGTTGTCGCCGAACCGGACCAGCCGCAGCGAGGCGAGCTCGGCCCGCCCGGCCGCGGCCCGGGTCCAGGCGGCGATGCGGGCGACCACGTGCTCGTCGGAGACGTGCCCGAACACGGTCTTGCGCGGCACGCCGATCCGGGTCTGGATGTGGCCGAACTCGCGGTCGCCGTGGGCGGCCTGGTTGAGGTTCATGAAGTCCATGTCGATGGTGTCCCACGGCAACTCCAGGTTCGCCTGGGTGTGCAGGTGCACCAGCGGCTTGCGCAGCGCGTCCAGGCCGGCGATCCACATCTTCGCGGGCGAGAACGTGTGCATCCAGGCGATCAGGCCGAGACAGTCGTCGTCGGCGTTCGCCTCCAGGCAGGCCCGGCGGATCGCGTCCGCCTCGGTGAGCACCGGCCGCCACTCCACCTCGACCGCCATCGCGGGGCCGAGGGCCGCGCTCAGGGACGCGTTCAGCTCGGCGGCGATCCGCTGCGACTGCTCGGCGACCTGGCGCAGCGTCGCCTCGCCGTACAGGCCCTGGCTGCCGGTGAGGAACCAGATCTTCACCGTCATCCCCTCTGTCCGTAGACGTTCTGGTAGCGGTCGTACAGCCGGTCGATGTCCTCCTGCGCGAGCGGCAGCGGCTCGCCGAGCTGCCGGGCGAGGTGGACGGTTCGGGCCACGTCCTCGCACATCACGGCGGCCTTCACCGCGGCCCGCGGCGAGTCGCCGATGGTGAACACGCCGTGGTTGCGCATGAGCACGGCCGGGGAGCGGTGCCCGGTGAGGGTCTCCACCACGCCCTTGCCGATCTCGTCGCCGCCGATGAGCGCGAACGGGCCGACCGGGATGTCGCCGCCGAACTCGTCGGCCATCGCGGTGAGCACGCACGGGATCGGCTCGCCGCGGGCCGCCCATGCGGAGGCGTACGGCGAGTGCGTGTGCACCACGCCGCCCACGTGCGGCATGTGCCGGTAGATGTAGGCGTGCGCGGCGGTGTCGCTGGACGGGGTGTACGTGCCGGCCACGCGGTTGCCGTCGAGGTCGCAGACGACCATCGACTCGGGGGTGAGCTCGTCGTACGGCACGCCGCTCGGCTTGATGACGAACAGGTCCTCCCCCGGCACGCGGCCGGAGACGTTGCCCGCGGTCCAGGCGACCAGGTTGTAGCGGACCAGTTCGGCGTGGAGGGCGCAGACCGTCTCGCGCATGCGCGCGACCTCCGGCGACTCCACGCCGCCGGGCGCGCCACGCGCCGCGGTCGTCTCGGGGTTCTGGGTCACTTCCACTCTCCTCGTCACGTTCGTTCGGGCGCCCGCCGCGTCGCGGCCGGGTCCGGCCGCGGCGTGCGGCCGTGCGGATGGGGCGGGCCGGGCGCGCGGGGGCGGGCGCGCCACCGCCCGGCCGCGCCGCGCGGTCACTTGCGGGCCTCGTTCCGGATCGCGCGCAGGCGGTGCAGCATCGCGCCGTCGGCGAAGTGGTCGTGGAGCCTGCGGTACTCGGCGTAGAGCCGGTCGTAGACGTCGGCCCGCGCCGGGTCGGGCACGTACGCCTCGGGGGTGCGCTTGCCCATCGCCGCCGCGGCCGCGGTGATGTCCGGGTACGCCCCGGCGGCGACCGCGGCGTGGATCGCCGAGCCGAGCGCCGGGCCCTGGCTCGAGCCGATCACCGACAGCGGGCGGCGCAGCACGTCGGCGTAGACCTGCATGAGGAAGCGGTTCTTCAGCAGGCCGCCGGCGACGATGAACTCCTCCACCGGCACCCCGGACGCCTCGAACGTCTCCACGATCACCCGGGTGCCGAACGCGGTCGCCTCGATCAGCGCGCGGTAGACGTCCTCGGGCCGGGTGGCGAGGGTCTGGCCGACGATCACGCCGGACAGGTCGTGGTCGACGAGCACCGACCGGTTGCCGTTGTGCCAGTCGAGCGCGACCAGGCCGTGCGCGCCGACCGGCTGCCGCTCGGCGAGCGAGGTGAGGTACTCGTGCAGGTTCATGCCGAGTTCGGCGGCGCGCTCGGCGTAGGAGGCGGGCACCGAGTTCTCCACGAACCAGGCGAAGATGTCGCCCACGCCGGACTGGCCCGCCTCGTAGCCCCACAGGCCGGGCACGATGCCGTCGCGCACCACGCCGCACATGCCGGGCACCTCGGCGAGCTTGTCGGAGGGCATCACGTGGCAGGTGGAGGTGCCCATGATCGCCACCATCTGGCCGGGCCGTACCGCGTCGGCGGCGGCCGCGGTGACGTGCGCGTCGACGTTGCCGACCGCGACCGCGATGCCCTCGGGCAGCCGGGTCCACTCGGCGGCGCGGGCGGTGAGCCGGCCGGCGAGGGCGCCGAGCGGGACCGGGTCGCCGCCGAGCTTGGCGGTGAAACCGGCGAAGTCGGGGTTGAGCTCGGCGAGGAAGTCGTCGCCCGGGTAGCGGCCGTCCTGGTAGACGCCCTTGTACCCGGCGGTGCAGACGTTGCGGGTCTCCACCCCGGTGAGCTGCCAGACGATCCAGTCGGTGGCCTCGATCCAGCGCTCGGCGAGGTGGTAGATCTCCGGGTCCTCCTCGAGGAGCTGCAGCGCCTTGGCGTACTGCCACTCGGAGGAGAGCTTGCCGCCGTACCGGGCCAGCCACGGCTCGCCGCGGCGGGCGGCGACCTCGTTGATGCGGTCGGCGTGCGGCTGGGCGGCGTGGTGCTTCCACAGCTTCGGCCAGGCGTGCGGCCGGTCCGGGTACCGCTCGCACAGCGGCGTGCCGTCCGCGGTCGCGGGCAGCACGGTGCAGGCGGTGGTGTCGATGCCGATGCCGATCACGTGCTCGGCGGGCACGCCCGCGACCGCGAGCGCCTTCGGCACGGCGACGCGCAGCACCTCGATCCAGTCGCCGGGGGCCTGCAGCGCCCAGTCCGGGCCGAGCGGCACCCCGCTGGGCAGCTCGGTGTCGATCACACCGTGGGCGTACTCGTGCACCGCCGAGCCCAGCTCGGCGCCGTCGCGCACCCGGACGACGACGGCGCGGCCGGACAGCGTGCCGAAGTCGACGCCGACCACGTACCGATCTTCATGGTTAGCGTTCACATCCACTCCAGGAATGGGCGGGGGTCGATGTGCGTCAGGACGCCGGCCGCGCGATCACTCGCGGCGGCCGACGATCAGGCGTTGCAGCAGGATGAAGACGAACAGCAGCAGGCCGATGAAGATCTTGGTCCACCAGGAGCTGAGCGTGCCCTCGAAGCTGATGATCGTCTGGGTGAGGCCGAGCACGAGCACGCCGAGCACGGTGCCGGCGAGGTTGCCGTAGCCGCCGCTGAGCAGCGCGCCGCCGATCACCACCGCGGCGATCGCGTCGAGCTCCATGCCGACCGCGTGCAGGCCGTACCCGGACAGCATGTAGAGGGCGAGCAGCAGCCCGCCGAGCGCGGCGCAGAACCCGCTGATCGTGTAGACCGCGATCTTCGTCCGGGCCACGGGCAGGCCCATGAGCAGCGCGGACTGCTCGTTGCCGCCGACCGCGTAGACGGTGCGGCCGAGCCGGGTGTGGTGCAGCGTGTACGCCCCGGCGAGCACGACCGCGGCCGCGATCAGCACGCTCGGCGACAGCCACAGGTCGGGGCCGAGGTCGATGCGCCCGTACGCCAGGGCGGTGAAGCCGGGGTTGTCGATCGGGATCGAGTCGGTGCCGATGGTGAAGCACAGGCCGCGGGCGAGGAACATGCCGGCGAGGGTGACGATGAACGGCTGGATCTCGAAGTAGTGGATGATCGCCCCCATCGTCAGCCCGAGCACGGTGCCGACCGCGAGCACGAGCGCGATCACCACCGGGGCGGCCCAGCCGTCGCGGAGCAGCGTGGCCGCGATCATGGTGGCGAGCGCGGCCACCGCGCCCACCGACAGGTCGATGCCGCCGGACAGGATCACGAACGTCATCCCGACCGCGATCACCAGCAGGAACGCGTTGTCGATGAAGACGTTGAGCACGACCTGGCCGCTGGCGAACCCCTCGTAGCGCAGGCCGCCCGCGACGAACATCGCCACGAGCAGGCCCGCGGTCACCAGCACGGGCACCCGGGCCCGCGGGATCGCGGGCCGCGTCGCCCGCCGTACCGTGGTGGCGCCCTGGGCCGTCACGAGGTCACCTCCTCGGGAACGTCGCGGACCCGGCGGGCCTCGGCCGTCGCCGCGCCGCCGCGTGGCCCGCGGCGCCGGAAGACCCGGCGGCGGAACGCGGGCGACTGGATCAGGCAGACCGCGGTCACCACGAGGGCCTTGAACAGCAGCGTGGTCTCCGGGGGCACGCCGATCGCGTAGATCGTGGTGGTGAGGGTCTGGATGATCAGCGCGCCGAGCACGGTGCCCGCGAGCGAGAACCGGCCGCCGGACAGCGCGGTGCCGCCGATCACCACGGCGAGGATCGCGTCCAGCTCGATCCACAGCCCGGCGTTGTTGCCGTCCGCGCTCGACACGTTCGAGCTGATCATCAGCCCGGCGATGCCCGCGCACAGCCCGCAGAACGCGTAGACCACGATGAGCACGCCGCGCGCCCGGATGCCGGACAGCCGGCTCGCCTCGGCGTTGCCGCCCACCGACTCGATGAACAGCCCGAGCGCGAGCCGCCGGGTGAGCAGCGCGGCGAGCGCGGTGATCACCGCGGCGACGATGAGGCAGAACGGCAGGGTGAGCCAGTAGCCGCCGCCGATCAGCTTGTACGGCGCGCTGTTGATCGTGATGATCTGCCCGTCGGTGATGAGCTGGGCCACGCCGCGCCCGGCGACCATGAGCACGAGCGTGGCGATGATCGGCTGGATGCCGCCGACCGCGACGAGCACGCCGTTCCACACGCCGAGCAGGACCGCGAGCCCGAGGGCGAGCCCGACCGCGGCCAGCACCCCGGGGACCGAGTTCTGGTTCTCCAGGCCGCTGATGTGCAGGCAGGCGAGCGCCCCGGCGATCGCCACCACCGAGCCGACCGACAGGTCGATGCCGCCGGTGGCGATGACGAGGGTCATGCCGAGCGAGACGAGGATCAGCGGCGCGCCGAACCGGGCGATGTCCACCAGCCCGCCGTACAGGTGGCCCTGCTTCAGCTCGACCGCGAGGAAGCCGTCGGTGAGCACGACGTTGAGGCCGAGCAGCGCGAGCAGCACCAGGCACGGCCAGGCGAGGCGGTGCCGGGCGGCCGCGCCGAGGGCGGACCGCAGCGTGGCCCGGGGCGTGCCGGCCGCGGCGGCCGGGCCGCCGGCGCGCGGCGGGGACGAGATCGGGGTCATGAGGCCGCTCCGCTCGCGATCGCGCGCATGAGCGCGTCGGTGGTGAGGGATCCGTCGTTGTCGAGCCGGGCGACGAGGGTGCGGTCGCGCAGCACGCCCACCCGGTGGCTGAGCCGCAGCACCTCCTCCAGCTCGGCGGAGATGAACAACACGGCCATGCCCTGCGCGGACAGCTCGGCGACGAGCCGCTCGATCTCCGCCTTCGCCCCGACGTCGATGCCGCGGGTGGGCTCGTCGAGGATGAGCAGCCGCGGCTCCATGATCAGCCAGCGGGCGAGCAGCACCTTCTGCTGGTTGCCGCCGGACAGGGTGCGCACCGGCCGGTCGGGGTCGGCGGGCCGGATGTCGA
>QGUZ01000191.1 GCA_003242605.1 Actinomycetota bacterium
AACAGACAGGACGCCGCCCGCGCCACCCCCACGGTACCGAACACCGGCGTGGAGCGCAGGGGGCGCTGGGCCGGCGGCCGGCGGGGCCCGAACCCGCCCGCGACCCGCGCGGTCGCCCGGCGCATGGCCCGCCGTACCGGGCCGCCGACGGGGGTGAGGGTGCGTTCCAGCGCGTCCCGGTCCGGGAGGGCCACCATGCCGTGCAGGGTGGCCTGGGCCGCGACCGGGCTCGACGCCACGTCGTACGGCACGCCCTCCGGCGGGCAGCAGCGGACGTTCCGGCACAGGTACGACCAGTAGCGGCTCCCGTCGGTGCGGAGCGCCTCGAGCACCGCCACGCCCGCGTCCCGCAGCAGGGGGATCACCGCGTCCATCGCGGGGGTGACGAGCGTGCCGGGCCCGTAGCCCACCAGCGCCACCCGGGTCACGTCCTCCCGGGCGAGCAGCGGCGCCAGCCGGGGCGGCGCCCCGGCCGCGAGCGGCAGATCCCACCGCGCCGTCAGCCGTAACCGGCCGTCGGGCGGGCGTCCGGCGAACCCGGCGAGCACGAGGCTGTCGGCGGGGTGGAAGCCCAGCAGGTAGGGCAGGGCGCACAGCAGGTCGGCCGGCGTGGCCAGCACCATCCGGGGCTTGTCGTCGACGCTCATGGCCCATGAGCCTGCCCGCCGGAGGGCGGACACATGACGGCCGAACCGGGTTCTGTGGATAACCGCGACCGATCGCCGACCGAGGACCGAAGCGGCGCGCCGACGGCGGCGGGCCCGGCGGCCGGATCAGCGCCGCTCCGGCGGGAGGGCGGGCGAGCCGTCCGCGGCCGCGTCCGGCTCGGGCTCGGGCTCGGGCACCAGCGTGCGCACCAGTACGACCGACCCGGCCACCGCGGCGGGCATCGTCACCACCACCGCGAGCGGGATCAGGAAGATGAGGAAGGCGACCACCCCGAAGCCGAGCGCCGCCCCCAGGTTCCGGCGCAGGATCGTGAACCGGTCACGGCGCAGCAGCCCGCGCCGCTCCATCGGCAGGCCGGTGAGCTCGACCGCGAGGAAGAACCCGGACACCAGCGCGCCGAGCACCGGCACCACGGTCTGCCCGATCACCGGCACGAAGCCGAGCACGAACAGCGGGATCGTCAGCGCGGCGACCCACAGCATGATCACCACGCTGTCCCGCACCGAGCGCGCGATCGACCGCCACAGCGACACCTCGGGCGCCTCGGGCAGCCCGCCCATGTCGCGCTCGACCCGTTCGGACAGCTTCTCGTAGAACGGGTCGCCGATCACGAGCGTGACCGAGACGTACGTCTTGATCGCGATGACCAGGCCGGTCCCGAAGATCAGGACGCCCACGAGGAACCGGAAGACCCCGCGCAGCCCATCCGGCCACCCCTCGGCGAACGGGGTGACCAGCCTGGTCAGGTCCCCGACGTGCAGGGCGAGCAGCACGAAGGCGAGGACGTACAGCACCAGCGCCAGCAGCGCCGGGACGAGCCCGAGGAACCACCAGCCGGGATTGCGCACCACCCACCGCAGCCCCGCGAGGAAACTGCGGATCCCGGCGGCCACCCCGCTCATCCCCGTACCGGCATGCGCGATCTCGCGAGTCATGCCGGGAACCCTACCGATTCGCCGCCTTCCCCGGCAGTGATCATGATTCGCCCCGCCCGCGGCCGCGCCGGCGCCGGGCCGTACCGCCCGTCAGGACGGCGGCCGCCACAGCGTGGTGACCGGGACGCCGAGCTCGGCGAAGAGCTCGCGCAGCAGCGGCAGCGAGATGCCGAGCACGTTGCCGTGGTCGCCGTCGATGCCCTCGACGAACCAGCCGCCGAACCCGTCGAGGGTGAACGCGCCGGCCACCCGCAGCGGCTCCCCCGTCGCCACGTACGCCGCGATCTCCTCGTCCGACGGCCGCCCGAACCGCACCACGGTGGACGCCACCCGGGCCGCCTCCCGCCCCGTGGCCGCGTCGATCACACAGTGCCCGGTGAGCAGCCGCCCGGTACGGCCCCGCATCATCCGCCACCGGGCGATGGCGTCCTCCGCCGAGGCGGGCTTGCCGTACGCGCGCCCGTCGAGCTCGAGCACCGAGTCGCAGCCGATGACGAGCCCGCCGGTCAGCCCGCCGGCCACGGCGGACGCCTTCGCCCGGGCCAGCGCCAGGCACAGCTCGGCCGGGCTGCCGGCGCTGATCGCCTCCTCGTCGACCCCGCTGACCACGACCTTGGGGTCGAGCCCGGCGCCGCGCAGCACGGCGAGCCGGGCCGGGGACGCGGAAGCCAGCACGATCTCGCTCATGTCGCCCCAGCCTACTGGCGGCGCCGCGGCGGCCCCGCCGCCGTCCGGGCGGCGCCGCCGGCCCCGGCCGCGGCCCGGCCGGCGGCACCGCCCGTCCCGGGTCACTTCACCGGGCGCACGCTGGACACGATCGTGTTGATGTGCCGCCAGTACCGCTTCTGGCTGTCGGGGATGGCGACGAACACCATCGCGGGCTTGCGCTTCGGCACCTCGGTCAGCAGCACGGCGGCCATGGACGTGCGCTTCTTCCCCTTGACCCGGTACTTCACCTGGTAGGCGATGAGCCAGGCGTCGCGCTTGCCCACCTTGCGCGGCTGCGACGCCACCCATTTGATCGTCGCGCCCTCGGGCTGGTGGTTGAGCGACCAGCGGGCGGCCAGCAGCGCGGTGTCCTTGAGCCGGTCCTGGACCAGGATCGGCACCGGGCACGAGACGAGCAGCGCGCGGTGGCCGGCCCCCTTGGCGCGCGGCAGCACCTGGCGGGTCGCGAACGGCTTCGGCGTCGCCGGCCGCCACCTGCCGGCCAGCCGGGGTACGGCGATGCGGGACCGCCGGTCCTTGATCCACCGGGCGACCCTGGCCGGCTTGCCGGGCAGCTTGCCGAGCTTCCTCGTCTTCGGCCGCCCCGGGATCCGGGGGTCGGCGAGCGCGGCCTCGACCGGCTTCAGGCGCTTGTGCGCCGGGTCCTGGCCGGGCGAGGCGGTCGGCTCCGGCGTGGTGGCGGGCGAGCCGGTGTCCGCGGACGCCGGCTCGACGGTCGCGGGCGCGGTGGCCGGCGACCCGTCCGGGGACGCCGAGGGCGCGGGTGTCGCATCGGCCGACGCGACGGCGGAGGCGGCGGTCGCCGTGGTGGTGGGCGTGGTCTCCGGGGCGGCGACGGTCGAGGAGGGGCGTTCGTCGTCCCGGGTGACCCAGTAGGTCACGCCACCGCCGGCCAGGACGATCACCGCCGCGGCACCGGCCGCGAACCGGTAGATGACCCGCATCGGCAGGTCGCCCAGCCGCTGCCACAGCGACTCCCGCGGCGGCGGGGCGGGCGGTCGCGGCGGGCTCGCCACGATCTTCGGGATCGGTACGGTCTCTGCCTCGGCCGTTATGTAGGACGGGACCGCACGAGTCCCATCGCTCCCATCCTCCCCATACGACACGATCGGAGCGTACGACACTTGCTGCGGCGCAGGCGCCGAATACCCATCACACTTCGGGAACGAGACTCTTTTCGTATACTCCCCCGACCACGGACAACCTGGGATGACGTCCGTCAGGCGATGCTGTCGAGCCAGGCCCGCCGCAGCGCGGCGAACCGTCCCGCGGCGGCGATGAGCCGGTCCGGCGGCCCGTCCTCGACGATGCGCCCGTCCTCCACCACGAGCACCCGTTGCGCGATCTCCACCGTGGACAGCCGGTGCGCGATGATCAGCGCGGTACGGCCGGCGAGCACGGTGGCCATCGCCCGCTGCACCAGCCGCTCGCTCGGCACGTCGAGGCTGGAGGTGGCCTCGTCGAGGATGAGCACGGCCGGGTCGGCGAGGAACACCCGGGCGAACGCGACGAGCTGCCGCTGGCCCGCGGACATGCGCCCGCCGCGCTTGCCCACCCGGGTGTGGTAGCCGTCCGGCAGCCCGGCGATGAACTCGTGCGCGCCGATCGCCCTCGCCGCCGCGACCACCTCGGCCATGGTGGCGTCCGGCCGCCCGAACCGGATGTTGTCCGCCACCGTGCCGGAGAACAGGAAGTTCTCCTGGGTCACCATCACCACGGTGCGGCGCAGCGTGGCCTCGTCGAGATCGCGCAGGTCCACCCCGTCGAGCAGCACCCGCCCGGCCACCGGGTCGTAGAACCGGGCGATGAGCTTGGCCAGCGTGGTCTTGCCCGCCCCGGTCGGCCCGACCAGCGCCACGGTCTGCCCGGCCGGGATCGCCAGGTCGATCCGGTGCAGCACCGGCGGGCCGTCGCCGGACCGGAACTCCACGCCCTCCCGCCCCACCCCGCCCCCCGGCCCCCGCCCCGAGGGCAGCGCCGCCGCACGGGCCGGCCCGGCCACCGCGGGGCGCTCCGCCAGCACCCCGGCGAGCTTCTCCAGCGCGGCCCCGGCCGACTGCACCGAGGTGTAGAACTGGGACAGGTCCTGCATCGGCTCGTAGAACTGCCGCAGGTAGAGCAGGAAGGCGGCGAGCACGCCGACGGTCACCGAGCCGTGCAGCGCTAGCCACCCGCCGTACAGCAGCACGAGCGCGACGGTGACGTTGCCGATCAGCTTCGTGCCCGGCATGTACAGCGCGGACAGGTGCATGCTGCGCCGGTTGGCGTCCCGGTAGTCGGCGTTGAGCCGCTCGAAGATCTCCTGGTTGCGCTCCTCGCGGCGGAACGCCTGCACCGCGCGGATGCCGGTCATCGACTCGACGAAGTGCACGATCAGCAGCGCCACGGTCTCCCGGGTGCGGCGGTAGGCGGCGGCGGACTCGCGCCGGTACCACAGCGTGAGCAGCACGAGCACCGGGAGCGGCAGCAGCGCGACGAGGGCGAGCCGGGCGTCGAGCACGAGCAGCATGGCCGCGGTGCCGGCGAGGGTGAGCACGGCGGTGACCACCCGGTCGAAGCCGGAGCCGAGCATCTCCGAGATCGCCTCGACGTCGGAGGTGAGCCGGGCGATCACCCGGCCCGAGGTGTACCGCTCGTGGAACGCCGGCGACAGCCGCTGGAAGTGGGTGAACACCCGGCGGCGCAGCTCGAGCAGGATGTCCTGGCCGACCCGGCCGGACAGCCGCAGGAACGCCTGCCGGGTGAGCCCCTGCAGCAGCGCGGCGCCGAGCACGCCGCCGACGGCCGCCAGCAGGGTGGCCGGGGCGTGCCCCGCCACCAGCGGCGGGATGCCCGCGTCGATGCCGACCTTGACCAGGTACGGGATGGCGAGCCCGGCCGCGGCCGACACCACGATGAGCACCACGAGCAGCGCGATCGCCGCGCGGTGCGGCCGCAGCAGCGCGCCGAGCAGCCGCCGGGACCGGCCGGAGCGGTCGAGCAGCAGGAAGGCCCGGCCGCGCGGCTCGTCCGGCTCCGGCTCGGCGGCCACCCCGCGCCAGCCGGCCGCGGCGGGCGGGACCCCCGCGGCCCCGGGCGGCGCGGCGGGGTCGGGGGCCGCGCTCATCGCAGCGCCCCCTCGGGGTCGAGGTCGGCGTCCTGGGCGAGCAGCGCGCGGTACTCGGGCACCCGGGCGAGCAGCTCCTGGTGGCGGCCGACGTGGGTGACGGTGCCGCCGCTGAGCAGCGCGACCTTGTCGGCGAGCAGCACGGTGGAGGCCCGGTGCGCGACGACGATGCCGGTCACGTCGCTGAGCACCTCCTTCAGCGCCGCCTCCACCAAGGCCTCGGTCTCCACGTCGAGCGCGGACAGGGTGTCGTCGAGCACGAGCACCCGCGGCCGGGCGAGCACGGCCCGGGCGAGCGCGAGCCGCTGCCGCTGCCCTCCGGACAGCGACATGCCCTGCTCGCCGATCCGGGTGTCGAGCCCCCACGGCAGGTCGTAGACGAAGGTCGCCTGGGCGATCTCCAGCGCCTCGCGCAGCTCCCGCTCGGTGGCGCGCGGGTTGCCGAGCATGAGGTTCTCCCGCACGCTCATCGAGAACAGCGTGGGCTCCTCGAACGCGGTGGCGACCACCGAGCGCAGCGACGCCAGGGTCAGGTCGCGCACGTCGTGGCCGTCGATGGTGACCCGGCCCGCGGTGACGTCGCGCAGCCGGGGCACGAGCGCGGTGAGCGTGGTCTTGCCGGAGCCGGTCGCGCCCACCACGGCGACCGTCTCGCCGGGCCGTACCTCGAGCCACACGTCGTGCAGCACCGGGCGGCCCGCCCCGGGGAAGCGGAACCCGGCGCCCTCGAACCGCACGTGGCCGCGCGGCCGCTCGAGCACGATCGGGCCGCCGGTGATCGCCGGGCGGGTGTCGAGCACCTCCAGCACCCGGTCGGCGGCGGTCATCGCCTCCTGGCCGAGGGCGAGGATGTAGCCGAGCGAGGAGACCGGCCAGCCGAGCTGGAGCACGAGCGTGGTGAACGCGACCAGGGTGCCGACGGTGAGCCCGCCCGAGCCGACCGCGAGCGCGCCGAGCAGCAGCACCAGGGCGAGCGTGACGTTCGGGATCACCTCGACCAAGGTGAAGAACCGGGCGGAGAGCCGGACCTTGCGCATGATCGTGCCGTGCAGGCGGCGGGCGGCCTCGTCGTAGCCCGCGTAGACGTGCTGCCGCCGCCCGAACGCCTTGATCGTGCGGATGCCGAGCGCGGACTCCTCCACCAGGGTGGCGAGGTCGCCCTGCTCGTCCTGGACCTGCCGGGAGACCTTGCGGTACCGCCGCTCGAACCGCACCGACAGCACGATGATCGGCACCGCGGTGCCGAGCACGAGCAGGCCGAGCGGCCAGTGCATGTGCAGCAGCAGCGCGATCACGGTGCCGAGCTGGATCACGTTCATCACGAGGAACAGCAGCCCGAACCCAAAGAAGCGCCGGATCACGGACAGGTCCGTGGTGGCGCGGGAGAGCAGCTGGCCCGACTGCCATTCGTCGTGGAAGCTCATCGGCAGCCGCTGCAGGTGGCGGTAGAGGTCGTCGCGCAGCGCGGTCTCCAGGCCGAGCACCGGCCGCACCTGGGTCCACCTGCGCAGGAAGATGAGGAACGCCTCGGCGGCGCCGAGGCCGAGGGCGAGCAGGCCGAGCGGGAGCAGCGCGCCCGCGTCGCCGTGGCGCACCGGCCCGTCGATGATCTCCCTGCTCACCAGCGGGATCACGATGCCGACCGCGATGCCCGCGGTCGCCGCGACCCAGATCAGCGCGAGCGCCCGCAGGTGCGGGCGCAGATACGACTTAAGACGCCATAGCGAACTCGACTCGACCACGCTCCTCACCGACGCGGGACCGCCCGGAGGCGGCCTGCCGTGCAGGCTCCCTCCAGAGTATTACCGCCCGCCGACACTGCGTGATCGGTCAATAGCAGTATGTATTGCCAGAAAAGTACATAAAGCGCCGTATGGCGTGCGGGCCGCGCCCCTGGCGCCGGGTGCGGGTGCGGCGCCACGGGCGCGGCTCCCCCCCTTCCGCCCGGCCCGGCGCGCAGGCGGCCGTGCCGTACGGCGCGGCCCGGGGTACGGCACGCCCCGGCTCGCCGGGCGCGGAGGCGGGGCCGTACCGGCGGTGGCCCGGCGTCCTGGGACGTCGCCGGGTCCGCGGGCGCCCGCTCAGCCCACCGGGTCGGGGTCGACGGCCACCCCCTTCACCGCGTAGGTGACGAGGGTGGTCAGCACCTCCTTGACCGACTCGCGCTGCCGCACGTCGCACAGGATGATGGGGATCTCCGGGGCGATCCCCAGCGCCTTGCGGATCTTGCTCGGCTCGTACCGGCGGGCCCCGTCGAACTGGTTCACCCCCACGACGAAGGGGATGCCGCGCTGCTCGAAGTAGTCCACGGCCGGGAAGCAGTCCTGCAGGCGGCGGGTGTCGGCGAGCACGACGGCGCCGAGCGCGCCCAGCGCGAGCTCGTCCCACATGAACCAGAAGCGGTCCTGCCCGGGGGTGCCGAACAGGTACAGCCACAGCCCGTCCCGGATGGTGATCCGGCCGAAGTCGAGCGCCACCGTCGTGGTGACCTTGCCCGACACCGCCGAGGTGTCGTCGATCCCGATGCTGCGATCGGTCAGGAACTCCTCGGTGTGCAGCGGCCGGATCTCGCTGATCGTCCCGACCAGGGTGGTCTTGCCCACGCCGAAGCCCCCGGCGATGAGGATCTTGATCGCCATGGGCGGCGGGGCCGTGGCCGCGGTCGGTTCAGAGGCTGCGAAGTCCATGCAGCACTTCCCTGTAGAGTCGCTCGTCGAACGCCTGAGCCACCGGTCGCGGACGATCGATGGCCACCAGTCCCTCACGCCGCAGGTCGCCGAGGATCACCCGGGTGACGTTGAGCGGCAGCTCGAGCTGGGCCGCCACGTCGGCCACCGGGGTGGGCCTGCGGCACACCTGCAGCACCTTCATCTGCTCCGGGATCAGGTCGCCGGGGTCCGCCGGCATGCGGAGCGTGGTGACGATGGCCACCAGATCGATCGGTTCACCGTCCGGGCGCGCCCGGCCCTTGGTGAGCCCGAAGAGCCTGATCAGCGGCCCGGGACCCTCGGTCGTCACTGCTGCGGGCCGTTCCAGGCCGGGGCCGGCGCGGCCACCCGCGGCTGCGTCGACAGGTGCTCACCGACCCGCTTCACCAACAGGGCCATCTCGTAGGTGATCATGCCGAGCTCGGCATCGGCCTCGGTGATCACGGCGAGGCGGGCGCCCTGCCCGGCCGCGGTGATGAGCAGAAAACCACCCTCGAGCTCGATGATGGTCTGCCGCACACCGCCCATACCGAAGTGACGCCCCGCACCAAGCGCCAGGCTGTGGCTGCCCGCGGCGATCGCGGACAGGTGCTCGGCGTCCTCCCGGGTGAGGTCGCGCGACGCGCCCATGGCGAGCCCGTCGGCCGACAGCACGATCGCGTGCCGGATGCCCGGAACTCGCCTCGTCAGGTCGTCGAGCAGCCAGCTCAGCTCAGTTCTCGGGTCGGACATCGGGGTTGCCGTCCTTTCGAATCCACATGTCGTGTCCCTGCTCGGTCTGACCGCGTCCCTGCTCGGGGTGGCCGCCGGTTCCCTCGCCGGGGACCCCGGGCCGGGACGCGGGGTGACCGGTCTCCGGGCCGGGCGTCGCGCCGCCCGCCTGCTCGACCACGCGGCGGCCCTGCCGCCAGCCGTGCTGCATGGCCGACATCAGGCGCCTGAGCTCCTCCGGCGACCGCGACGTGACCTCGTCCTGGTTGAGCCGCCTGCGCAGCTGCGGGGCGAGGCTCGCCTGCGGGATCCGCCGCGGCAGCCCGTCGAGGTCGTCGTCATCGTCGTCGGCCGGCTCCGGCGCGGGAGCCGGTGGCGGGGACGGGAACGCGCCGGGACCCGCCGGGGGCCGCGGCCGCTCCGGCTCGAACCACGGCGAGCGGTAGCCGGAGCCGGTCCCCTCGGCGGCGCGGCCGCCGCTCTCCGCGGGCGGGGGCGGCGGCGCCGGGAAGACGGCGGGCGCTCCCGCACCCTGCGGCCACGGGCCCGGGGACGCCGGGCCGGGCCCGCCGGCCGGGCCCTGCGCGGTGGCGGCGGGGCCGGCCGGCCGCTGCCGCCCGCCGCCGGACGGCCGCGGCGGCCCGCCG
>QGUZ01000510.1 GCA_003242605.1 Actinomycetota bacterium
GTACCAGGAGGAATGGCCCTGACACGAGGCTGCGAACGATTGTCAGCGATTTCCGGCGGCCTCGTTTTCCGTGGCAATTTCGTTTCGAAACGTGCACAACCGGTGGACGATTGGGTAGCATTTTGTGGGAGCGCTCCCACTCCAAAGGAGGAGCAGGTGTCCCACTTTCTGGCGGCGGAGCGGGCGCAGCGGGTCGGCTGCGGTGGTTTCGAGTACGGCGCCGAGCGCGGGGCGGCGTACGACGACGGCGTGTGCCGCGGGGTCCCCGATTTCGTCGCGAATCCCGCCCCGGCTCCCGCGCGCACCTACGACTGCCCGCTCGCGCCCGACGCCGGGAGCGCGCGCACGGCCCGCGCCGCGGTACGGCGTGAGCTCGCCGCCTGGGGCGCGGCCGAGCTGGTCGAGGACTGCTGCCTGATCGTCACCGAGCTCGTCACCAACGCGGTACGGCACGGCGCCGGCGCGATCCACCTGCGGCTCGGCACGAACGGCCGGTGGGTGTACGGCGAGGTGTACGACGGGGGAGAGCACCTGCCGCGGGTGCGCCCCGGCGACCCGGACGCGACCGGGGGACGGGGGCTGCTCATCGTCGACCGGGTGGCCGACGACTGGGGCTGGGCCCGGATGCCGGGCGGCGGGAAGATCGTCTGGTTCCTGCTCGGCGCGCGCGGCGAGCCGCCACCGGTCACAGGGGCTTGAACAGCACGATCAGCACCTGCGGCAGCAGCGGCACGGCGACCGCGGCGTAGGCGACGCACCCGGCGGCCACGATGGTCCGCGTCGCCCATCGGGCGCCGGGCGCGGTGAGCGCCGCCACGAGCGCGTAGGCGGGGATGCCGCCGAACAACGAGAACCAGAGGAGAAAGCCGGGGTACGGCAAGGGATCCGCGTGCGCCGCGGCCAGCTCCCAGATCAGGACCAGGAGGGCCGCGCCACCGAGGGCGACCGGGAAGGCCGGCCGTACCCGCAGCAGGTGGAGCAGCGGCCAGGCGAGCACGAGCGCGGCCCAGCGTCCGCCCTCCCAGGCGAGGAACACGTAACCCAGGCAGCCGAAGAGGCCGCACGCGCGGTCGGACGGGACGACCATCGCCACCGCCGCCATCCAGAACAGCAGGCTGACCGGAAGCGCCAGCCCGGCGGAACCGGCCAGCATCGCCCGTAGGCTCACCTCGGTGAGCCGTCCGGAATGCACCTCCGCGGATCGCTTCACGACCGCATGGTGATGCGCCACTGTCCTTCGGTAAATACTTGTTTCACGTTATTTGCATATCATCTCGGTCACCGCAGGTTGCCGTGGGACGAAAGCATCCGGTCAACGGAGTCCCACCACCATCTGCAGCAGCTGCACGACCCCCACGCCGCACGCGAGCGATGCGACGGCGACGACGGCCCGCGCCACCCATCCGACGTCCGGTGTGGTGACCGCCGCCGTGAACGCGTAGACCGGGATCGCGCCGAACGCGGCGAACTGCAGGGGCCACCAGGGAACCTCCGATATCGCCATCGCCCAGGATCCCAGCATGACGGCCCCGCTGCCGAGGACGACCGGGGCGACCGGCCGTACCTTCAGCCCGCGGAGCAGCGGCCAGGAGAAAACGAATCCGAGGATGTATCCGGCGATCAATCCGTAGAAAAGAAACTGCAGCTGGAGCGCGAACCTGCGTTCGTCGGCAAAGGGAATGCCCGGGTCGTCCGGGACGGCGAAGCCCGCCAGCCACGCCACCAGCAGGGCCACGGGTGGGACCCATGCGATCGACAGCAACCCGGCGAGACCGGCGCGAAGGGCCCGCCCGGCCGTTTTGACGATCTGTTTCGACGTCGGTGGCACGCCTTCGTTCATGCGTCAATCGTGGCGGGGGTCACCGGCCGGACCGGGGTGTTTCACATCGGTTACATATCGTTTGGGGTGCGGGGCCACGCCGGGCTCCGGGCCACGGCCGGACAACGCTCCGGATGATCGGCCGGCGGCCCGTTCTGTCCGGTCGCGGGCGTGTCACGCTCCGGTCAGCGGCGGCCCCGGCCGGAGAGGCGGCGGGTGATGCGGTCCCATTCGCTGCCGAACGGGTTCTCCTGGACGAGGTAGGTCCAGGTCGCGCTGGGCCGCAGCAGGCCGGCCGCCTCGAGGTCGATGCCGTCCTCGGTGATCTCGGACTCCTCGAAGGTGGCGACCGACCGGCGGGCGACCTCGTCGAGCAGGTTGCCGAACGCGCGCACCGACTCCTTGTGGAACTCGTCGAGCGGGTTCTGCCGCCCGAGCACCCGCAGGTGGATGCCCTCGCGCAGGTCCTCGAGGAACGCCAGGTGGTCGGACCAGCACTCGTCGAGGTGGTGGAGCACGATCTGGCGGCAGACCTTGCGCAGCACCTCCTCGCCCACCCGCTCGCGCAGCTCGGCGTACCGCTCCGGCGCGGTGGCGGCGAGCGACTCGGCCCCGG
>QGUZ01000192.1 GCA_003242605.1 Actinomycetota bacterium
CAGGTGATCCCGTGGAACTTCCCGCTGCTCATGCTCGCGTGGAAGGTCGCCCCGGCGCTCGCCTGCGGCAACACCGTGGTGCTCAAGCCCGCGGAGACCACCCCGCTCACCGCGCTGCTGTTCGCGGAGATCTGCCTGCAGGCCGAGCTGCCGCCCGGCGTGGTGAACATCATCACCGGCGCCGGGGACACCGGGGCCGCGCTCGTCGCCCACCCGGGCGTGGACAAGGTCGCGTTCACCGGCTCCACCGAGGTCGGGCGGCAGATCGCCCGCCAGGTGGCGGGCACCGGCAAGCGGCTCACCCTCGAGCTCGGCGGCAAGGCCGCGAACATCGTGTTCGAGGACGCGCCGATCGACCAGGCGGTCGAGGGCGTGGTGAACGGGATCTTCTTCAACCAGGGCCACGTGTGCTGCGCGGGCTCCCGGCTGCTGGTCCAGGAGTCGATCGAGGCGGAGTTCCTCGAGGCGCTCCGCCGCCGGGTCGGCACGCTGCGGCTCGGCGACCCGCTCGACAAGAACACCGACATCGGCGCGATCAACTCGGCGCAGCAGCTCGCCAAGATCACCGAGCTCGCCGCGTCCGGCGAGGCCGAGGGCGCCGTGCGCTGGTCGCCGGCCTGCACGCTGCCGGAGAAGGGCTACTGGTTCCCGCCGACGATCTTCACCGGCGTGGCCCAGTCGCACCGCATCGCCCGCGAGGAGATCTTCGGCCCGGTGCTGTCCGTGCTCACCTTCCGCACCCCCGAGGAGGCGGTGGCGAAGGCGAACAACACCCCGTACGGCCTGTCCGCGGGCATCTGGACCGAGAAGGGCTCGCGCATCCTGTGGATGGCCGAGCGGCTGCGGGCCGGGGTGGTGTGGGCGAACACCTACAACCGGTTCGACCCCACCGCGCCGTTCGGGGGATACAAGGAGTCGGGGTACGGGCGCGAGGGCGGCCGCCACGGACTGGAGGCCTACCTTGACGTCACCTGAGTGTTTCCACACCAGAAAACGCCGCTGGGTGCGGCGTGCCGTCGTCGGGGCGGGCAACGGCTACTCGCGGGTGCACCGCAGCCGCCGGTTCACGGTGCGGCGCGGCTGGTACGCCCACCGCGGCGGGGTGTGCCGCTGCGGCCAGGTGTACAAGCCCGCCCGGCCCTCCGCCGAGTCGCAGCGGATCTGGAGGGCCGATGACTAGGCCCGTCCCGCCGTCCGCCGGGCCCGGTGCGCGGCGGGTGCGCGCCGCGGCCCGCCCGGCCCGGTTCGCCGAGGGACAGGTGGTCAGGCAGAGGTGGAGGGGCGATGAGTGAGGCGCGGCGGCTCGCCGTACGCAAGACCTACAAGCTGTTCATCGGGGGAGCCTTCCCTCGATCGGAATCGGGCAGGTCCTATCCGGTGAACGACGCCAAGGGGAACTTCCTCGCCAACGCTGCGAAGGCCTCACGCAAGGACGCCCGGGACGCGGTGGTCGCGGCCCGCAAGGCCTTCCCCGGCTGGTCGGGCGCGACCGCGTACAACCGCGGCCAGATCCTCTACCGGATCGCCGAGATGATGGAGGGCCGGCGCGCCCAGTTCATCGACGAGGTGACCGCCACCGGGCTGCCCAAGGCCGCGGCGTCGGCGCACGTGGACGCGGCGATCGACCGCTGGGTCTGGTACGCGGGCTGGTCCGACAAGATCACGGCCGTGTACGGCTCGGCCAACCCGGTCGCCGGGCCGTACTTCAACTTCTCCACCCCCGAGCCCACGGGCGTGGTGGCCGTGATCGCGCCCGCGGCCGACCCGCTGCTCGGCCTGGTCTCGGTGATCGCCCCGGTGATCGTCACCGGCAACACCTGCGTGGTGGTCGCGGCCGAGCGGGCCCCGCTGCCCGCGATCACGCTCGCGGAGGTGCTCGCCACCTCGGACCTGCCCGGCGGGGTGGTGAACATCCTCACCGGCCTGCAGGCCGAGCTGGCCCCGCCGCTCGCCGCGCACATGGACGTCAACGCCATCGACCTCACCGGCGTCACCGACCCGGACCTGGCGCTGGCGTGCGAGCGCGAGGCGGCGGAGAACCTCAAGCGGGTCGTCCGGCCGTCGACGCCGGACTGGACCGCCGATCCGGGCGTCGAGCGGCTCAAGGCGTTCCTGGAGATCAAGACCGTCTGGCATCCGACCGGGGTCTGATCCGCCCGGCCGTTTCGCGTGGCGCCTGGCCGTCCGGCGACGGGCGGCCAGGCCCGCCGCGCCGTGCGATCGGCGCGCCGCCGGGTCACAGGCTGTCCCAGCCGTGCCACGCCCACCAGTCCGAGGTGAACCGGAAGTAGGCGTGGTCCTCGTTGCCGGCCGGCGGTGGCCGGTCACCGGGCAGCCAGGCGAAACCCCGGCCTTCGGACCGCACCAGGCCGAGGTTCACCGGCACGTCGAGGTCGCGGATCCCGACGATGGCCCCGCCCTCGATGGGTACGGCCCAGCAGGTGCGGTAGAGGCCGAGCCGGCGGCATCCCTCGCTCTGCGTCCCCGCGGCGACGGTCTGCGCGTGTGCGCGCAGGCTCGACTCGCTGAGGGCGAACCGCGCCAGCCGAGGGCCGTCCCACACGACCGCGGTCAGCAGGGCGAGGAACACCAGCGGCGGCACCGCCCACCGGGCCGCGCGCCGCCGTATCGCCGCCGGTCCGGTCAGCTTGAGCGCCGCGATCAGGCGGGCGAGCCAGTAGCCGATCAGCATCCCCCAGATGGGGAGGACGAAGGGGATGAAATCGCCCCACCACAGCGGCGTGCCGGCCGCGTAGAGGCTGATCAGGGCGGCCGCGATGAGCAGCGCGAAGTACCAGCGGGAGAGGGGCCGCCCGGCCCGGTGTGCGGCTTTCACCCCCGAATGATCTCGATCGGGCCCGCCGGGCGGGAACGGTGTGGCCCGCACCGGCCATCGCCGTACCGTGGTCAGCTGCGGGACCGCTGCCGATAGGTGACGAGCCTGTCGCCCGGCCCCGGGTAGGCCATGATCAGCAGGCGCTGCGTGCCGCGCGGGTCGCCTTTCCGGCGCAGCCACGCGTAGTGCACGCGGATGCGGTAGTGCCCCTTGCGCCTGTTGAGCGATATGTCGGGCAGTCTGGTGCCGCTCACCACGTCCGCGAAGGTCATCCGGCCGGTCGGGCTGTGATAGCCGACCTCGACCACCTCGTGCCAGCCCTTGACCGCTACGGGCGGGCGGCGCGCGTACGTCTCCAGCGTGACGCAGACGCGGGCCTCGGGGCTCACGTGCAGGTGCAGGTGGCCGGGCCCTCCGGTGACCAGGCCGTCCTGCTGGTAGCGGTCGTCACCGGCGTTCGCCGGGGCATCCTCGAACAGGTCCAGGCCCGCCTCGAACCACTGCGGCTCGCTGAGCCGGATCGCCCTGACCGGCCTGATGCGGGGGCGGTGGCGTGGCATGGCGGCGCACTTACGCCGCTCCTCCGCCTCGAGCCGCTTGAGCTCACGCTCGTGTGCGGCGCGTTCGGCTCGCACCGTCGCGTCGGCGGCCGGGCAGATCCCGGCGAGCACCCCGCGCAGCTCGCGGACGTCCACCCCGTGCACCGACCGGATGCGGGCCAGCTCGCGCGGGTCGCCGCGGGTGTAGACGTCGCACAGGCGCCGCCCGTAGGCGAGCACCGCCGGGTCCGGCGCGGTGCCGGCCACTCCGAGCAGCCCGTAGGCGCGTACGGTGCAGATGAAGCCGCGGGCGCCGGCCGGCCCGTCGCGGCCCGTCTCGGGGCCCTGACGCTCGGGCGCGCAGTCCTCCACCGTGGTGACGGGCCCGCGCACGTGGTCGGCGGCGGGCAGGAGGCACAGGGCGGTGAGCGCCCCGGCCGCCCCCGCCGGCACGCGGCGCCGCGGGCGGGCGGCGGGCGGCTTGAGGTACAGCAGGTACAGCGCGAAGGCGGATGCGGCCAGCGCGGCGCTGTACCACAGCGGCGAGATCCCGGACTGCGGCTCGCCGTACCGATTCGGGGGGAACAACCCGTGCGGGTAGAGACGCAGCGTCTCGGCGGGCTCGTGGATCGGCTGCCGGCCCAGGTCGGACTCCGTGGTGACCACCGTGACGAACCCGGCCGCGGTGGCGAGGAGCAGGGCCAGGACGGTGCCGCGCAGCAGCCGCTCGGACCTGCGCACCACCGCGGCCAGCACCAGCAGCGCCGGGGCGCCGACGCCGACGAGCAGGTCCACGGCCTGCCACAGCAGGTAGACCGGCGGGCCGACGAAGTCGCGGAAGAAGCCGGTCACCGCGCCGCGCGGGCCGATCCAGGCCGGCATGCCCTGGGCGAGGTTGACGGCCGCGGGGAGAAGCGGCGGCACCACCGCCGGTGCGGCGAGCGGCCAGGGCCGCCGCGCCGCCCGCGCGGGGACGGCCATCGGGTACGGCCGGCCGGGCGGGCCCGCCAGCTCGTGCGCGGAGCGGGCCGCCCACACGAGCCCGAAGACGCTCAGCACGTCAATGATCAACAGCCACAGGGCGATCGGACTGATCTCGCTGCCGGACGAGACCCACGCGACGCCGTACGCGGGCGACAGGAACACCAGCGACGCCGCGACCGCGCCGGCCCGCACGGTGCCCCGGCTCCACCGGGGATCCCTGGCCTGACCGGCGAGCACCGGGACCAGCCAGGCCAGGTGGAGCAGGATGCCCGGCGGCAGCCGATCGAGGAGGTCTGGCAGCTCGACCGCCCCCAGGACGGAGGCCACCGAGGAGGCCACGTCGAGGGCGGCCTTCGCCGTTCCCGCCGCGAGGGCGAGGATTCGCAGCCACCGGGGGAGGACGCCGGCGAGGACCGCGAAGAACAGCCACACCACGGCGAGCTGGACCAGGTGGCCGGGCAGGGCGAGCCACCACCACTCGTGGGCGATCGGCAGGCGGAAGATCAGGGCGAAGGCGACGCTCAGATACAGGGCGGCCCGCAGCGGTCCGGCCGCCCCGCCGCCGGCGCTCGGCTCCCCGGCCCGCCTGCCGCGCAGCACCTGCCAGTAGGCCCAGCCCTGCAGCGCCCCGCCCGCCACCAGCAGGAACTCCACCCAGGTGGTGGTGGCGGGGACGGCCGGGTCCGCCCAGGGGCCGACGACGAGCCGCCGCAGCAGCGTGGGGTCGCCGGTGACCAGCGCGACGACACCGGCCGCCACGACCACGGCCGCGTATCCGACGGCGAGCGCCGCCGCGATCCGGCCGAAACGGTAGCGTCGCACGGAATCCTCGGAGAACGGCCGATCTCGACGGAACAGCGGCGTTGATCCCACCGGTGGGCGCCGTATGTCCCGGCAGTGATATCCGAAGGAACCTTACTGGGTTCGTGATCTACGAATCGTCGCGTCGAATCACCCTTCGGCAACGAGAACGACGCCTGGCCGCCCGCCACTGAGCGGCCAGGCATGCATCCGTCGGCGTACCGGACTGTGAGTCACCAAGCGATACGGCGACCGGCGAACCGGATCGACAGGTCGCGCCTCCGCGGACGAGACCGCCGATGTCCCAATCCTCGACGGCGACCACGCAAGGGCCTTTCGTGGCCCTGTCACCATCGACCGGTACGGAAAGTGCCGGAACTCCCGGTCACCGGAATTCGGAGAAGGCAACGGCCGGCCGTTGTCACGCGTGCGATGACGTGCGACTTCGCGGCCATGCGAACCGGCGGAGTCCGGGCCCGTCATGGCCACGCGTCCGGCGGCGGTGGCGATCACGCATCCTTGTGCGTCGGATGCCATGTCGCTTGGCACTCACGCACCATCACCGCACGTCGGACCCTGCCTGCTCGAGCAGGCGGAAGAAACCCTCTTCGAGGTCGCCGTCCACGGCGAGGCCGTGCAGCGGGCCCTCGTACGCGGTCCGACCGGCCACCAGCACACCGACCTGATCACAGACCTGCGAGACCTCCGCCAGCTGGTGACTGGAGATCATGACGGTGGTGCCGGTCTCGGCGAGCGAACGTAACGTGGCCCGCATATCCCTGATCCCGACCGGATCGAGCCCGTTCATCGGCTCGTCGAGCACGACCAGCCGGGGTCGGCCGAGCAGCGCGATGGCGATGCCGAGCCGCCACCGCATGCCGAGGGAGTACTTCGCGACCTTGCGGGACCTCACCTCGGTGAGCTTCACCAGCTCCAGCACCTCGTCGATGCGGCGCTGCGGCACCCCGCGCAGCCGGGCATGGATCCGCAGGTGGGCGACCGCGTCGAGATGCGCCCACAGGCCCGGCGACTCGAGCAGCGCTCCGACCTGGGTCAGCAGCCGCCGTTCGAGGGGCCGCCCGAAGAGGTGGATCCGGCCCGAGTTCGGGCGCCGCAGCCCGGCGACCGACTTCATCAGGGTGGTCTTGCCTGCGCCGTTCGGACCGAGCAGGCCGTAGAGGGAACCCTCCGGCACGGTGAGGTTCGCGCCGTCGAGCGCGCGGAAACCGTCGTAGTGCTTGTGCAGATCCCTGATCTCCAGCGCCGCCACTCAGATCTCCTTCCGCGCCATGTACCGGCCACCGATCACCAGCGTCACGACCGTCGCCGCGACGGAGAGCGCGATGGCCACCGGGATCACCGTCATGTCGCGGAGCGGGCTGTTCGGGTCCAGCGGCAGCCCGTTGGGATAGATCTCCGCGAGGGGGAGGATGACGCGCATCGGCCATGCGGGCGGGAGCGCGTACCAGATCGACTTGTCGGCGATGAGCGCGCCGGCCAGCATCCCGGCCACGCCCCAGGCGATGCCGGGGCCGATGCCCCAGGCGGCGCTGAGGAGGACGGCGATCGCGGTCGCCGCCAGCCCCGCCGCCCACGAGAGGTAGGCGGAACCCAGGATCATCGAGGCGGCGTCGGCGAGCTGCCCGGTGAGCAGCGCACCCCCGGCGAGCATCACGACCAGGATGGTCGCCGACACCAACTGGACGATGGCCAGTGCGGCGACCTTCGCGGTGAAGTATCGCCAGCGCGGGATCGCGTACGAGAACAGGAAGCGCCAGGGCTCGGTGTCGGCGCGTATGGCCAGGGCCGCGATCAGACCGGCGGTCATCGGGATCAGCACGCCCCAGAACTCCAGCGTCACGTTGCTGAAGCTGTCCCAGAGCCGGCCGGAGCGACCCTCCGGAGAAAGGAGCGATCCGGCATAGAGCGGAATCGCGATCACGATCGGCGCCAGCACCGTGTACCAGCCGATGAAGCCGGATCGCAGCCTGACCAGCTCCGTGGAGATCAGGGTGGCCATCGACGGGGAATCGACCGGGCCGGTGACGGAATCCGGTGGTCTCGCGAGGTCCGGGCCGCTGCGTGGCAGGTCGGTCGCGTCTTGGTCGTTCATTCACATCACTCCTTCCCGCCGTACGTAGCGGCCGCGAGCCGAGCGGTTCACCCACGCTTGCGGCTCCTCCCTGTGATCGGCACACGTGCCGTCGGGCCTGCGAGCGCCGTACGGCGAGCGCCTCGGCCGGCCGTACCGCGGCCGGCAGCCCGATCCGCCGTCCGGTCGCCGCGACGCCGCCCATGCGTCGTCCGCCCACGAATCCGCGGCCGTCGCCTCGGCCGTCATCGGTCGTGGCGTTACCGTCACGCACCTCTCCATCGCGGCAACGGCACCGCACCTCCGTACATGAACTGCGAGAGGCGTGCCGCAGGCGCACGGCGGCGCGAGGGGGTCGCCGGGGTCCGGCAAGCCGATGAAAATTGCACGTCAGGTCGGCGCCGGTAGCGAAGTGACAGCGGAGTCCGCAGACCAACCGGGATATGCTCGCCGCTCGGCATCCGGGCGAGGGTGATAGCCGCGTCCGGAATAGCGACTCCCTGATCTCAGCTGCTTTTTCCTGCGTTCCCGTATCGGTTCGTCTTCCGGCCTGCACACGAGGCGACGCCGGGCTACCTCATGGTCAGCGGCGGCGGAACGTACCTTTCCGCGGGGCCCGAGCCCCTGGGTGTATGGCGACCACCCGTGTTCGGCCGATGCCGGCGGTTATTTGCTCGATGGACGGCACTGGTGAGACCGAGGCGATTTTCGGCCGTCGAAGTCATCGGGTTTTCAGGTTCCGGACGGGCGATTATCCATGCGGCTCGGCGCGGCAACTCATTGCGTCGTGTATTGGCCACCGCTAGCGTCGACGGTGATGCGATCGTTTGGCCGGGACGACGTCGGAGCACGCAGGTGTCGCTACGCGGCAGATTCTCCCCCACCGAAACGGCAGGCGACGTCGTATACGAGCGTGCTCAGCGCTCACCCGCGCCAAAAATTTCCGCTGAGGCGTATTCGGACGCCGTACTCATGCGCCGCGTGGCGGCCGGTGAGGAGTGCGCGTTTCGTGTGCTCTACGAGCGCCATGCCGCCGGGATGCTGCGACTGATCCGGCGGCTCACCGCGCGCCTCGAGGTGGCGGAGGAGATCCTCCAGGAGTCCTGGCTGGCGGTGTGGCGCTCGGCGGGCGGTTACCGAGGCGAGGCTTCGGTGCGGGCCTACCTGCTCGGGGTGGCCCGGCGGCAGGCGCACAACCGCCTGCGGCAAACCGAGCCGGTCCTCGTGGAGCTGGAGGACGCCGTGGATCTGCCCGCCGCGGAGCCCGCGGTCGAGGACCAGGTGCTGGCCCGGGCCGGCCGCCGGGAGCTCGTGGCCGCCGTGCTCGAACTGCCCGAGCACCTGCGTGAGGTGCTCGGGCTCGTGCTCGCGGAGGACCTGCCGTATCCCGAGGTGGCTGCGATACTCGGTGTCCCGCCCGGCACGGTCAAAAGCCGCATGTGGACGGCCCGTCGGCTTCTGGCGGCGACCCTGACAAAGGTGACAAAACGGGAAGGGGGGGCGGAGTGGTGAACGATGAGGCGCAGGACGCCCTGACGGCCGGGGTCCGGGAGGCCGACGAGCGACTGCTCGGGCCGGTCGTGGTGCCGTCCTACGACGAGCTGCTGAGCGGGCTGCCGGAGATCGCCGCAGGCCGCGCGCGATCCGTGCCCCGTCCTTCGTTCCGGGCGTCCTGGCGGCCGGCGGCCGGGTGGTGGCGCAGGCGCGGCTCATGCCCTGGTCCATCGGCCCGCTGACCGCGGCGGGCCTCGCCGTGGCGGTGCTGCTCGCCCGCGTCGCGCCGACCGTGGGGGCGGTCGTGCAGCTGTTCAGTGCGGTGGTGCCGGTCGTGCTGCTGCTCGGCGCGGTGGCGGCGTGCTCGCACCGGTCCGATCCGCGCCTGGAGCCGCTGTCGGCGATGCCGGTCTCGCCCGCCATGGCGTTCGCCACCGGGCTCGCGCGCGTGCTCGGGATCGACCTCGTGCTCGCGCTGGTGGCCTCGGGCGTCCTCGTGGCGGTGGGCGCGGCGACCGGGCTGGCCGCGGGCGGCGCCGGCCGGGCCGGCCGGCGCCGGCCGGCGGCGCGCGCGGGCGCGGGCGCCGCGATCTGGCGGTCGCCCCCCTTCGGCCCGCCGGCGGGGGGGGCCGGGGTTGCGGGGGGGGGCGGCGCCCCGCCGCCCGCGGCGGCCCGCGGCGGGACCCC
>QGUZ01000193.1 GCA_003242605.1 Actinomycetota bacterium
ACGGCCGCGTAACGGCGATCTACGTCGGCGGTCCCACCCGACAGCGGCGTACGGGGCTTTAGCTCAGTTGGAAGAGCATCTGCTTTGCAAGCAGAGGGTCAGGGGTTCGAGTCCCCTAAGCTCCACCAGGGAAAACGCCCCGATCCAGATCATGGACCGGGGCGTTCGTGCCATTAACGTGCCATTAGCCTTCTGAGGCGGGCGGGCCGGGCAAGCTCCCGCCGTTCCGCTCCCGACGCTCGGCCTCGATCCGCGCGCTCAGCGCATCGGCGATCATCTGGTCGGCACGCCGCGTCGCGTGCTGGTAGATCAGCGCCGCCCGGTCACTGTCGTGCCCCATCCGCGCCTTGAGATCGGCCAGGCTCGCACCGCTCTGCGCGGCCAGCGTGTTCCCGGTGTGGCGAAGGTCGTGAAAGTGCAGGCCGGTCAGCCCCATTTCCTTCAGCGCCTCCGCCCATTTCGCCTCCCGCCGGAAATTGCCACCGCGGAGGAATCCGCCCCGCGCGCCGAGGAATACGAACGCGTCCGGCACGTCGTCGACGTACGTGGCGAGGTGCTCTTCCAGCGCCGGAATGATGACGGCCGGAATACTGACGATGCGTTTCCCGGCCCGGGACTTGGGCGGACCGAGGATCAGCTTTCCGCTGGTCAGCTCCACAAGCTGGTGGCGAACCCTCACCGTCCGCGCCGCCAGGTCGATGTCGCAACGCTGCAGCGCGGTCACCTCGCCCCAGCGCAGGCTCGCGAAGGTGGCCAGCAGAATCAGCGCCCGGAAACGCCGATCGGCCATACGGTCGGCCAGCTCGAAGACCTGGGCGACGGAGAGAACGGGGCGTTCCGGCGTCTGCTCGTTGTCCGCCCCCTTGATCCGGCAGGGGTTGCGGCTCAATAGTTTGTCCTCTTCCACGGCCGTCATCAGCACGGCCCGCAGCAGCCGGTACGCCTTGGCCGCCGTCGACACCGAAACGCCGCTGTCCAGTAGCTCACTCCGCCAGGTGCGGATCATCTGGGTGGTGAGCTTGCCGACCGCGACCCCGCCGAGGGTGGGCGCGATGTGGCGTTCCAGCAGCCACGTGTACAGATCGATCGTTTTCGGCCGAAGGCCGGGCCGTTCCTTGATCCACCGTCGTGCGTAGTCGCCGAGCCGGACCTTGCCACGGTCTGGGTCGGTCCAGTCACCGGAAATGATCTGAGCCTCGATCAGCGTGAGCGCGCGATCGGCGTCCGTCTTGGTGGCGTACGTGGTCTGGCCGGTCCTCATCCGTCCATCCGGGCCGGGGTAGCGAATCTGGTAGCGGCCCGAGGGCAGTTTGCGGATGTTGCCGAAACGCCGGTGACCCTTCTTATTCGCCATCAGGCAACGCCCCTCGCGACGTTCCCGGCCGTCAGCGGCGGCACCGTACCGGCGGCGACGAAGGCGTCCAAGGCGTGCTCGGTAATGCGCACGTGCCGCCCGACTTTGACGAACTCGATGCGCCGCTCTGCGACCAGACGCCGGATGAACCGCACCGAGGTATTGAGCCGCTCGGCCGCTTCCTGGACGGTGAGAAGTCGCTTCATGCCGCCCTCCCTCGATCGGCTGCCGACGTTGCCGAAAGATCTTGCAAGGTGCGTCCTTCGGCTCTGGCCTGTAGCCGTTGCATGGCCGCGCGCCAGCGCTGGCGCTCGGCGACGGCCCGCAGGAGGCGTACGGCGAGCGGTGGGACGTCCCGCTCGTTGCGGGAGACCGGGCGCCAGGTGTAGCGGTGCGGGTCGGCCGCCTCCTCCTCCGACAGCCCGAGGGCTTCCAGCACCCAGGCCCGCCGGTCTTGCCGGTGCTC
This sequence comes from Actinomycetota bacterium, assembly GCA_003242605.1. Taxonomy (GTDB): domain Bacteria; phylum Actinomycetota; class Actinomycetes; order Streptosporangiales; family Streptosporangiaceae; genus Thermopolyspora. The sequence continues at coordinate 1,821 of QGUZ01000193.1, forward strand.
GGCGAGGGTCTTGTTCGACCACTTGCGCGACACCAGCACGCGGCGGCCCGCATAGCCCAGGTGCTCGGGCTTGTGCGCCTTGCCCCTGCAGCAGCCGGGGCGCATCCCGGCGCGGGCGTTTTTGGGCTGGATGCCATAGCGCAGCCAGTTGGGGCAGCTCGGCGAGCAGGGTTCGTACCGCAGTGCCTCGACCAGCCTTGCGGCGTGCTCGGCCTGGGCCGCATCGGCCGGGTTGGCGGCGTCGCCGATGGACTTGGTCAGGTACTTGGACAGGTAGCGGATGCACTGGTCGGCATCTTTGGACCCGGCGAGCACGCCTTGGACATCCATCTGCGGGCCGAAGCGGATCACGTGCAGCGGCTTGGCGTCCGGGTCGGCGTCGAGCGCATCCAGGGCCTGGTCCCAGGTGGGCAGCACCTCGCCGGTGTCCGGATCGACATAGCCGGCCTTCTCATCCCAGACCGGCAGGTGGTCGCCGTCGTAGACGACCCGGTCGGCCGCAGGCCACCAGACCTGGTGATAGGTGGCCGCGGCGATCTGCCGGATCTCCGCCCGAGGCAGGGTGCCCCGGACGGCCATGTGCAGGTGCGGGGCAAGCCGCCGCTGCGGCTCAACGGTGGCGAAGTACTGCACGTCGTACCCGGCCACCCGGCGCAGGTTCTGCACGAACCGGTCGATCAGCTTGGAAAAGTGCAGCGCGTCCCGGGCAGCCCGCGCATAGTCGTACTCCTCCGGATCGACCGGGACGCCGTCGCGGACCCGGCCGTAGGAGGGGAGGGTGAGGGTGATGAACATCGACGGCCGGTAGACCTTGCCGTCCGGCGCGGTGAACGTCCGGCCCAGCGTCGTGCTGGCCCGCTTGCGCTTGGGCAGGTCCGGCGCGTCCTGGCGGCGCCGGGTCGAACGGGTGCGCTTCGGCACCGACCGGCCTAGGACGTTGCCGCGCAGGCCCGCGGCGTTGATTTCGGCATCCAGGTCGGTGATCGCGCCGTCGAAATCTTCGGTGGGCTCGCCCGCCGCCTGGGCCGCATCCCGCCAGGCCTGCAGGTCGGCCCGCAGCTCGACCAGGTGCCGCTGATGCTCGCTGGGCTGATTCGGGGTGATGACCGGTTCGGTCTCCAGGTGCCAGCCCTCGCGGCACTGGGCCATGCGAAGCTGCCGGTTGCGCTTCGCGCAGGACGGGCACACGGTCTCCAGGGTCGCCCCGCAGGGGACGTCGATGATCTCGGACTTGCCCGTGTGGGTGTCGATGCGCCGCATCGGCACCGGGCGGATGCACACCCCGTAGTCGATGGCGATGTGCTCGACGACCTCCCGGGCCAGCGGCATCGCCTGCCGTACCGACCGTGGCACCTGCAGGGTCATCGGCCCTCACCCCCACCCGCGGCGTAGGCGACCATGGCGCGGATGTCGGCGTCGGAGACGTAGGCGGCGCGCACCCGGATCGGGTCAGGGCTGGACTCCAGCCGCACATACCCCACGCCGGCCCCGCGCTCGGGGATGGGTGAGATGTGGTCGGCCAGCGCGCCCCGGTCGCGGGCACCCTCGCCGAGCACCATGTCCACCTGTTCTGACTCATCCAGCCGCAGGGCGATCTTGTCGGGGAACAGGTTGCGGATGCTCATGACCTCCTTGCGCGGGTCCTGCAGCGCGGCCAGCACGCCGACGCCGACGGCGCGGCCCTGGGTGGTGAGCGTGGCCAGGGCGGCGATGGTCCGGGCGCGAAGGTGCTTGTCGGACTGGTAGGCGGTCAGGAACGCGACCTCATCGACGATCACCAGGATGAACGGGTCGGCGGCGGTCGGCTCGTGCACGCGGCGGACCCCGGCGTAGCGGTCGGCGCGCTGTTGCATCACCGCCACCGCGGCCTCAAGCAGGTCGGCGCAATCGGCCGGGTCGGCCGCATAGCGGTCGAACAGCTCCCGGCCGTAGGACAGCTCCATGCGCTTGGGATCGAGCGCCCAGATCTGCACCAGGCCTGATCGCATCGCGGGCAGCAGGCCACGGATCACCGACCACAGGTAGGAGCCCTTGCCCGAGCCGGTCGCACCCGCGATCAGCACGTGCGTGCCGTGCACCTTCAGCCGGTAGGGGGTGCCGTCCTCGCAGATGCCGATCTCCACCGGCCCCACCGAGGGGGTCTCGGGGATGGGTATGGCGGGCAGCGGAACCGCCAGCGGGTCCCGGTGCGGGAAGGGCAGGCGGAGCCGACCGGCCCGGGCAACCGACACCCGGCAGCCTGCCGCGCCGAAGCCGTGGGCCAGATGGTTGGCGCGGTCGGCCCAGTCCTTGACCGCTTGGCCGTGCAGCATCCTGACGGTGACATGGTCGGCCCAGTCGTCGCAGCGGACCTTCAGCAGCGCGGGCAGGTAGTCGCGGCCGCGCAGGTGCCGCCCCAGACCGGAGACGATCATTACTGGCTGCCAGTGCCGCCGGTAGACCCACACCCAGCGCCACCAGGCCAGCAGCCGCCAGCCGAGCAGCCGGGCGAACGAGGAGCGGTGCAGGGTCGCCCACGCGGTCAGCGCCGAGGTGGTCATGCAGACGGCGGCGAGGGTGACGTGCCAGCCGTACAGCCAGCAGGCCGCGACCGGTGCCGCCGCCACGGCCAGGGCGACCGGGTGCCGCCACACCAGGCGGGCAAGGCCCGCGACGAGCCGGTACAGCCAGATCGCCAGGGTGATGCTGACAGGGGTGTTCATGACGGCCGGGCGGAAGACCACGGCCGTGTCTGGGGTGGTGGAGACGAGGTTGCGGGCCTCGTCGCCAGGCAGTTTCTTGAACATTAAGCTTGGTGTCCTCTCAGCACCGGCGTGTATGAGAGATCCAGGGGCCGCTGGAATGGCAGTTCCAGCGGCCCCGCCTTTTGTCAGGCCGCGCGGTCGGTGACCTGGGCGTGTTCGGCGTGCATGAGCTCGCAGCCAGCCAGGTGCCGCGCCGCAGCGCCGAAGACCTGCCGCACGATGTCGAGGTCCTTGGCGGCGACCGGCCCGCTCCGCGTTGTCGAGACCGTCACATCCGCCTCGTCGGGCTCCAGGGCCAGGTGCGGCCGTCCGGAATCGAGCACCCAGGCACGCGCTCGGATCATGGAGCCGCAGAGCGACATTCGGACACGGGAACGCTCGCCGGGGTCGATCGACATCGAAAGGTACGTGTACGGCTGCTCGGTCACGCCGCGGCCTCCTTGCTGTTCCCTGCCTTGGCATGAGCGCGAGGAGCGCGCATCTCCCGAGCCCGGATGGAGTAGGCGAGCCTTCCGGACCCGTTGACGTACGGAGTCACGGTCAGCCCGTCGAACTCGACCGGCGTGAACGGCACGCCTGCCACCGGGGCTGGTAGCACTGGCTGAGCCGGAGCGAGGATCTTGACGGCTACGGTCTTCTGGGCCGCCTTCAGCGACGGATCGGCGTCCATTACGGCGATCTGCCAGACGAGTTCGCCAGTCTGCTTGTCCCGCGCCTGGACGAAGCGGCCGTTGCTCGACGCCTCGAAATCCTTGACCGGCTCGACCTCACCCACGGCGTAGCAGCCGTACGGGAAGATCTGGTCGAAGCTGATCGGAATGGGTCCCCGAAGAGCCATGGTCACCACCTCTGTTTGTCTAGTCAGCCAACTTGACTGACCAAGTTGCTCTCCATTTAGCACTGAACCCACTTGGCTAGTCAAGTAGCCCAAGTGGGTTCAGGCAGGAAAGTTTGGATTACTTGATCGGGTAGGCATCCTCAAGCTCGTGGCGATCGCCAGGAAGCACCGTCTCCACGACGACCCACGGCTTGCCGGTCGCCTCACGGGCGACGGCGTAGACGGCCAGCAGGGCGGCAGAGGGCTTGACGCCGAGGAGCTTGCACTCCTCCCGAGTGGGGTTGCGGGCGGTCACGTGCTCGACGATGTGGTCCAGCTGGATACCGGCCGCGGCTTCTACGTAGCGCCGCACCCCCTGCTTGAGATCGTCGGTTCCTGTCAGCGGGGTACCTTCGGCCACGTCGGCTGGTACCCAGGTGGAGGAAATCTCAGATGCTTCGTCATCGCGCGTGACGAGGATCTTACGAAGAACGACTGGTGACTTGGGCTCGATGTTGAGGTAGGCCGCGATGCGGTTGGGTGCCGGCACCGGCCCCGCCGATAGCAGCGAGCTTTCGACCTGAGCCTCTTTGCGGTCGAGCAGCTCCCGGCCCATACGAGTCTGCTGCCCGGAGGCGATGGCAGGACGGCCGCGCACGAAACGACCCTTGCCCTGATGGGTGACGATCCATCCCTGATCGCGGAGCACGCCAAGCGCCTTGACCACCGTGGGCCGCGCCATGCCGAACTCCGCCATGAGCTGGTGCTCGCTCGGCAGCGGCGAGCCGGGCGGATACTCACCTGACTCGATGCGCCGTTCAAGCTCGGCGATCAGCTGGGCGTACTTGGGAGGAGTGTATTTGAATGACATCAGGGCTCCGCATACAACATGCTTGTCTAGCCAAGCAGGCTAGCAGCGCAAGCGCGCCATGCGAAGGCCCATGGCCGACAGGAGCCCATTACCCCGTGGGCAGCCGATCACCGCCCTACCGGACCTCAGCCGTCAGCAGGTCGAACCACACCTTCCAGCTATGAGGAACCCTCTGCCAGCCACGGCGGTGGAGGGTACTGCTGGCGCAGTTGCCCATAGCGCTGAGCCACCCGTCGTGCAGCAGTCACAACATCGGAGGCCGGGGCGAAAGCGTAGACCGGCCGCCCGTTGATCGAGATACGACCCGAGCGCCAACGGAACCAGCGGCCGTCGGTCCACACCACCAGGTCGGCCCAGACCGACACCAGCGCCAACCCAAACCCCGCGTGAACCTCGGCGGTCACGCCGTACTTCTCCAGCTCCCGGCGCAGCCGCTCGGCGCACTCAGCGGCGGTGAGGGGCCGGGGACGACGACCTGCCACGAGCCGGTCCGCGTTCACGACGCGACCGCCCTACGGCCTGAGCCCGAGCACTCGAAACACGTGACCGTGGACAGCTGCAGGATCACGCCGTCAAGCCGGTACTCGGCATCCGCCGACGCTCGCCGAACGAGCCGCCATCCCTTCCCCCGGCAGGCCCAGCACCTCTCCGTCTTCGGAACCATGGGGCAAGGGTCGTAATTGCCAGCCGCTTAACCCATCCCGAGCCGATATTCCAAGCGGGCATGCCGATATCCCTTGACGGGTTACCTCCAATCCGGAAGCTTGGAAATGCTCGTGGTCATGCGATGCAAGGGGAAGGACTTATGCCCGCAGACGCGGCGGAACCGGTTTCGATACCGCCCGATCTCTGGGAGCGCCCCGAAATGCTTGACGCTCTACAAAAACGGAATATCGGGCAGGTTTTCCGACTTGTCAGACAATATGCGGGCGTGAGTCAGACTCGCATCGGCATTGCGGTGAATCTCAGCCAGGGCAAGGTCAGCGAGATCATGCGCGGAACCGCCCAGGTCACCGCACTCGAAGTGTTCGAGCGGATAGCCGACGGGCTGCGCATGCCGGACTCGGCCCGACTCGCTCTCGGCCTCGCACCCAGCTCATCCAGCCGTGCCCAGATCATCGGCACCGTCCCATCCCGCCGCGCTATCCCTTCTCGGGATGGGGTCCCAGCGGGACAACTCCTTAGCGTCGAAGGCGTGCTGTTGGGCTCGCGCCGAAGTGACGACCTGTGGGATATCGATCTTCTGACGCTGGCGTGGGTAGTGGGAAGGCTGGATTCTCGGATGGACCGACGTACGATGTTGCTCCTCGCGGTCGGAATGACCGCCGAAACCGCGGCTTCCATGGCGGATCCTTGGGAACGCCTTTCTCGCGCACTGAGAGGGCCGCAGGCGCTCGACGAGGAAACGATTGAACGGCTCGAAGCACGGACCATCGGCTTCCATCGGCTGGAATACGTCCTGCCTGCCCGGGCCATCTACCAGGGCTTGACAACGCACATCAACGAGCTGAGCACCTTGCTTCAGAGCGGGCCGCCGGAGCGCTACCGGCGCCGCCTGGCGGCTACGGCCGGCGAAGCCGCGACGCTGGCATCCTGGATCGCCTGGGACCTCAACCAGCCTGCGCAGGCGGCCTCGTTCGAGCGCGTCGCCGCCCTGGCCGCGAAGGAGAGCGGTCACCACATCATCCAGGCATGCACCTATGCCTACCGTTCGTACGCGGTCGCGGGCCCCGAAGCCGTCGAATACATCCGGCGAGCGCAACAGTTCCTTCCAGCCAAGGGAGACGACGCGACTCGGGCATGGCTGCTGGCCCGCGAAGCCGAAGAACTGGCCGCGCTCGGCGACGGCCATGCCGCCGAGCTGCTGCAGCGAGCCGAGGAAGCCCACACTCGAGCCCGACCCCACCGAGAGCGGGCGTGGACCCGCTTTCTCGACCCCGGACGAATGGCCGCTTTTCAGCTCTCGACCTATGTACGGCTCGGCGATGAGCAGCGCGTGGCAGAGGCCAGCCAAGCCGCCCTCGCGGCTCTCGGTCCGGACGAGGATCAAAAGCGCGTGTCCGTCGTCTACGCCGACATCGCCCAGGCACAGCTTCAGCTCGGCGACGTGACAGAAGGAGTCGCCTACGCCCGCCGTGCCCTCGAAGCCGCCCAGCGCACCGAATCCACCTGGGGCATGCAGCACCTCACGAAGGTGGAGAAGGCCCTTGCGGCCCGGCCCGACAAGGCCGCGCGCGAACTGCTCGGGGACCTTCGTGCTAATCGCCGCGCGCTGGGTCTGTCTCCTGCCTGATCCACTCCAGGTAATCCGGCGTACCTCGCACGATCGGTACTGCCACGACCTGCGGCGCTTCGTAGGAGTGCAGCTCACGTACGCACGCTGCGAGGTCGTCAAAGCGATCAGTGGTCGTCTTCATGAGCAGCAACCATTCCTCTGCCTGGCGTACCTCGCCCTCCCACCAGTAGGTGGAGGAGATTTTGGCGACCACTTGCGCGCACGCGGCCAGGCGCCGGGATACGACCGCACTTGCGATCTGATCGGCCTCCTGCCGATTACTCGTAGTGACGTGAACTTCAACCTCGGTGCTCATAGTTCCCAAGAAGTCCATTCCGACTGAACTGTTCGTTGACAATGGCGCCGACGCCAGCGCCGCCGTATCGACGAAGTGGCCCGCTTGCTCAAGCGCGCTCTGAACTGAGCCACTCCCGGGCCGCATACAACCCGATCAACGTCCCCGACGTCCAGATGTCACCCCGGGCGATCATCTGTGGGATCTCGGCCATCGGGATCCAGCGGATCAGATCCGCCTCGACCTCCCCCGTCGGCTCACCGACGTACTCGGCGCCGCGAGCGAGAAACAGCAGGTGCTCGGCATCCACCAAGCCCGCGATCGGCTGGTAGGTGAGCAGCGGCTCCATCTGCTTGGGCCGGTACCCGGTCTCCTCCTCGACCTCCCGGGCCGCCGTGACAAGAGCATCCTCGCCGGCCTCCACCAGCCCGCCGGGCAGCTCCCAGCCCCACCGGTCGAACACGAACCGGTGCCGCCACATCATCAGCACCCGATCGTCCTCATCGACCACGACCGCGATCGCCGC
>QGUZ01000194.1 GCA_003242605.1 Actinomycetota bacterium
CCGGGCCGGCCCCCCGCCCGCCCGCGACGCCGCCCCGCCCCGCCGGGGAGCGCCCCGCCGACCCCGAGCCCGCGGCGCAGTCCCAGGCCGCCGCCCCGGCGGCGAGCCCGGCCCGGCCCGCCGAGGCTCCGGAGCAGGCCGCCCCGGCAGAGCCGTCCGCACCGCGGCCCTCCGGGACGTCCTGGTGGCGCCGGATCACCGGCGAGATGCGGCCGGTGTCCGCGGGCGCCCCGGCCGGCGCGCAGGAGGTGCACCTGGGGCGGCTGGCGCGGTGGCTGCCGCCGCTGCTGACCCTCGAGGCCCTGATCATCTACGTGCTGGCGCTGAAGGTGCCCCCGGGGTTCCTCCGCGGCGTGGACCTCGACAAGATCAACGGCCTCGGGCTGATCTCGGTGCTGCCCGGCGCGGCGCTGGCGTCGATCGTGCTGATGCTGGCGGCGTTCTTCATCACGCTCATGCAGAACCTCGACCGCAAGGGCGTGCTGCTGTTCCAGCTGGCCGCGATCACCTTCGCGCTGCACGGCGCCGCCGCGCTCGTCGAGGACGAGCCCCGGTTCCACACCGCGTGGGTGCACGCCGGATTCGTCGAGCACATCGGGCGGTACGGCGAGGCGCTACCCGGCCTCGACGCCCGGTTCAGCTGGCCGGGCTTCTTCTCCGTGGCCGGGTTCGTGACCCGGGCGGCGGGCATCGACGATCTCGCGCCGATCCTCCAATGGACACCGCTCGTGTCCAACCTGCTGTACCTGGTGCCGTTCGTCCTGATCCTGCGCCAGATCGTGGCGACGACCCGGGCGCGCTGGTTCGCGGCGCTGCTGTTCGTGCTGGTGCAGTGGATCGGCCAGGACTACTTCTCCCCGCAGGGCTTCACCTACCTGCTCTACCTGAGCTTCGTCGCGGTGGTGCTGCGCTGGTTCGGCCGGGTGGAGCGGCGGACCGCGCCGATCCCGGAGAAGGGCTTCATCCGCCGCACGCTCGCCCGGCTCGACGCGCTCACCCCGGGCGAGCTGCCGCCGCAGGGCGAGCCACGGGACCGGCTGCTCGCGCTGCTGCTGCTCATCGGCCTGTTCACGGCGACCACCGCCACCCACCAGGTGACGCCGTTCATGATGCTGGGGGCGCTGACCGGGTTCATCCTGCTGCGCCGTACCACGCTCACGCTCGCGCTGCCGGTGCTCCTCGGGACGATCGTGGTCGCCTGGATCAGCTACCAGGCCACGCCGTACTGGAGCGGGCACTTCGACCAGCTCTTCGGCGGCATCGGGCGGATCTTCGAGAACCTGCAGCAGAACACCGGGGACCGGCTCGAGGGCACCGACCCGGAGCACGCGATCGTGCTGCAGACCCGGCTCGGCATCCTCGCCGTGATCCTGCTGCTCGCCGGGATCGGGCTGCTGCGGCGGCTGCGCCGCGGCGTGCTCGACCGGGTCGCGGTGGTGCTGCTGTGCATCCCGGTGCTCGCCCTCGCCATGCAGAGCTACGGCGGTGAGATCGGCCTGCGGGTCTACCTGTTCGCCCTGCCGGGGTCGTGCATCCTCGCCGCGTACGCGTTCTTCCCCAACCCGCAGCTCACCGTGGATGCGCCGGAGGTCTGGCCGCAGCGCGGGCCCCGGTTCGACTTCCTGCCGCGGCTCGATCCCGTGGTGGTCCGGCGGATCTGCACCGTCGCCGCGGCGGTGACCTCGGTGGTGCTCGCGATGGCGTTCCTCGTCGCGCGGTACGGCAACGAGAAGTTCGAGCGCGTCACCGCCGACGAGGTGGCGGCGATGCACTACATATACGAGAACGACAGGCCGAGCGCCCGCGTGCTCTACCTGGTGCCGGAGCTCAACCGGGAGGTCACGCCGACGATCCCGTGGCGGGAGCGGGACATCGACGTGGTCGAGTACCGCGAGGCCCTCGCGCCCCGCGACCCCACCGACATCAACCACCTGATCGCGCAGCTGCGCGCGATGGGGCCGCAGACGTACCTGATCGCGAGCCGGGGCCAGGCCAGCTACCTGGAGCTCGCCCACGGGTACCCGTCGGACTGGGGTAAGCGCTTCCGCGCGGCGCTCGACGACTCCCGGCAGCTCAAGCGCGTCTTCGACCGCCCGGACGCCGCGGTCTACGTGCTCCGCTCGTACCCGCGGGGCACCGAGGTGCCCCCGCCACCCGCGCTCGATTTGGTGGGCGACCGGGGCACCCCGCTCACCCCGTACGGCATCGCGGCGCTGGTGGTGGCGTGGGTCGCGTTCTTCGGCTACGAGGTGCTGCGCCTCGGCGACCTGGAGCGGACGCGGCGGCTCCGCCGCCGGTTCCTCACCGTGGCGATACCCGCCGCGGTCGTCGCCGTCGCGGTGGTGGTCGAGCGGTTCATCGTGCTCGGCTTCGCCCAGTGACCGCGGGCCCGCCGGCTTCGGCCTGCCCGCCGCCCTCGCCGTCCTCCGGCTCGCCGCCTCGGTCGCTCCACCGCACCTCGTAGGGCTCGAGGTCGAACCGGCGGCCGTCCACGTCGACGGCGAGCGGCGCGTCGGTGGTGTTCACCATCACCATCTGGTCGTCGGTGGCGAGCACGCGGATCCGGTCGTCGCTCACCGGGACGGTGTGCAGCGGGGCCCCGGCGTGGAACCAGCGCACGAAGCCGCTGAGCAGCCCCGCCATCGGCATCTCCTCGCCGGTGCCGGGCCGCCACAGGCAGCCGGCGCAGTCGTCGCCGGGCCGGCGCTGCGGGTTCCAGTACAGGAGGGTCTGGGCGCCGCTCGCGGCGAACTCCATCATCGCGGCGGCCTGGACGGCGGTGCGGCGCCGCTCGTCCCAGTCGGCGTTGTCCGGCGCGACGTACCACTCGGCCCACCACACCGGCAGGTCGCCGGCGCGCTGCCGCAGCCACTCGGTGACCGCGCGGAACTTGCCGAGCGCGGTGAACTCGTCGGGCACGATGCCGCGGTCGCTCGTCACCGAGGAGCCGTCCACGACGATGAAGTCCGCGCCCTTCTTGTGCCGGAGCCAGTACGTGATCGCATCCAGGGAGCGCTGGTCCACCACGCCCCACGGCCCCCTCAGCTCGGAGGGGTGGCGCGGGTCGGCGTGGCTGTCGATCGGCACGTACGGCCCGCCGACCTGGATCTCGGGGTTCACCTTCTTCAGCGCGTCATAGACGCGGTTGTACAGGTCGGTGTACGCCTCGGCGTCCCACTCGTTGCGGCTGTTGTTCCAGAACCCCTTGAACTCGTTCCAGACGAGGAAGTGCTTGACGTGGGGGTAGCGCCGCGCGATCGTCGCGGCGAGGTCCGCGAAGTCGTCGAAGTGCTCCCGGAGCGGGGCGGTCTCGATCCGGTCCCAGTTGGTGCGGCCCTCGGCTCCGCCCTTCATCCAGTCGGGCGCGCAGCACAGCGTGAGCACGGGTAACGCGCGGGTGTCCGCCATCAGCTTGACGCGCCGGTCGAGATCGCGGAAGTCGTACCTGCCCGGCGCCGGCTCGGGGTTGCCCACGCCCCAGCCCATGATGTGCTGGTTCTGGATCATGGGCTCCCGGGAGAGCAGGTGGCCGCCTCCCGCGGCGGCGGAGCCGTTCTCGTTGTCCACGCTGAACTGGGTGTGGGTGACGCCCCAGCGTGGCCAGTTGGGCAGGGCGGGCGGCGCGGCGAGCGTGGGCGGGGGCTGCGGCGTGGGCGGGATGGTCGCCACGACTCCGTCCTGCCTGCCGCGCTTCGCGGCGAGCGTCAGGATCACGGCCACCAGCGCGAAGGCGATGATTCCGGCCACCACGGCCAGCGGGCCGCGGCTCACGATGCCACGTCGTGCGTGCCGGCCTTCGTTGTCTAACACTCCGTCACCGTATCCACGAGAACTTACAAGGCACTAGAGCCCGCGTATGCTGCGGTAACGGAAGTTAGGACGCTTGACGCAGCATACGGGTGCACAAGGATCCAAGCCCCACCGAAGCTTGACGGGTGAGGTCAGCCATGAATGGGTAAAAACCTGCCCAGTCGAGGATTTTAGGGGGCACAGTGGCCCGAGCATGGCTGCAATCCGCCGGAGTCGTTCCCGCTACCGTCGACGGTGGGTCCATGAACGGAGGGGCCCCGCGAGCCGTCTGGCTTCTCTGGCCGGCCGATCCCCAGGGGATCAGCGCGAAGTCCGTGGCACAGCGCCTGGTCCAGCTGGGCCGTCCCTCCCACCTGGTGTGGAACCCGGTGACCGGGGAGATCATCCAGTCGCTTCCGGCGACCCGGGCGGCGTGCGGCCTGCCCGGTGACGTGAACCGCCACGGCCGGGTGTGCGTCCAGATCACAGTGCTGGGTTCGGTGCACGAGCCGTTCACCGACACGAAGATGGACGGACTGAATGAGATCCTCGCCTGGCTCGACTCCTGGAAGATCCCCCGGACATGGCCGGCCGGGCCACCCCTGCCGTACCCCCATTCGGTCGCCGCGCCGCGCAGCAAGCGCGCCTGGGCCTCGGGCGGTCACTTCGGTCTCTCCCAGGTGCCCGGAACGACCGAGGGCGACCCTGGCGCGATCGACATCACGCGACTCACCGGTGACGGCCGGTCACCCGTGCAGGTACCCCGGCCCCGCGCGGAACTCAACGGCGGAGCAGAGGTACCGAACGGGCAAAATCCCAGCACACATGCCGATGACACCTCAAACCAGGCGATACAATCCGGCCTAGGCTTCCTGGCCGGGCGGGAGGTGAGCCTGGGATCTCGTCTCTCTTCCGAGTGAATCGGTATGTGGCGGGCTATCTCCCAGGATCTCTTCGAGCTACGGTGAGCTTTTACTCGTCGCTTACGCGACGCCCAGCATGCTGGGGATGTAGCGTGCACCGGCCCGCTGAGCCGCACCATCCACCCCTGATTGGGAGCTCATGCGTATCTCAGTCGTACATCCGCGCGAACTGGGAGACACCGAGATAACCGCGTGGCGGGAACTGCAGACCGCGCACCCCGCCCTCGATAATCCGTTCCTGTCTCCGGAGTTCACCATCGAGGTCGGGCGTCTGCGGGAACAGGCGCGCGTGGCGGTGCTCAGCGAGGGCTCGTCGATCGTTGGATTCTTTCCCTTCGAAAAGCATCCGTTCGGGATCGGAATGCCCATCGCCGCCGGCCTGACCGACGCGCAGGGGCTGGTCCACGCCAAGGACATCGAGCTCGACCCACGGCAGCTCATCAAGGCCTGTGGCCTGTCCGTGTACGAGTTCGACCACATGGTCGCGGGCCAGCCGCTGCTGCCGGAGCGCTACGAGCGGTACCCCTCCCCCATCATGGACATGAGCGAGGGGTTCGACGCGTACATCGAAACGGTCAAGAAGAATTCCGGTAAGACCTACCGCTCCACGGCCTACAAGAGCCGCAAGCTGCAGCGGGATTTCGGCACGCTCCGCCATGAGTTCGGGCTGCGTGACGAGGCGTCGCTGCGGACGTTACTCCGCTGGAAGACCGACCAGTATCGGAGGACCGGACGGAGTGACCGGTTCGCGAGGCCGTGGATCGTTCAACTGGTCCGAAATCTTTCCCAGCTCGACACCGAGCACTTCGGCGGCGTGCTGGATATGATCTACGTCGACGACCGGCCGGTCGCCGGGCACTTCGGAATTCGCACGAAGACGACCCTCGCCGGGTGGTTCCCCGCATATGACCCGGCGTTCTCCAAATATTCACCCGGCCTTATTCACCACCTCGCCATGGCGGAAAAGGCGGCCCAGGCGGGGATCCGGGTGATCGACCTCGGCCGCGGCCACAAGGAATACAAGGAAAAGCTCAAGAACGGCGAGTACCTCGTCTGCGAGGGCCGGATCGCCCGGCCGTCGCTCGGGGCGGGCCTGCACTGGCTGTCCCGGGTGCCGGTGCGCAAGGCGCGCAACACCGTGCTCGCCAACCCGCGTCTCGCGCGCACCGCCGACCGCGCGCTCAAGACGTACGGCAAACTGCGTACCTCTCTCGCCTCCTAGAGACCACGTCAGAGCCGGGGCCGGGCGGCGTTCCGACGAGCGCCGCCCGGCCCCGCGCCGTGTCCGCCTCCGGTGTCCGGCTCCGGGTCCGGCTCCCGGCCCCGTACCGCGGCCGTCACACCCATGACGCGGCGAATGCCCACTTCCAGGAAATATTCCGGAAATACCGGAATTCGCCGCCAACGAATGCGATGCGGGGTATCGGACGCCGTGCGGCCGATGCATCACGCCCGGCATGCGCCCATGGACGGCGCCATTCCCGGCCGGTCGGAGCGCCGGACCCGCCGCGCACCACCGCGGAGCAAGGCAATCGTCACCTGCCGCCGCTTGAGGCTGCCTGGGATCGGTAAGTTCATTAGTCTGGCAAACATGACGCAATCCCCTGCAGGCTGGTATCCCGATCCCTACGGAAAGCCTCTGCTCCGCTGGTGGGACGGCACCCAGTGGACGGACGCCACCCATCGCCTGGAGGACGTGGCGGCGGCGCAGGGCTCGCGGACCACGGCCGAGGGGGGATCCGAGACCGGCGCACAGGCGCCCACGGCGGTGGTGAGCCCGTCCGGCGGCCCGGACGGCTCCGGCCAGGCGGCCCGGCCGGACGGCGACACCCGCGTGCTCCCCGCGCCCGACCTCCCGCCGCCGCAGGGGCCGGAGCGGCCGCAGCGCCCGGGCTCCGGGATGATGCCGTGGGTCCTCGGCGGCGCCGCGGTGGCGGTGGTCGTGGTCCTCGCGATCATCGGGACGATCGTCCTGGCCGGGCGCGGCGACGGCGGCGACGGCGGGCCGGTGGCGGCCTCGCCGTCCGCGAGCACCGAGGCGCCCAGCCGGGAGCCGCCGCCCAGCGTCGAGCCGGTGCCGGTGCCGAGCGCCGAGCCCTCGTCCCCGTCGTCCCCGGGCGGGGGCGTGTTCCCGCAGCCGGAGGACGGGCGGATCAACGACCCGATCAGCGGCCTCTCCTACCACTTCCCCGGCGATCCGTGGCAGATCGCCTCCCCCGGGGAGGTGAACGGCACCGCCCCCTTCGGCCAGCAGTGGACCAGCGGCTACCAGGCCATCTCCCAGCGGGACTACGAGCCGGGCAAGACCTGGGTCGGCACGGTGCTCGCCGGGCCGCTCGCCCCGTCCGCGCCGTACGGCGGGCCGGACAGCCTGCGGGAGGTCCTCGGCACGTTCCTCATCGCCGCCGAGACCGTGTTGTACGAGCCGCCGCACGACCGCCGCATCCTCGAGGACAAGGCGCTCACGGTGAGCGGCCGCCCGGCCTGGCTGCTCAAGTTCGAGATGGACTTCACCGAGCAGTCCGAGATCAACGGGTGGCAGTGGCGCAAGGAGATCGGCGCGCTCGTGCTCGTGGACCGGGGCGAGGAGAACCCGCCGGCGCTGCTGTTCGCCACCGTGCCCGACAACCTCGACCCGCGCGTGGTCGACGAGGTCGTCGGCTCCCTGCGGCTGTCCTAGACGGGCCGCGCGCCGCGCCGTCCCGGACGTACCGGCACATGCCGACACACCACGGTGCCCGCCGTGCTCTACCCTGTTCCTATGAACGACCTGCTGGTTTGGATCGACTGTGAGATGACCGGCCTCGACCTCGGCCGTGACGCGTTGGTCGAGGTGGCGTGCGTGGTCACCGACAGCGAACTGAACCAGCTGGACGAAGGCGTCGACCTCGTCATCAAACCCCCGCAAGAGGCGCTGGAGCAGATGTCGGACGTGGTGCGCCAGATGCACACCACCTCCGGGCTGCTCGACGCGCTGCCCGGCGGCGTCACCCTCGCCGAGGCCGAGGCGCGGGTGCTCGAGTACATCCGCGGGCACATCCCCGAGCCCAAGCGGGCCCCGCTGTGCGGGAACTCGATCGCCACCGACCGGTCGTTCCTCGCCCGGGACATGCCGCTCGTCGACGCGTACCTCCACTACCGGATGATCGACGTCTCGTCGATCAAGGAGCTGGTGCGCCGCTGGTACCCCCGGGTGTACTTCGCCGCGCCGGAGAAGCAGGGCGGCCACCGCGCCCTCGCCGACATCGTGGAAAGCATCCGGGAGCTGCGCTACTACCGCGCCGCGGTGTTCGTGCCCCAGCCGGGCCCGGACTCCGCTACCGCCCGCGACGTCGCCGAGAGCGTGATGGCCTCCTCGCCCTCCCCCTCCTAGTCCCTCCCGGCCCCTCCTGGTCCGGACCGGACCGGTCTTTCTCCGGGCGTTTTCGCGGGGCGGCCCTTCCGATGACGCAAACACTCCGAAAGACCTGTACACTTTCCTATGGCCGCTGCGGCGGACGTGGTGGGTGTAGCTCAGTTGGCAGAGCACCAGGTTGTGGTCCTGGGAGTCGTGGGTTCGAGTCCCATCATCCACCCGAAGGGAAAGGGCCCGGTCAGAACTTCTGACCGGGCCCTTTCGGATGTTTCGGCGAGGTCGTTCCGTGAATCGTCCGGCGAAGGGTCCCTAAAGACCGGCCTCGCGGGTTATGCTCGCTGTCAACCGCAACGCCGCCAAGCAGCGGGGGGCTCGGCGATCTCTGTTTGCGTTCCTGCCACGGAGGCCGGATGAGCGTCGACGACCACGCCGCATTGGGCCTGAGCAAGCGCGAAGCCGAGGTGATGGAGCTGATCGCCACCGGCTGTTCCAACGGTGAGATCGCGCAACGGCTCTTCCTCAGCGAGAAGACCGTGAAGAACCACGTGAACCGGATCTACGCCAAGCTCGGCGCCGACTCCCGCAGGGCCGCGATCGGGCTCTGGCGGCGGTCGTCGTCGTCCAGCGGCTGATCCGCGAGCAGCACGCGGCGCAGCGCGGCGAGGCCGTACTCGAGCTCCTGCTCGGTGACCGAGAGCGCCGGGCGCAGCCGGATCGAGGTCTCGCCGCAGGGCAGCATGAGCACGCCCTCCTCGTCGCGCAGCCGGGCGAGCAGCCGGTCCCGGTCCTCGCGGCGGCCGGTGGCGACGTCGAAGGCGCACATCAGGCCGCGGCCGCGCACCGCGCTGATCTTGCCGGGGAACTCGGCCTGCAGCGCGCGCAGGCCGGCGAGCAGCCGCTCACCGAGCACGCCGGCGCGCGGGATCAGGCCGTCCCGCTCGATGATCTCGAGCATCCGCCGCGACCGCACCATGTCGACGAGCCCGCCGCCCCAGGTGGAGTTGATGCGCCCGCTCACCCGGAACACGTTGTCCGGGACGAGGTCCACCCGGCGGCCCGCCATGATGCCGCCGACCTGCACCTTCTTGGCGAACGCCACGATGTCGGGCTGCAGGCCGAGCTGCTGGTAGGCCCACGGGGTGCCGGTGAGGCCCACGCCGGTCTGCACCTCGTCGACGATGAACAGCGCGTCGTACTCGTGGCACAGCCGCTGCATCGCCTGGAGGAACTCCGGCCGCATGTGGTTGTCGCCGCCCTCGCCCTGGATCGGCTCGGCG
>QGUZ01000511.1 GCA_003242605.1 Actinomycetota bacterium
TAGAAGATGCCGAGGCCGAGGGCGACGCAGAGCGCGGAGATCAGCCAGAACCGGACCACGATCGTGGTCTCCGCCCAGCCCGACAGCTCGAAGTGGTGCTGCAGCGGCGCCATGCGGAACACCCGCCGGCCGGTCATCTTGAAGAAGCCGACCTGGATGATCACCGAGAGGGTGATCAGCACGCACAGCCCGGCGAGGATGACCAGCAGCAGCTGGGTGCGGGTGGTCACCGCGAGCCCGGCGAGCACGCCGCCGAGCGCGAGCGAGCCGGTGTCGCCCATGAAGATCTTCGCCGGCGGGGCGTTCCACCACAGGAAGCCGAGCAGCGCGCCGAGCACCGCGGCCGCGACCACGGCGAGGTCGAGCGGGTCGCGCACCCAGTAGCAGCCCTTGCCGAGCATGCTCGTGCAGCTGTTGCGCAGCTGCCAGTTGCCGATGATCACGTACGCCACGAGCACCAGGCAGGTGGCGCCCGAGGCGAGCCCGTCGAGGCCGTCGGTGAGGTTCACCGCGTTGGAGAAGCCGACGATCAGGAAGAGCACCCAGATCGTGAAGAACACGATCCCGATCGACGGGCCGAAGTCGCGGAGGAAGGACAGCCGCGGCACCGCGGGCGTCACGCCGTACCCGTTGGGGAAGCGCACCACGAGCACGGCGAAGATCGCGCCGACGATGAGCTGGCCGAGCGCCTTGGCGCCGCTGCGCAGGCCGAGGCTGCGCTGCTTGTAGATCTTGATGAAGTCGTCGACGAAGCCGACGATCGCCAGGCCCACCATCAGCATGATCACGAGCACCGCGGACACCGTCGGCGGCGTCCAGGTGGCGAGGTGGGCGGCGGCGAAGCCGAGGACCGCGGCGATGACGAACACGGTGCCGCCCATCGTGGGGGTGCCGCGCTTGTCGTGGTGGCCGCTCGGGCCCTCCTCACGGATGTTCTGGCCGATGCCGCGGCGGGAGAAGACGCGGATCGCGAGCGGCGTGCCGATGATCGACAGGATGAGCGCGACCGCGCCGGCGATGAGGATGTCCCTCAACGCGCGTCACCCCCAGCCGGCATGCCGGCGGGCGCCTGGGGCACCGCTCCGGGCGGCCACGCCGCGGGCGGGGGCCCGGCGAGCAGCGCCTCGGCCACCCGCTCCAGGCCGGCCGCGCGCGGCCCCTTGACGAGGACCACGTCGCCGGGCTGCAGCCGCCGCGCCACCTCCCGTACGGCGGCGCCGACGTCGGGCGCGTGGAGCACCTCGCGGGTGGCCCCCGGCGGCCCGGCCTCGGCGGGCGCGACCACGGCGGTGCGGGGGCCCCCCGCGCCCCCGAGCAACCGCCCCGGGGCCTCCCCCCCCACGACGAGCAGCTCCAGGCCGGCCTCGCCGGCGAGGCGGCCGACCTCCTCGTTGAGCCGCGGCCCGTCCTCGCCGAGCTCGCGCAGCGCGGCGATCACGGCGAACCGGCGGCGGTTGCGGCCGAGCACGGCCAGCGTCTCGAAGGCGGCGCGCATCGAGTCCGGGTTGGCGTTGTACGCGTCGTTGACGATCGTGACCCCGTCGGGCCGGTCGTGCACCTCCAAGCGCCAGCGGCTGCGCGGCTCGGCGGCCGACAGCTCCTCGGCGATCGTCGCCACCGGCAGGCCGAGCTCATAGGCGACGGCCGCGGCGGCGAGCGCGTTGCCCACCGTGTGCCGGCCGTACAGGCGCAGCCGCACCGGGGCCGAGCCCGAGGGGGTGCGCAGCGTGAACGCGGCCCGGCCGCGCTCGTCGAGGGTCTCGTCGTCGGCGCGGATGTCGGCGGACGCCGAGCGGCCGAACCACAGCACCCGGGCCCGGGTACGGCCGGCCATCTCGCGCACCCGCGGGTCGTCGGCGTTGAGCACGGCGACGCCGCTCTCGCCGAGCGCCTCGACGAGCTCGCCCTTGGCCTTGGCGATCATGTCGCGGCCGCCGAACTCCCCCAGGTGGGCGGTGCCGACGTTGAGCACCACGCCGATGTGCGGCGGCGCGATCCGCGCCAGGTGGGCGATGTGGCCCACGCCGCGGGCGCTCAGCTCCAGCACGAGGAAGCGGGTGCTCGGGTCGGCCCGCAGCACGGTGAGGGGGTGGCCGATCTCGTTGTTGTACGAGCCGACCGGGGCGACCGTGGGGCCGATGCGGGCGGTGAGCCGGGCGAGCAGGTCCTTGGTGGTGGTCTTGCCCGCCGATCCGGTGACGCCGATGACGGTCGTGTCGGTCAGCTCGGCGGCGACCGCCGCGGCCAGCGCGCCGAGCGCCGCCACCGTGTCGCCCACGATCACGGCGGGGGCCCCGCGCCGGGCGGGGGCGGGCCCGGGCCGCCCGCCGGCTGCCCAGGGCGCGACGGCGGACGCGTGTCCGGCCGCCCCCCGGCCGCCCGTCCGCCAGACCACGCGC
>QGUZ01000512.1 GCA_003242605.1 Actinomycetota bacterium
CCGCTCCACGTTCGCGGCGCGGGCCTGCGGGACGATGCGCACCGCCTTCAGCACGGTGACGATGGCGAGGAACGCGACGACGATCCCGGCGATCAGGGCGGCGTCCATCGAATCACTCCCTGGGGTACACGAGGGCGGTCGCGCCCTCGATCTTCATCACGTCCACGGTGGTGCCGACGGGGATGACGAGCGACTCGTCGTAGGCGCGGGCGGACCACTCCTCACCGTCGATGCGGACCCTGCCGTCGTGCGCGGTCACCTCGCGGACGACCGTCGCCGGCTTGCCGACGAGGGCGGAGACGCCGAAGCGCTGCGGCGGCGGCTGGATCAGGTGGCGGCGGGCGATCGGCCGGACGAGCCACACCCCCGCGATCGAGGCGACCACGAACACGATCAGCTGCACGGGCACCGGCAGCCCGAGGGCCGCGACCACGGCGGTCAGCGCGGCCGCCAGGCCGAGCAGTCCCAGGGACGCCGTCAACGTGAAGATCTCGGCGACGCCGAGCACCACCGCGAGAATCAACCACAAGACCCACGAGTCCACAGTCCCGGCCTCCTAGACGGCGATCGTCTCGCGACACCGGATGGTTCCGCTCTCCCCCTCTCAACCGTAACTCCACCGGGCGGTGATATCACGAGGTGAAAAGAGGCCCGAGGTACCACTCCCCGCTCTCGGGCCCGGGAAACGGATAGCGGGCGCCGGGCATAGGGAAAACGGCTCGCCGATGCCCGCGCCTGCGGACGAAGGAGCAGGTCAGCGGCTGGATGTGGCGGCTTCGCCGGTGAATTTTCCCGCCGCCGCCCGGAGAAATCGGGGCGGCGCCGCCGGGGCGTTCCCGCAGGGGCGGGAGAGACGGATATTCCCCGCGGTACGGCGCGCGGCCCGGCCCTGCGCCGGGCGGGGAAATGATCGTTTTCCCGATCGGTATTTCCGGATCGGTACGGCGGGGCGGGGGAGGCCGATTTCGCGGGGCCGCGGCGGCACGCACGCGGCCACGCCGCAGCGGTGCCGTGGCGCCGCGGCGCGCTCGGCCGGGCGGGGATCAGCGGCCCGCGGAGAGGTAGGCGGAGAACTCGGCGAAGTCGATGCGCCCGTCGCCGTCCCGGTCGATCTTGGCGATCGCCGCCTCGGCGGCCTCCAGGGTGACGGGCTCGCCGAGCACCTCCATGAGGCGGGCGAACTCCTGCGCCGAGATCAGGCCGTCGCCGTCGGCGTCCACGAGTCCGAAGGTCGCCGCGTAGTCACTCATCGTCGTTCCTCGCTTTCGCCGAGGCCGGACCGGAAGGTGATCAGTAGGGTAGCCCGACGAAGGGGCACTTTCCCGACTTTCCGGGAAACGCCCCGGGGCCGGTCGGCCGGTCAGCCCGTGGGGGAGCCCGCGCCGTCCGCCGCGGCCGCGTGCGGCGGGGCCGCGGGGCGCCGCATGCGCAGCCGTACAACCGAGCCGTGGCCGCCTGCGGCGATCTCCACGGCGTCGCACAGCTCGCGCATGAGCCACAGGCCGTACCCGCGGGGCGCGCCGGGCGGCGGCGGGGAGGTGCCCGCGTCCGGATCGGTGAGCAGCCCCGCGGTGTCGCTGATCTCCGCCACGACGTGCTCGCCGTCGCACCGGAGGGTGAGCGTGCCGGGGCCGTCGGTGTGGTCGAGCACGTTGCCGAGCGCCTCGTTCACCGCGAGCACGAAGTCCACCCGCCGCCGATGGTCGAAGCCGAGCGCGGCGAGGTAGTCGTCCACCTGCCGGCGGAGGAAGGAGAGGTCCTCGGTGATCGGATGGCGGAGGAACGCGCCTCGCTCCGGCATTCCGGACATGGCACCCCATCGGCGACGGCCGTCCGCGCAGCGCGGCGGCGGCTTCGGCACGGCGGCGGGCGCGGCGCCCGCGCGTACTCACCCTAGGACACCGGGGGGTACGGCGGGCGGCCGGGTGCCGGGCCGCGGCGCGGGCCCGGGCGGCAGGACCGCGGCGCCCGCGCGGTTCAGGCCCGGCAGCGCGGGTCGCGCGGGTCGTCGCGGTCGGGCGTGTCGTGGTCCATGGTGAGCCGGACCGCGAGGGTGCCGCCGAGGTCCGCCGCGACCACGCCGCGCCGCTCGGCCACGGCCGGCCGGTCGGCGGCGTCGCCGTCGCACCACGGCCTCTCCGGCTCCACGGCCGCGCGGTGCGGCACGGGCGGCCGGTCGGCCGCCACCCGGGCCCGCGGCCGCGCCCGGACGGTCTGCCCGGCGAGGACCGGAGCGAAGCTCCCGGCCACCTCCGGCGGCTCCGGCCGCCGCGGCGCGGGGCGGGAGGCGCCGCCGGATCCGGCCGCCGGCGCGGTGGCGGACCGGTGTGCGCCGTGCCGTTCGCGCCGCCGCTCGGGCGCGCCGGAGCGGGACCCGCCGTGGTCGCGCCCGGCCGG
>QGUZ01000513.1 GCA_003242605.1 Actinomycetota bacterium
AGATTTGTATAAGAGACTGGGCTCCGACGCCGCCCCACACTCGGCCGCGTCCGCGCAGTCCCTCTCCCCCGCCCCGGGTGCGCCCCCCGCCGTGCAGGAGCCCCTCGCCCAGCTCACCGGGCCCACCCGCCGCTACGGCGAGGACGTGAACGCCGTGCTCGAGTGGGCCCGGAACGCCGCCGCCCGGCTCGCCGAGCTCGAGGGCGACGACGACCGCATCGCCGAGCTCACCAGCGAGCAGGAGGAGCTGACCGCCCGGCTCGCCGAGCTCGCAGGGCGGCCCACCGAGGTCCGCCAGGCCGCGGCCGAGCGGCTCGACGCGCTGGCCGCCGCCGAGCTGGCCGCCCTCGCCATGCCGCACGCCCGGGTCACCGTGGCGGTCACCCCGGGCGAGGAGTTCGGGCCGCACGGCGTCGACGAGGTCGAGCTGCGGCTCGCCGCCCACCCCGGCGCCCCGGCGCTGCCGCTGCACAAGGGCGCCTCCGGCGGCGAGCTGAGCCGGGTGATGCTCGCCATCGAGGTGGTGTTCGCCGGCGCCGACCCGGTGCCCACGTTCGTGTTCGACGAGGTGGACGCCGGGGTGGGCGGTAAGGCCGCGGTGGAGATCGGCCGCCGCCTGGCCCGGCTCGCCCGCACCGCCCAGGTGATCGTCGTCACCCACCTGCCCCAGGTGGCCGCGTTCGCCGACCAGCACCTGGTGGTGGAGAAGGCGAACGACGGCAGCGTGGTGCGCAGCGGCGTGGTCGCGCTCGACCGGGAGGGCCGGGCCCGGGAGCTGTCCCGCATGCTCGCCGGGCTGGAGGACTCCGAGCTGGGCCGCGCCCACGCCGAGGAGCTGCTCGCGATCGCGGAGGCCGACAAGGCGGCCGCCGCCCGCTGACCGGCCGACCGGCTTATGCCGCCCGAACACCGGGGCGGCTAGGCTCTACCGCGGTGTTCCCGGTCCCGCCCGCGGCGCCCGAGATGCCGGTGGCACGCATTGTTAGGGTTGATCCGGGGGCGGGATCATTGGGTGTTCTTGGGGGCCGTCGCCCCGGTCGGCCCGAAGGCCGCGATGCGGCCGGGCGGTCGGGGCGGCGGCGGACGTGTGTACGGGGAGCGATGGCTTGTGACACGCCGCGTGCGGCGAGGCGTCCCGAGGAGCTCGCTCTGGCAGGATGGTCGTGATGAAGGTGCCGACCTTTAAGGTTCCGGGCCTCCGCCGGCGGAAGGGCGACGACCTTCCCGGGCTGACGGCGACGGCGAGGATCGATCGGCGGACCAAGAGGCTCACCAAGCGTCTCAAGGCCGGCGAGATCGCGATCATCGATCACGTCGACATCGACCGGGTGAGCGCGGAGGCGCTGGTCGCGTGCGGTGCGGCGGCGGTGATCAACGTCGCCTCCAGCATCAGCGGCCGGTACCCGAACCTCGGCCCCAAGATCCTGCTCGAGGCCGGTGTGCCGCTGATCGACAACGCCAGCCCGGAGCTGTTCGAGCGCGTGCGCGACGGCGACGTGGTGCGCCTGCACGAGGGCCAGGTGTACGTCGGGGACGAGCTGGTCGGCAAGGGCGAGCCGCGCACGCTGGAGAGCGTCGAGGCGGCGATGGCCGAGGCGCGGGCCGGGCTGTCGCTGCAGATCGAGGCGTTCACCGCGAACACGATGGAGTTCATCCGCCGGGAGCGGGACCTGCTCATCGACGGCGTCGGCGTGCCCGAGATCCGCACCCGGATGGAAGGCCGGCACGCCCTGGTGGTGGTGCGCGGCTACCACTACAAGGAGGACCTCGCGGCGCTGCGGCCGTACATCCGCGAGTACCGGCCGGTGCTCGTCGGCGTGGACGGCGGGGCCGACGCGCTGCTCGAGGCGGGCTACCGGCCGGACATCATCATCGGCGACTTCGACTCGGTCTCCGCCAAGGCGATCACCTGCGGCGCCGAGCTCATCGTGCACGCCTACCGGGACGGCCGCGCCCCCGGCCTGGAGACGGTCCGCAAGCTCGGGCAGGACGCGGTGGTGTTCCCCGCGGCCGGCACGAGCGAGGACGTGGCGCTGCTGCTGTGCGACGACAAGGGCGCGAGCCTCATCGTCACCGTCGGCACCCACTGGACCCTCGAGGAGTTCCTCGACAAGGGCCGCTCCGGCATGTCGAGCACCTTCCTCACCCGGTTGCGGGTCGGCAGCAAGGTGATCGAGGCGAAGGGCGTGAGCAAGCTCTACCGCAGCCGGATCTCCGCCGGCTCGCTGCTCATGCTGGTCGCCACCGCCCTGATCACGATCGCGGTCGTGCTGTACAGCGCGCCCGTGGGCAAGGTCTGGCTGAACGGCCTGCGCGACACCTGGAACGGATTCATCTTCTGGCTGGTCGGACTGTTCTCGTGATCGATTTCCGGTATCACCTCGTCTCCA
>QGUZ01000195.1 GCA_003242605.1 Actinomycetota bacterium
TCGCCACCGGCTTGAGCCCGGACAGGTCGCGCGGGTCGAAGCCCTGCGCGTGCCGCTCGAGCACCGCGATCTCCTGCTCGCGCGGCGGCAGCGGCACGGTGAGCTTGAGCAGGAACCGGTCGAGCTGGGCCTCCGGCAGCGGGTAGGTGCCCTCGTACTCGATCGGGTTCTGGGTCGCGGCGACCACGAACGGGTCCGGCAGCGGGCGGGCCGCGCCCTCCACGCTCACCTGCCGCTCCTCCATCGCCTCCAGCAGCGCCGCCTGCGTCTTCGGCGGGGTGCGGTTGATCTCGTCGGCGAGCAGCAGGTTGGTGAAGACCGGGCCCTCGCGGAACTCGAACTCGGCGGTGCGCGCGTCGTACACGAGCGAGCCGGTGACGTCGCCCGGCATCAGGTCCGGGGTGAACTGCACCCGCTTGAAGTCGAGCGAGAGCGCCGCGGCGAGGGCGCGCACGAGCAGGGTCTTGGCCACGCCCGGAACCCCCTCGAGCAGCACGTGGCCGCGGCACAGCAGCGCGATCACCAGGCCGCTGACGACCGAGTCCTGGCCGACGACGGCCTTCGCCACCTCGGCGCGGAGCGCGGCGAGCGCCTCCCGGGCGGCGTCCGCGGACGGCGGCTCGCCCGGCGGCGGGGACGGCGGGCCGGTCGGCGGGTTCGGCGGGCTGGTCGGCGGGGTCGGTGGAGTCGTCACGTGTGGTCGCGCCGGCGGGCCACGGCGTGCGGGCCGGCGTCCGGCGCCGGCGTAGGGCACCCGCGAATGGCGCTGCCTCCTTTCACGTCTCGGTCGGGACGGCGGTCGGGGTGGAACCGCGCGGTCAGGGCGCGGGGGATGCGGCCGGCGGCCCGTGGCGGAGGAGGGCCTCCACGTCCTCGAGCCGGGCCGCGAGGGCGACCAGGGCGGCGTCGTCGGCGGGGGTGGGGCCGTACAGCAGGGTGCGCAGCTCGGCCGGGTCCTCACCGGTGCGGGCCGCCAGCGAGGAGATGATCTCATCCGGGCCCGCGCCCGGGGGCAGGCCGAGCCGCGGGGTCACCCGGTCGAGGCAGCCGGCGCGCAGCGCGGCCGCCGCGCGGTCCCGGGCCCGCCGGGCGCGGTAGAGCCGGCCGCGGCCCTCGACGGTCTCGGACGCCCGCACCACCACCGGCAGCCGCTCGGCCACGACCGGCCCCAGCCGCCGGGCCTGCCAGAGCGCGGTGAGCAGCACCGCGACGCCGAGCTGCACCGCCGCCCAGCGCACGCCCTCCGGGACCAGGTCGAGCAGGCTCCTGGGCCGCGTCGTGGCCACGTCGTACCCGGGGTCGTCCTCGACGGGGTCGGTGAGCCAGATCAGCAGCGGCTGCCGCCCGGCGAGGTTCATCGCGAGCGCGGCGTTGCCGTCCTCGCCGAGGCGCAGGTTGGTCATGAAGTCCGCGTCGCCCACCAGGGTGATCGTCCGCCGGCCGTCCCAGTACCGGACGAGGGTCGGCCCCTCCTGGCTCGGGTAGCAGCCGGCCGCGTTGCGCGGCGCGCGGTAGGTCACGCCGCCGAGGTAGGCGCTGCCCGCCCGGCGCGCCTCGGGCAGCGTGCAGCCGGGCTCCCGCGACCGGGGGTCGGCCCACTCGCCCGGCCGCGCCGCGGGGGCGAGGATGCCGAGCTCGTACGGCCGGCCGACGATCAGCAGGTCGGACGGCAGCGCCGCGATCCGCCGCGCGTCCGCCTCGCCGGAGATGGCCCGGCGCGCCGTGAGCAGCAGCTGCGAGCGCGGGGTGGCGAGCCGGACGGCCTCGTCCACCGAGGTCACCCGGACCACCCGGACGCCCTCGTCGCGGAGCAGCTCGGCGAGTGCCGCCGTGCCGCTCAGCGACGTGTCGGAAGGGTCGAGATAACGCCGCTCCGGTATCTCGTCGTTCCGGACGAACACCGCGGTCGCCGCCGCGACCAGCAGCACGAGCAGGGCGACGAGCAGCACGCCCCGGCCGCGGCGCCACAGGTCGCGCGCGGTGGGCGAGACGGACGTGGGGGCCGGCGCCGTCATCCGCGCTCACCCCCGACCGCGGTCAACGGCCGCGGCCGGGCCGCGGCCACCTGCTCGTCGAGCCGGACGAGCCGTGCGTACCCCTCGGCCGAGCCGGGCATCTCGCCGTAGGTCACGTCCTCGAACAGCCGGGCGCCGGCGGCGAGCTCGTCGGCGAGCCCGGGCAGTTCCCGCCCGGCGTCGGCGGCGAGCTCCGCGGCGGTCCGGCCGGGCATCGGGTCGAGGATCGCCCGCTCCTCCAGGTCCCGGGCGACGGCGCGCAGCCGCTCCCGGATCGCCTCCGCCCACTCGCCCGCCGCGGCGAGGCGCTCGGCCTCCTCGCGATGCTCGGCCGCGGTGCGCTCCCGCCCGGTGAACACGGCCGTCCGCTCGAGCGCGGCCCGCCGCGTGAGCCGCCGCGCCCGCCACAGCGGCAGCGCGATGAGCGCGACGATGAACGTCAGCAGCGCCGCGGCCGCGAGCCACCCGGTCTGCTCCGAGTGGATCACGTCGTTGAGCCGGTCGAGGAACTCCTCGAACTGGCGCCGGAGGCGGTCGAGCCACGGCTCGTGCTCGTATCGCGGATCGAGCAGCTCGTTGAGCGCCCGCTCCCGGGCCGGGTCGCGATCGACGCCGATCGGGGCCGTCACGATCATGGGCACGACGCCGTCACGCACCCCCGTGCGGGCCGCCGCCGGCGGGCCGCAGCCACAGCTCGTCGGCCGACGCCGGCACCCAGCCGAGCCGGTACTGGTCCGCCGCCGCCGACTGGAGCACGAGGTCGAACGCCTCGGCCCGCATCCGGCGGTCGGTGTAGAGCAGACCCAGCACGCCCGCCTGCAGCGGATAGGTGATGATCGCCGCGCACATCTCGGACAGCACGCTGAGCGTCACCAGCACCGGGGTCGCCCCGGAGCCGCCGTCCGTGGCGAACAGGATCGCGCCGGCCATCAGCCCGAACGGGATGCCGATCACCAGGGTGACCACGGCGACGATGATGTTGGTGAGCACGATGACGCCGAACACGCGCCAGAAGGCGCCCCTGGTGAGCTCCCACGACCTGCGCAGCGCGGCGATCACGCCGAGGCGTTCCAGCACCACGGCGGGCGCGGCGAGCGCCAGCCGGGTCCCGAAGAACGCCACGTAGCAGATGAGGGCGACCGTGCCCCCGAGGCTCAGCAGGAAGAACAGCCCGATCTCGGCGGCGCCGAGCGCGAAGAAGATCAGCGTGATCAGCACCAGCGCCGGGGCCGCCAGGATGAGGCCGGTCAGCACGGCGGTGCCGAGCAGCGCGGGGATCCGTCCCTTGCTGCGCTGCCATGCCTCCCCGGCGGTGATCCGCCCGCCGAACACCGCGCGGCCGAGGATCTGGGTGAGCACGCCGGTCAGGACGGTGACGAGGAGGAACTGCACCAGCACGCCGGCGGCGTCGGCGATGACTTCGCTGACCGACGGGAGGATCCCCGCGGGCGGCCGCACGCTCGCGTCCTCGCCGAACAGCGAGGAGAACGCCTCGTTCGCCTCGAGGGCCTGGACGATCGCGAGCGGCAGGGTGCCGATCACCGCGGCCCCCGCGGCGAGGCCGAGCGCGGCCCGCGGGCTGGACCGGATCAGCCGCAGCGCGCCGTCGAGGATCTCGCCCACGGCGAGCGGGCGCAGCGGGATGATGCCCGGCCGCATCTCGGGCCGGCCGGCGCCGTACCCTCCGCCGGGATACCCGCCGGGACCGCCGGGCGCCCCGGGATATCCGCCCCCGGCGCCGTAGCCGCCGTACCCGCCGGGCGGTGGCGGCTGCGGACCGCCCTGGTACGGCCCGCCGCCCGGGCCCTGCGGGTGCGCCGGTTCACCCCCCGGAGCGGCCCACGACGAGCCCCCCGGCTGTGGCGGCTGCGAGCCCGGTGTTGGCTGATCCGTTGAGGAATCGTGACCCTCCGACATAATGTCAATCCTGACATGCCGCCGCCCGGAACGGATCCGTCAGGCGCGCGGGGCACTCGCACGATCACGCGGATGCCGGGCAGACTGGGAGGCGACCGCACGGGTTTTCCCGGATGTGGCGGGCCCGACCCCGCGCGGCGACGACCGAACGACGATCAATGAGGGCTGACCTGCAGATGACTCGCGGTATGTACTGGGGGTTTGCGGTCGGCGATGCGTCGTTCCCCCGTCTCGCCCACACGGTTCGGACCGGTAACCTTCTACTTTCGTGCGGTGCTCGCAAAAAAAGCAGGCTGGGTACGACAAATGAGGGGTCATGAAAGGACGCGTCCTGGTCGTCGATGACGACGCCGCTCTCGCCGAGATGCTCGGGATCGTGTTGCGCGGGGAGGGCTTCGAGCCATCGTTCGTTTCCGACGGGGACAAGGCGCTCGACGCGTTCCGTGAGACCCGTCCGGACCTCGTGCTGCTCGACCTGATGCTCCCCGGTGCCGACGGCATCGACGTCTGCCGCCGGATCCGCGCGGAGTCCGGCGTCCCCATCGTCATGCTCACCGCCAAGAGCGACACGATCGACGTCGTGCTCGGGCTGGAGTCGGGCGCGGACGACTACATCATCAAGCCGTTCAAGCCCAAGGAGCTCATCGCCCGGGTGCGCGCCCGGCTGCGCCGTACCGAGGAGCCGACGCCGGAGATCCTGCAGATCGGCGACATCACGATCGATGTGGCCGGTCACTCGGTGAAGCGCGGCGACCAGACCATCAACCTCACCCCCCTTGAGTTCGACCTGCTGGTCGCGCTGGCCCGCAAGCCGCGCCAGGTGTTCACCCGGGAGGTGCTGCTGGAGCAGGTCTGGGGCTACCGGCACGCGGCCGACACCCGGCTGGTGAACGTCCACGTGCAGCGGCTGCGCGCCAAGATCGAGAAGGACCCGGAGCACCCGGAGATCGTGGTGACCGTGCGCGGTGTCGGCTACAAGGCCGGCCCCGCCTGATCGACGGAATTCCCCCACCATGCCCCCGTCGCCCGCCGCCCAGAGCGAGAGCGCCCAGGGCCGTGGCGCCCCGGGCCCGCGAGCGCAGCGCAACGGCGCTCCGGTCCGGCCCGGTGCGGGCCGGACCGCTCCGGGGCGGAACGCCCCCGGCAGGAGCAAAAGCGCCAAGAAGCGGACGCGCCGCCGGACGCTCCGGCAGATCGCGCGGGGCGTCCGGAGGCGGGCGCGGCGTGCCGCCGGCCGGGTACGCCGGCTGTGGCGGCGTTCCCTGCAGCTGCGGGTGGTCACCAGCACGCTGGTGATCTCGATCGTGGTCGTCGCCGTGCTCGGGGTCTTCCTCATGCAGGCGATCACCACGACCATGATCGACGCGCGGATCCGCGCCGGAATGGCCGAGGCGCAGGCGAACGTCGCGACGGCGGTCGGGCATCTGACGGCGCAGCCCGGTGAGGCGGCCAAGCAGTCCTCCACCCGGCAGGGCGGCGACGCGCCCGAGGTGCCGGTGGACCCGGTGGAGGTCGCGGCGAGCGCGCTCGCCAACCGGGGCAACGACCGGTACAACGTGATCATTCTCAGCGAGAACGACGTCGGCAAGGACTACGTCACCGGCAACATCGATCCGCGCAGCCTGCCCGCGCGCATGCGCCGGCAGGTCGAGAAGATCGCCCCGGGGGACCCGCCGCAGCGCCTCACCACGCCGCTGTACTACGAGAACGGCTCCGCCCCGGTGCCCGGCCTGGTGATCGGCCACCGGGTCGAGGGGCCGCCCGGCCGGATGTACGAGATCTACCACTTCTTCCCGCTGCGCGAGGAGGAGGAGACGCTCGCCCTCGTCCGGCAGGTGGTCGTGGGCGTCGGCGCCGGGCTCGTGCTGCTGCTCGCGGCGATCGCCTCGCTCGTCACCCGCCAGGTCGTCATCCCGGTACGGCTCGCCCGCCAGGCCGCCGAGCGCCTCGCCGCGGGCAACCTGGAGGAGCGGCTCAAGGTGCGCGGGGAGGACGACCTCGCCCGGCTCGGCACCTCGTTCAACGAGATGGCCTCCAACCTCGCGCAGAAGATCCGCCAGTTGGAGGAGCTCTCCAACGTGCAGCGGCAGTTCGTCTCCGACGTCTCGCACGAGCTGCGCACCCCGCTCACCACCGTGCGGATGGCGGCCGACCTGCTGTACGAGGCCAGGGAGGACTTCGACCCCGCGGTGCGCCGGTCGGCCGAGCTCATGCAGAACCAGCTCGAGCGCTTCGAGTCGATGCTCAACGACCTGCTGGAGATCAGCCGGCACGACGCGGGCGCGGCCACCCTCGACGTGGAGTCGGTGGACATGCGGGACGTGGTGCTGCGCGCGGTCGGCGACTCGCAGGCGCTCGCCGAGAAGTACTCGACCCGGATCGAGCTGCGGCTGCCGAGCGAGCCGTGCATGGCCGAGGTGGACACCCGCCGGGTCGAGCGCATCCTGCGCAACCTGCTGTTCAACGCGATCGAGCACGGCGAGGGCAAGGACATCATCGTCACCCTCGGCGCGGACCGGGACGCGGTGGCGGTCGCGGTCCGCGACCACGGCGTCGGGCTCAAGCCGGGGGAGGAGAACCTCGTCTTCGACCGGTTCTGGCGGGCCGACCCGTCGCGCAAGCGCACCATCGGCGGCACCGGGCTCGGCCTGGCGATCTCCCGCGAGGACGCGATGCTGCACGGCGGCTGGCTGCAGGCGTGGGGCGCGCCCGGCGAGGGCGCCCAGTTCCGCCTCTCGCTGCCCCGGGTCGCGGGCGCCGAGCTGCGCGGCTCGCCGCTGCCGCTGGTCCCGCCGGAGGTGGAGATGCGCCGCACCTGGCGCGGCCACGCCTCGGTGACGCCGCCCGTCGGCGGCACCGGGTCGGGCACTGCGTCGGGCTCCGGGTCGAGCGCCGCGCCGGCTTCCGGGGCGGCCTCCGGGCCGGACGCGAATCCGGGCTCCGGGACCGGCTCCGCGCCGGGCGGGGCGGTGGGCGCCCCCGGCACGGGCACCGGGAACGGCACGGCGAACGGCACCGCGAAGGGCAGCGCGAACGACGCCGAGGCGGGCTCCGGCGACGACACCGGGAACGGCGCGGCGCCCGCGTCCCGCACCGAGACCGCGGCCCGGGCCGCGGCCGAGGACGGCGGAGGCGGCGATGCGGCGCGGTGAGCGGCGGACGGCCGGCCGCGGACCGGACCCGCGCGGCGTCGTGCTGCCGCTCCTGGCGGCCCTGCTGCTCGCGTTCGCCGCGCCCGGATGCAGCCTGGTGCCGATGGGCGGCAACCCCGTGCCCGGCGAGGAGGCGAGCTCGGGCGACCCGCTGAGCCGGCCGTACTATCGCAAGATCGCCCCGTCGCCGAAGCCGGACGGGACCCCGATCGAGATCCTCAAGGGCTTCCAGGCCGCGATGGCGGGCGACGACGACTCGCGCGTCGTCGCCCGCTCCTACCTCACCGGGGAGGCCGCGCGCACCTGGAACCCGTGGGCCGGGGTCACCGTGTACGACGAGGAGAAGCAGATCCGGTCGCTGACCTCGCCCGAGGACCCGAACACCGCCCGCCTGGTGCTCGAGGCGAACGTGGTCGCGACCGTGGACGACGACGGCCGCTACCGGCCCGCCGTCGGCACCCTGGAGGACAAGACCTTCACCCTGGTGAAGACGGCTCAGGGCTGGCGCATCTCGTCCGCGCCGCCCGGCCTGCTGCTCTCCCAGGACGACTTCCGGCGCATCTACCGGCCGCTCGACCTGTACTTCCCGGACCAGCAGCTGCGCGGGCTCGTGGTGGACCGGGTGCAGATCCCGGTGAGCCCGCGGGAGAGCCTCATCAAGTCCCTGCTGGAGCGGCTGCTGCAGGGGCCGACGTCGGCGCTCGGCGGCGCGGTGCGCAGCGCGTTCCCGGGCGGCACCCGGCTCAACCGGGTCTCCGCCGCCGAGCAGGGCACCCTCGTCGTCGACTTCAGCGCCGAGATCCTCTCGGTCCGCGGCACGCCGACCCTGCAGCGCGCCATGGAGGCCCAGCTCGCCTGGACGCTGCGCGGGCTCGCCTCCGGCCGGACGATCGAGGTGCTGGTGAACGGCGAGCCGTGGCCGGGCGGCGGCCTGCGCATCGAGCTCGACGGCTACCCCGCCTACGACCCCAACGTGCTGCCCCAGCAGCCCGAGGCCTACTACGTGCGGGACGGCCGGCTGCACCGGCTCAGCTGGAGCGGCGACGAGGCCGTGGTGCCGGGCCCGGCCGGGGAGCGGGCCCGCGAGCTCCGGCGCCCGGCGATCTCCGCGGACGAGCACCCGAAGGTGGCCACGCTCGGCGACGACGGGATCTACGTGGCCCCGCTCGGCGACGGCGGCGCGTGGCAGCGCTGGATCCGGGGCCGGAACCTCACCCCGCCGTCCTGGGACCGGTACGGCGACGTGTGGACGGTCGAGCGCGGCGGGGAGCGGCGGCCCGTGGTGCTGCGGTCCAATGGCTCGCCGCCGCGCGAGGTGGAGGCCCCCGGGCTGCAGAAGATGGACGTGAGCGCGCTGAAGGTGGCCCGGGACGGGGTGCGGGTCGCGGTGGTCGCCGACGACGGGCTCGGCCAGCAGGTGTACGTCGGCGCGATCGACCGGGAGGCCGGGCGCATCGACGGCCTGCTCGCGCTGGACGCGACCGCGGCGGGCGCCGAGGTCGTCGACATCGCCTGGCAGGACGCCCAGACGCTGCTCGTGCTCACCCGGGACACCAAGGAGAACCGGGAGCTCACCGCCTGGGACGTCACCGACGGCACCCAGCTCACCTCGGCGGGCCTCAAGGCCGACTCCCGGATCCGGACGATCACGGCGGCGCCGAACGGCCGCCTGCTCGCCGGTACCGGCGGCGACGGCGAGATCCTCATCTGGGACCCGGACAAGAAGAAGGAGTGGATGACCCTGGACGGCGGCGGCATCGACACCCCCGCCTTCCCGCTGAGCTGACCGGCTCCCCGCGCCCGTCCGGTTCGCGCCGCGCGAACATCCGGTCACCGAAAGTGTCGGTGGGGCCGGGCATGGTGGACGCGTGCGTGCGCTCCCGCCCGTCGTCCCGCCCGGCCCGCCGTACGGCCGGCGGTCACCCGTGCCGCCCGTTCTCGCGCCCGGCCGCCTGCTCGGCCCGCTGCTCGACCTGCTGCTGCCGCAGCGCTGCGCGGGCTGCGCCGCGGCGGCCGGCCCGCTGTGCCCGGGCTGCGCGGCGGAGCTGGCCGGGCCGCCGGGGCGGCACCGGCCCCGCCCCTGCCCGCCCGGCCTGCCCGAGTGCTGGGCGGCCGCCGCCTACGCGGGGGCG
>QGUZ01000196.1 GCA_003242605.1 Actinomycetota bacterium
ACCGGCACCCGCTTCCCAGCCCCACCCCCACCGCCGGGTCCGGCACGGGCACCGGTGACCCGATGAGCCGGATCACGACCGGCATCGGGGTGCACCCGGCCAAGGCGGCCCGCGGCCGGTCCGTCACGGTCTCCGCGGTGTGCTCCGCGAGCCGGGTCAAGTCCGTCGCCTCCACCGCGTTCCGGCGCCGGACCGCGGTCGCCCCCGCCGGCAGCACGAGCTGGTATCCGACCCTCCCCATCGCCTCCACCGCGCGGACCGGCCGCCACGTCGTCCAGGTCCGGTGCGCGGACGGCGGTGTGGCCACGGCGGTGGTCACCGTCACCGGGTCCCGGTCCGCGGGCTGAGCGGCGCGCGATCCGCCCACCGCGACGCGACGCGCCGCTTCGGGGTGTGGCCCGCCGGCATCCCCCGGGCCACACCCCGGCGGGGGCGGCCGCGGCGTCACCGGCCGGTTCTCATGACCTTGGCCCCTGCGCGGGCGCACGGCGCGGGCGATCCGGAGCACGGCGAGCACGGCCCCGGCGGCCGCCGCGGCGCACAGCGCGAGGAACACGTCCGGCGTCCAGGTCCACACCTGGCGCAGCGGGATGGAGCGGCCGAGCACGCGCGAGCCCGGGCACGCCGGTCGCGGTCATCCGGTCGCGGACGTAGGCGTCGAGGTCGACCCCGCCCTCGACCCGTGGCGCGCCGCGGTCCGCCTCGCCGCGGTCACCGAAGGGCTCGCGCTCCAGGTCTACCGCGACCCCGGCGGCGTGCGCGGCATCCCCGCGGCCGAGCTCGTCGGCTCGGTGCTCGCCGCCGAGCTCGCGCTCGTGTTCACCGGCGAGTGCCGCCAGTACGCCGACCGGCCCTGACCGCGGGCCCGCGCCGCGGGGAGGTACGGCGGGGCCGCCGCCGTCCGCCCCGCCGTACGACGGCGGTGAGACTTTCCACCTCCGGCCGCGTATCGGGAACCAGAAGCATCCCGTATGGAGGACTGTCATGAGCCGCCGTCGCGTGCACACTGGCAACCAGCAGCGGCCCTCGGCCGCCGGGGCGGGTCCCGGGGCGGCGACCTGGGGCGGTTGCGGACAGGAGGTTCAGGTGACGGCTGCGGAGCGCTCCCTACCCCGGCGCACGGCGCTGCCTCCCGCGACGGTGGCGACGCTCACGCTGGCGGGCCTGTTCGCCGCCAACCTGCTCATCGTGTGGGCGCTGTTCCTCACCTCGGGCGAGGGCAAGAACCCGATCCTCACCGTCGCGAAGTTCTTCGGCCTGCACGCCGCGCTGATCATGATGCTCCAGCTCGCCCTGGTGGCGCGGCTGCCCTGGCTGGACCGGCGGCTCGGCATGGACCGGCTCACCCGCTGGCACCGCTGGGTCGGGTTCGCCCTGCTGTGCACGGTGGTGACGCACGCCACCTTCGTGGTGCTCGGGTACGCCGCGCTCGACCGGGCGTCGCCGCTGCGCACGTTCCTCGCCCTGGCGGGCGTGCCCGCCTCCCTGCTCGGCATCTGCGCCGCCGCGCTGATCGTCACGGTCGCGGTCGTGTCGCTGCGGGCGATCCGGCGCCGCCTGCCGTACGAGGTGTGGCACGCGCTGCACCTGCTGGTCTACCTCGCCCTGCTGCTCGCCCTCGTGCACCAGCTGCTGGAGGGCACCACGTTCACCGCCACCCCGCTGTCGGCCGCCTACTGGTGGACGCTGTGGGCCCTCGTGCTCGCCGCGCTCGTCGCCGGCCGGGTGGTGCTGCCGCTGCGCCGCAACCTCCGCCACCGGTTCCGGGTGTCCGCGGTCGTCCCCGAGTCGCCCGAGGTCACCTCGGTGTACGTGACCGGGCGGGACCTCGACCGGCTCCCGGCCCGCGCGGGACAGTTCTTCATCTGGCGGTTCCCCGGCCACCACGGCTGGTGGCGGGCGAACCCGTTCTCGCTGTCGGCCGCGCCCGACGGCCGCACGCTCCGCATCACGGTGAAGGCGGTCGGCGCGGCCAGCGCCGGGCTGCGCGACCTGAAGGCGGGCGCCAAGGTGTTCGCCGAGGGGCCGTACGGCGCGTTCACCGCGCTGCACCGCACCCGCGAGGGGGCCGTGCTCATCGCGGGCGGCGTCGGGATCACGCCGATCCGGGCGCTGCTGGAGGAGCTCACCGGGCCGGTCGTCGTGCTCTACCGGGTGCGCAGCGTGCAGGAGGCGGTCCTCCTCGACGAGCTGCGGTCGCTCGCCGCCGCCCGCGGCACCCGGCTGCACCTGCTCACCGGGCGCACCGGCGTGGGCACGCCGCCCAACCTGCCGTTCGCGCCGCGCAACCTGCGCTCGCTCGTCCCGGACATCGCCGAGCGGGACGTGTACGTGTGCGGGCCGCCGGCGATGACCGAGGCCGTGCTGGCGAGCCTGCGCGAGCTGGGGGTGCCGCGCCGTCAGATCCACGCCGAGCGGTTCGCCCTCGCCTGACCCGGCTCCGCGTCGCGACGCCCGCCCCCGCCGCGGCGGGCGTCGGCGCTGACCTGCGGCGACACGCGCGTCCCGCATCCGGGAGGGCCGTGCCGGCGGCCGCGGGCGCGCTGCCTAGACTCTCCCACCGGTATCCACCGGAACATCACCAGACCACGATGCGAGCGGCACGTTTCGAGCAGTACCTTCGCGATCTTCTGTCCGGGAGCGCGAACCCGGCGATCAAGGACGTGGTGACCTTCGCGGACGCGGGCCACAAGGCGTCGCCGTTCGGGCTCGTGGTGACGTTCACCACCGGCGCCCGCATCTACCTGCAGATCGTGCGGACCTCGGCCCAGGGCGGGGAGAGCGCGGACAAGCCCGAGGTCGTCAAGACCGGCGACGTGCTCGCCCCGGTCCCCGACCCGGGGTTCGCGCTCGAAAGCGACCGGGTGAACGTGCGCGCGTTCGAGGCCTGGCTCGCCGCGCTCGTCACCAACAGCGGCAGCGAGGAGATCCAGGGCGTGCGCACGTTCTCCGGCAAGACCCACCGGTTCGGCGTGGAGGTGTCCTTCTACAACGGGGCGCGCGCCTTCGTCTACTTCGCCCACACCCTCGGCCCCGGCCAGGACGTGGGGGCGCACCCCGCCTTCGCGGCGAAGGACGTCATCTGACCCGCCGGTCACCCGGCCGCGGCCTGGGCGGCCTTGACCGCGTGCTCGGTCGCCCAGCGGCGGTCGGCCTTCCCGGCGGCGGTGCGCACGATCTCGTCGACGAACAGCACCCGGGTCGGCTTCTTGTAGCTCGCCAGGTGGGCGCGCACGTGGTCGATGAGCTCCTGCTCGGTCGCGGTCGCGCCCGCCCGCAGCGTCACGATCGCGTGCGGGGTCTGCCCCCACCGCGGGTGCGGCACCCCGACCACCACCGCGTCGGCGACCGCCGGGTGCTCGACGAGCACGCCCTCCACCTCCTCGGCGGCGATCTTCTCGCCGCCGCTGTTGATCACGCCGCTCGCCCGGCCGAGCAGGGTGAGCGAGCCGTCCTCGTGCAGGATCGCCCGGTCGCCCGGCACCGCGTACCGCACGCCGTCGATCACCCGGAAGGTGGCCGCGGTCTTGCCCGGGTCGCCGAGGTAGCCGAGCGGCATCCGGCCGGGCGCGGCGAGCAGCCCGACCCTGCCGGAGCCGGGCGGGACGTCGTTGCCGTCCTCGTCGATGAGCCGCGCGTTCGGCGGCAGCATGAAGCGGGCGTTCTCCGGGTCCTCGCCGCGCACCGTGATCGCGACGCCGTACGGCCCGCCCTCGCTGGAGGCGATCACGTCCATGCACCGGATGTCGGCGTGCCTGAGCAGGGCGAGCTTGTTGCCCGCGCTCCACCGCATGCCGGAGCTGCGCACCTGGCGCAGGCTCGACAGGTCGTACGGCCGGCCCGCGGCGGCCGCCCGGTCCAGCTCCGCCACCATCGGCACGCACTGCACGTCGCCGATGATCACAACCTCGTTCACCCGGCGGCGCTCCACGGTCCGCCACAGCTCCTCGGGGGAGAACGACGCCCCGGCGAGCAGCGCCACCTCGGCCCCGACGTACAGCGCGCCGAACGCGGCGAACATGCCGGTGCCGTGCATGAGCGGCGAGGCCGGCATGATCACCGGGCGGTCGCCGGACCGGGCGTGCTCGGCCACCATGCGGCGCACCTCGCCGAGGGTCGCCGGCGGCTCGAAGCCCCGCCGCCGCCACTCGTTGTCGCCGACGCCGATGAGGTCGCCCTGCCGCCACACCGTGCCCTTGGGCATGCCGGTGGTGCCGCCGGTGTAGAGGATGAGCAGGTCGTCGCCGCCGCGGCGCTCGCGCGGGGCCGGGGCCGCGGCGGCGAGCGCGTCCTCGTACCGGACGAACCCGCCGTCGAGGCGCTCGGCGGGCGGGTGCCCGGCGAGGTCGCGCACGGCGACCCGCAGGGCCGTGGCGCCGGTGCCCTCGGCGGCCTCGAGCGCGGCCGGGACGATCGCCTCGCCCACCACGAGCCCGCGCGCGCCGGAGTCGGTGAGCAGGTGGCGCAGCTCGGCGGGGCGGTAGCGCACGTTCAGGTTGACCGGGGTGAGCCCGGCCTTGGCCAGCCCGAACAGCACCTCGATGTACTCCACCGAGTTGCGCAGCCCGACCGCGACCCGGTCACCGGGGGCGAGCCCGGCGGCGCGCAGGTGACCGGCGAACCGGGCGGCCCGCTCCTCGATCTCGCTCCAGGTCCGGGAGTGGTCGCCGCAGGAGACCGCCGTGAGGTCGCCGAGCTCGTCGGCGATGAGATGCCACAGGTCGGCGAGGCCCTGCTCGTGGACCGGCGCGTCCATCAGGTCGTGCATCGGATCGCTCCAGGGGGCGGGCCGGGCGGGGCGGCGCGCGCCCGCGCACGGCGGATGGGCGGGGGTCGGTAGCGGTGGGCGACCGTCCGTGCACATCCTGAGTGGGCGTTCCGAAACCGGTCAATAGGGGTTTCCACCTATTGCAAGACCGCACCTCACGCCGCCGGCCCGGCCGCCACGCCGCCCGCGCCGCGCCGTACCCCGGCGGCGGTCACCCCGCCGTGGCGGTGAGGCGGCGGATCAGCGCGATGGCGGCGTCGATCACCGCCTCGGCCTCCGCCTCGGTGGCGCACACCGCGACCTCGCGGCCCGCCTCGGCGATCGCGACGGTGAGCACCGCGGTGGTGAGCCGGTCGACGGGGGAGTCGCCGGCGCCGAGCAGCACCGAGTTCTGCCGCACCCACTCGCGCCCCCGGGTGCGGCGGACCAGCTCGAAGCCGGGCGGGGCGTCGCCGTCCATGAACAGGCGGGTGAGGTCCCGCTGCGCCCAGGCCTCCCGGAGGTACGCGCGAGCCCCCGCGATGAACAGCTCGACCGGGTCGGACACGCCGTCGCGGCGCGCCTCGGCGACCCCGGACGCGGCGGCCTCCTCGCTGGCGCGCTGGTGCTCCTCCCACAGCGCGAGGAACAGCTCGGCCTTGCCGCCGAAGTGGTGGTAGAGGCTGCCCACGCTGCAGCCCGCCCGCTCGACCACGTCCGCGACCCCGGCCTCGGCGAAGCCGCGCTCGCAGAACACCTGCCGGGCCGCCTCCAGCATGCCGCGCCGCGTCTCGGCGGTGCGCTGCCACTCCCAGCCGCCCCCTCGCCCGGGGGACTTGCGGCTCTTCACGGTACCTCCTACATTTCTAGACACAGATTCTAGAAAAGGTTTCGGTTCAGATGGACTTCTCGCTCAGCCCCGAAGAACGCCAGATCCGCGACACCGTACGGAGCTTCATCGAGAAAGAGATCATGCCCCTCGAGCCGGAGGTGCTGCGCAACGAGCGCGAGGGCCGGCCGTCGCTCGAGCCGGACGCGTTGCGCGAGCTCCAGCTCCGGGCGAAGCGGTCCGGCCTGTGGGGCATCGACACCCCCGAGGAGTACGGCGGCGCCGACCTCGGCCCGCTGCTCGACGCGATCATCCAGATGGAGCTGGGCCGTACCTTCGTGCCGTTCTCCTTCGGCGGCAGCGCCGACAACATCCTCTACGCCTGCACCGAGGAGCAGAAGAAGCGCTACCTCATCCCGGTGATCGAGGGGGAGCGGCGGTCCTGCTTCGCGCTCACCGAGCCCGGGGCCGGTTCGGACGCGCGCAACATCCGCACCCGCGCGGTGCGCGACGGCAAGGACTGGATCATCAACGGCGAGAAGACCTTCATCACCTTCGGCAACACGGCCGACTTCGCGATGGTCTTCGCCCAGGCCGAGGACTACGGCGTCACCTGCTTCCTCGTCGACCGGGAGATGGGCTGGACCTCCGAGCCCATCCACACGATGAGCGAGTGGTGGAACCCGGCGTCGCTGGTGTTCCAGGACGTGCGGGTGCCGGAGGAGAACATCCTCGGCGAGCTCGGCAAGGGCTTCGACCTCGCGATGAAGTGGATCGGGGCGGGCCGCTACCGCATCCCGGCGAAGGCCGTGGGCACGGCCGAGCGGCTGCTGCAGATGGCGATCGACTACGCCAAGGTGCGCGAGTCGATGGGCCGGCCGATCGCCGAGTACCAGGCGATCCAGTGGATGATCGCCGACTCCCAGGTGGAGATCGAGGCGGTCAAGTGGCAGACCCTGTACGCCGCCTGGCGGCTGCAGGAGGGCAAGGACCCGCGGCACGCCACCTCGATCGCGAAGCTCAACGGCGCGCAGATGGCGAACCGGGTCGTCGACCGGGTACTGCAGATCCACGGCGGCATGGGCTACACCAAGGAGCTGCCGATCGAGCGGTGGTACCGCGAGCTGCGCGTGCTGCGCATCTTCGAGGGCACCGACGAGATCCAGCGCCGCACGATCGCCCGCAACCTGCTCAAGGGCTACGCCCGGCTCGGCGAGATCGGCGAGTGACCCCGGCGCCCCGGCGGCGGCCCGGCCGCCGGGGCGCGCCGTGACCGGCGGCCCGCGGCGTCAGCTCCGGATCCGCGCCTCGCCGCGGTCGATCACGATCGTGCCGTCGTCCTTGGCGGTGCGGAACCACACCTGCTCGCCGTCCGCCCACATCGACACGGTGAGCGCGTCGCCGGGGAACACCGGCGCGGTGAACCGGCCGGACATCGCGGCGAACCGGGCCGGGTCGGAGCCGGCGAGGGTGTGCAGCAGGGCGCGCCCGGTGAAGCCGTAGGTGCACAGGCCGTGCAGGATCGGCCGGGGGAACCCGGCGCGCGCGGCGAACGCCGGGTCGGAGTGCAGCGGGTTGCGGTCCCCGGACAGCCGGTAGATGAGCGCCTGCTCCGGCCGGGTGCGGTAGGTGACCACGTGGTCGGGCTCGCGCTCCGGCACCTTCCACTCCGTGCGCGGTCCCCGGTCCCCGCCGAAGCCGCCCTCGCCGCGGATGAACACCGAGCTGCGTGAGGTGATCATGGGCTCGCCGCTCGCCGGGTCCACCGCGAGGGACTCGCTCACCACGAGCGCGCCCGAGCCCTTGTCGTAGATGCCGGTCACCTTCGAGGTGACCCGCACCGTACCCGACGGCGGCAGCGGCCGGTGCAGCTCGAACGCCTGCTCGGCGTGCACGAGCATCGCGGGGTCGAAGTCGCCGAGCCTGCGCGACCCGGTGCCCTGGGTGAGGAGCACCGCGAACGTGGGGAGCACCCGCTGCGGCACGCCCTCGGAGTTCTCGGTGGTGAACGCGAGCTCGGCGGTCGGATCGTCGAGGCCCGCGCCGACCCCCACCGCGTAGAGCAG
Source organism: Actinomycetota bacterium (assembly GCA_003242605.1). GTDB lineage: Bacteria > Actinomycetota > Actinomycetes > Streptosporangiales > Streptosporangiaceae > Thermopolyspora. Next base: position 7,643 of record QGUZ01000196.1, read on the forward strand.
CGCGTCCGTGCTCGTCCAGCTCCGTTCCACCGGATCGGACTCGACGCCGACCAGGTCGTGGTTGAGCGGCATGCGGCCTCCTGCCCGAAATGCGAACAAAATACTAGAATCGGAATCTAGCAGTGCCGGTTACGGTGTCAACAGTCCGCGGCCCGGCCGCGTCCGGCCGCCGTGATCCCGTTCGCGCGTGAACGCTTCACGCCGCCCGCCCCGGCCACTTCGGCTCACATCCCGGTACGGCCCCGCGAGGGCGGATCGTGTTGCCGCGCCAAGTACCTGTCCGGACAATGGCGAAATGCTCTGAAGAAAGGTTCAGAACACCGCAGGACGGGAGAAGGGCGCGTGGCCGCGAGTGCGTTACGGGTGGGCGATCCGGAAACCCTGGGCGGGTACCGGATCGAACGCCGCCTGGGCGAGGGCGGCCAGGGCGTCGTCTATTTGGGCGTCTCCCCGTCCGGGGAGAAGGTCGCGATCAAGGTCGTCCGTTTTCCGCTCGTGTCCGGGGACGTCGCCGCGTTCGGCCGGGAGATCGCCGCCGCCCGACAGGTCGCCGAGTTCTGCACGGCCTCTGTGCTGGACGCCGCGCTCGACCACGACCCGCCGTACATCGTCAGCGAATACGTCGAAGGGCCGACGCTGCAGCGGGTGATCCAGACCGAGGGGGTGCGCACCGGCGCCGCCCTGCAGCGTCTGGCGGTGGCCACGATCACCGCGCTCGCCGCGATTCACCGGGCCGGGGTGGTGCACCGGGATTTCAAGCCGGGAAACGTGCTGCTCGCCCCCGACGGGCCGCGGGTCATCGATTTCGGTATCGCGCGGATTCTCGACGCGACGACCACCACGGGGGCGACGACCGGGTCCCCGCCGTACATGGCCCCGGAGCATTTCACCGGGGCCCGGGTCGGCCCGGAGGCGGACATTTTCGCCTGGGGGTCGACGATGGTGTTCGCGGCCACCGGCAAACCCCCGTTCGGGGATGACAGTTTCGCCGCGGTCGCGTACCGGATTCTGCACGCCGAGCCCGAGCTGAGCGCGCTGCCCGATCCGCTGCGCGAGGTGGTGCGCCGCTGCCTCGCCAAGGAACCGGCGCAGCGGCCGACCGCCCACGAGGTGCTGCTGCGGCTGCTCAACCGCGGTGACTCCTCCCCGGTGGAGGCGCTGGAGCACGGCAGGGCGGTGGCGCGCGGCGCCGAGGCCCCGCCGCCCCTCGCCGACGGCCCGTGGACCGAGCCCGCGCCGTCCCGCCGCAGGGTGCTCGCCCGGGCGGGGGCCGTCGCCGCCGCGCTCGCCGCGTCCGGCACCGTGCTGGGGTACCGGCTGTGGGCCGACCCCGCGCCGCGCGCCGGCCCCGCGTCCGGCGGTACGGCCCGTGCGGACGCGGCGCCCGCCACCCCGCTCGCGCTCGCCGGGGCGATCGACGCCGCGCTCGGCCCCACCCCGTGCGCGGACTTCGAGAGCGGGGGCGTGGTCACCCGGGGCGCCGGCCGCGGCGGGGCCGCGGGGCGCTCGGTCCCAAACGGCCGGGCCCGGTACCGCACCCCGCACCCACACAG
>QGUZ01000514.1 GCA_003242605.1 Actinomycetota bacterium
CTCTCCCCCGCGCACCTGGTGATGGCGCTGCCGTTCGTCATCGGCTGGCACGCCACCTGGCCGGACTTCTCCGGCGCGCTGTGGGGGCTGGTGGCGTCGCTGTTCTGCGGGGCCGTGCCGTACGCGGCGATCCTGGCCGGGGTGCGTACGGGGCGGCTCACCGACAAGCACATCGGGCGGCGGGAGCAGCGGGTGCGGCCGCTCGTGCTCGCGCTCGCCTCGGTGGTGGCCGGGCTCGGCGCGCTGCTCGTGCTCGGGGCGATCCCGGCCGTGGTGGTGCTGGTGGTCGGCATGCTCGTGGCGCTCGCCGTGATCGCGCCGATCACCGCGTTCTGGAAGATCAGCCTGCACGCGGCCGTGGCGGCCGGGACGGCGGTGGTGCTCACCGTCACCTTCGACGGGGTGGCCGCCGCGCTCGCCTGGCCGCTCACCGTGGCGGTGGCCGCGGCCCGCGTCGCGCTGGGCGCGCACACCGTGGCGCAGGTGGTCGCCGGGGGCCTGGTCGGCGCGCTCGTCCCGCTCGCGGTCTACCTCCTCATCCGGTGAGCCGGGCGGCCCATCCCGCCAGCGGGCCGGGCCCCGCGCACCGGGCCGGCGCCGGCCGGCCGTACCCGCGTTCCGCCGGCCCCCGTTTACGGGCCGACCGAAAGGGAATTTTCGGTAACCGCCCAAATGAAATCGAGTCGGCACCCCTCCTTTACCAACTCGTACATTTCGGGCCGCTGACATAGTGTAGGGGACATCACCACGCATCTCTTTTTGCAGTGAAAGCCATCGAGCACAAGCGAGCGCCGAAGAGCGGGTGAGCATGAACAGGCCGGGGGCGGAAAGCGCCGCCAAAAGGCGCTCCGCGTCGTTCTGCCCCTGATCGGCGGCGTGACGCTGTTCATTCTCGAGATATTCGCCCCGCTGCTCATCGACGGTGACGAGGCGACCCCGCTGCTCGCCCTCCTCGGCATGCTCGTCGTGCTGGTCGCGATCGCGGAGCTGTTTCGCTACCCGGACCTCGTCGAGGCCGTGGTGGAATCCCTCCGCGCGGTGTTCCGGCGGCTGTGGCCGCGCTCCCGGGCGCGGGCGGCGGTCCGGCCGCCACGGGTGCGGATCCGGCTCGGCCCGGTCCTGAACCGGCTGCGCGTGCTGCTCGTGCACGTGGTGGTCGTCGCCGGGTTCGCCGCGTCCGCCTGGCTCACCACCACCTGGGTGGTCACCTGGGGCGTGCCGGGCTGGGACGAGCCGTGCGGGCGGCCGGTCGAGCTGCGCGTACTCACCTCGGCGGAGAACCGGCACATCATCCGGCGCCTCGCCGACGAGTTCGCGGTCTCGCCCGAGAACAACCGGGGCTGCCGCCTGGCGCACATCACCCTCTCCACCCAATCGTCGGCCGAGGCGGTACGGCAGGCGTTCCTGCGCGAGTGGACCGGCCCGTCGAGCGTGGGCACCGACTCGCCCGTGGCCACGCTCCTCGGCGCCCACCCCGACGTGTGGCTGCCCGCCTCCTCGGCCGAGGTGGAGCACGTGCTGGCGCAGCGGCCCAGGAACGCCGAGCTGGAGGTGATGGGCTCGCTCGCCTATACCCCGATGGTGTTCGCCGCGCCGAATCGCTACCAGGAGCGCATCGAGAGCCAGCTGCCGGGGGCGGGCGCGCGGACCTGGCGGGACCTCATCGACGCCGCGCGCCGGGCCGGCCTCACCGTGGCGCGTCCCGACCCCGCCATCTCCGTCGCCGGGCTGCTCGCCACGGTCGACCTCTACCGGGAGATCCCGCCCGGGGACACCGCGGCGCTGCGCGACCTGGAACGGGGGATCACCTCGGTCGGGACGCCGGCGAGCGGCCTGCGCGACCTGCTGTGCACGATCCGCACCTCGGGCACCTCGACCACGGCCGTGATCGTCACCGAGCAGGCCTGGCTCGACTACGAGCGCGGCGAGCCGCTCGGCGACGGCTGCCCCCGCCGGGGCGCCCGGCCCGAGGTCCACTACCACGCCTTCCATCCGGCGGACGCGCACGGGGCCGACCACCCGTTCGTCCGGGTCACCTGGGGGAAGGAGGCTGACCCGCGGCGCGACGAGGCGATCGACCGGTGGCGCGACTGGCTGGCGGAACGCCTCGCCTCGGCGGGCGGCTACCGCACCACGTCCGGCAAGGCCGTGGGTGACCTGCCGCCCCTCGTCGAGCCCGAGGTCCCGGTGCGCCCGTTCGCCGGCCCGGACCTCGCCCGCACGCTCGAGGAGTTCCCCAGCGCGCGGCCCGCGGTCACCGTCGCGTTCACCGTCGACCGCTCCGGGTCGATGAACCAGCCGACCGCCGAGAACGTCTCCCGGCTCGACCGGGCCCGGGAGCTCATCGACGCCGCGCTGCGGCTGCTCGGCGACGCCGACTC
>QGUZ01000197.1 GCA_003242605.1 Actinomycetota bacterium
ACCGGCGCGAGCTCGCCGCCGCCGAGGACCCGGACGCGCTGCGGGCCCGGCTGGTGCAGGAGTACGAGGACACCCTCGCCAACCCGTACCTGGCGGCCGAGCGCGGCTACGTCGACGCGGTGATCCTGCCGTCGGAGACCCGGATCGAGGTGATCAAGGCGCTGCGGGCGCTGCGCACCAAGCGCAAGACCCTGCCGCCGAAGAAGCACGGCAACATCCCGCTGTGACGTCCCGCTCCTGGTCTTTCATCGGTGCACTTCGCCACGGTGCACTTTGACAGGGCCGCCGTCACTCCCTACGGTGGAGTGACAGAGCGCATCCGAATACTCACCGACGGTCAACCGGTAGGCGCGGTGGCGGCGCACCGGCCGGTGGCCGGGCCTGGGAAGGAGGCCAGGTGTCCGAGTACGACGAGCCCGGCGGGGGCCCGCCCCGCCTGCGGGTGATCCGGGGCGACGCCACGCCCGAGGAGATCGCCGCACTCGTCGTGGCGCTCGCCACGCGGACCGCGCCCGCGAAGCGGTCCGTGCGTCCCCGGGGGAACTGGGGACGGCCCGTGCTGCGGGCCCCGCTGGCGCACGGCCCGGGAGCCTGGAGGGCGAGCGCGCTCCCCCACTAGATGCCCGGAAGCGGGTGTCAAGTAGTCCAAGAGTTGGGACTATCTATGAAAGGGGGACGGTCCGAGTCCGAGTACGCACCGAGCAGAGGCCTGGAGGAGAGCATGGGCACCCCGGACCTCACGGCCTATCGGGCAATGGCGAAATACGCGATTCTCGTCGACGTCGGGTACCTGTACGCCGCGGCCGGCGAGGTCCTGCTCGGCGCGAAGGAGCGCAAGGAGTACCGCGTCGCCGCCGACGAGCTCATCGGCGCGCTGAAGAAGCACGCCATGGAGCGCATCCCCGGTGAGCTGCTCCGGGTCTACTGGTACGACGCGGCCCGCGACCGCGTGCCCACCGTGGACCAGCGCGTGATCGCCCAGCTCCCCTGGGTGAAGGTGCGGCTCGGCAACCTCAACGCCCGCGGCCAGCAGAAGGGCGTCGACGCCCAGATCCGCAGCGACCTGGAGGCGCTCGCCCGCCACCACGCGGTGACCGACACCGTGCTGATCGCGGGCGACGAGGACATGGTCCCCGCGGTCGAGGCCGCCCAGGCGTTCGGGGTGCGCGTCCACCTGTGGGGGGTGGAGCCGCCGTTCGGCACGAACCAGGCCGAGCGCCTGGTCTGGGAGGCCGACACGGTGGAGATCCTCAGCGCCGACTTCCTGCGGGCCTACTTCAGCCGCGCCCCGCAGCCGGTCGCGCCGACCCCGGCCCAGGTGTTCGCGGGCCGTACTCCGCCCGCGAAGCCGCAGGTGAAGTCCCCGGTCGGCCAGGTCGCCAAGCTCGGCCCGAGCCGCCCACGGGTGGAGGAGGTGGGCGAGCACGTCGCCCAGAAGTGGATCCTCACCCGGGGCCGCGACAACATCCGCGACCTGCTGCCCGGACCGATCCTGCCCACCGTCATCGACACCGAGCTGCTCATCGAGGCCGAGAAGGAGCTCGGCCACTCGCTGCGGCCGTACCCGGAGGCCCGGGTGTGGCTCCGGGACGGCTTCTGGGCCCGCGTCTACCGGGAGTTCGACCTCGGCGTGGGCGTGTCCTCCAAGTGACGACGACCGGCGAGAACCCGGACGCCGGCCGTGCCGCCGCCGGCGGGGTGCGCATCCGCGTCGGCGGCGTGCGTGACGTTCCCGTCGTGCTCGCCCTCTTCGACGCCGCCGTGCGGTGGCTCGTCGCCCAAGGCCGCACCGGCCAGTGGGGCACCGAGCCGTTCTCCACCCGGCCCGAGCGGGTACGGCAGGCGCACGGCTGGGCCGCGGGCGGCGGCCTGCGCATCGCCGAGGTCGGCGGCGAGGTGGCGGGCGCGATCGTGCTCGGGGACGCCCCGTCCTACGCGCCGCCCGCGACCGAACCGGAGCTGTACGTGCAGGCGTTCGTCACCGACCGGGAGCGCCGCGGGCAGGGCGTCGGCGCGGCGCTGCTGGAGCGGGCGTGCGCCGAGACCGTGGCGCGCGGGCTGCGGGTGCTCCGCCTCGACTGCTGGGGCGGCGGGGACCGGGCCCTCGTCCGGTACTACGAGCGCGCCGGGTTCACCCCGACCGAGCGCTTCCTCGTCGGCGCGTGGGAGGGGCAGGTGCTCGAGCGCCGCTTCCCCGGCCCGGGGCCGGCGGCCTGACCGCGCGTCCCAGATGTGCCGCCTCGGTTGTGCCGCCCGGCCGTCGTCGCCTCCGGCCGCCGCGAGGTCCGTTTCCCGCGAGTGCCCGGCCCCGGATCGGGGATAGCGTCGAAGACGTGTCCATCGCAGTGCCGACCGCTCCGGCCACGGAGCGGGCCGCGGAACCGGCCGCGCCGGCCGCGGAGCTCGACTTCGAGGCGTGTTACCGGGCGCTCGCCGCCCGGGACGCCCGGTTCGACGGGCGCTTCTACACCGGCGTGCTCACCACCGGGATCTACTGCCGGCCGATCTGCCCGGCGCGCACGCCCGCCCGCCGGAACGTGCGGTTCTTCCGGCACCCCGCGGCGGCCGAGGCGGCCGGGTTCCGGCCGTGCCGCCGGTGCCGCCCGGAGCTGAGCCCCGGGGACCCCGGCTGGGACGTCCGGGCCGACCTGGTCGGCCGGGCGCTCCGGCTCATCGACGAGGGCGTGGTGGACGACTGCGGCGTGGCCGGGCTCGCCCGGCGGCTGCACGTGACCGACCGGCACCTGCGGCGGCTGTTCCTCGCCGAGCTCGGGGCCGGGCCGCGCGCGGTGGCGCGGACCCGGCGGCTGCTGCTCGCCAAGCGCCTGCTCACCGAGACCACGCTGCCGATCGCCGACGTGGCGTTCGCCGCCGGGTTCGGCAGCCTGCGGCAGTTCAACGCGGCGATGCGCGAGGCGTACGGCTTCGCCCCCGGTGACCTGCGCAGCAGCGCCGCGGCGGCTCGCCGCACGGCGGCGGGCGGCGCGATCACGCTGCGGCTGCACCACCGCCGGCCGTACGACGCTGCGGCGCTGCTGGAGTTCCTCGCGGCGCGGGCGGTGCCGGGGGTGGAGACCGTGGACGGCACCGGCTACCGGCGGGTGGTGCCGGGCGGGGTGATCACGCTCACCCCGGCCGGGGACCACGTGGCGCTGCGCGCCGAGCTCGCCGACACCCGGCGGCTCGCGTGGATCGTGGCCCGGTGCCGCCGCCTGTTCGACCTCGACGCCGATCCGGACGCGATCGCGGCGACGCTGGGCGCGACCGCGCTGCGCCCGCTGGTGGAGCGCCGCCCGGGGCTGCGGGTGCCGGGGGCGTTTGACGGGTTCGAGCTGGCGGTGCGGGCCGTGGTGGGGCAGCAGGTGTCGGTGGCGGGCGCGCGCACGCTGCTCGGGCGGCTCGTGGCGCGGGCGGGCGAACGCACCGCGGACGGGTGCCTGTTCCCCGCCGCCGAGCGGCTCGCCGACGCCGACCTCGGCGGCCTCGGGCTCACCGAGCGCCGGGTGCGCACGCTGCGCGCGCTCGCCGAGCGGGTGGCCCGCGGCGAGATCGACCTCGACGGGGCGCAGGATCCGGCCGAGGTGATCGCGCGGCTGCTCGCCGTACCGGGCATCGGCCCGTGGACCGCGGGCTACATCGCGATGCGGGCGCTGCGCGACCCCGACGCCTGGCCCGACGGCGACCTCGGGCTGCGGCGGGCGATGCGGCGGCTCGGCATCGGGGACGACGAGATCGGGCGGTGGCGGCCCTGGCGGGCGTACGCCGCCCAGTACCTGTGGAGCGCATCATGATCCTCACGCAGACCATCCAGACCCCGGCGGGCCCGCTCTCCCTGCTCGTCCACGACGACGTGCTCGTCGGCGCGGGCTTCACCGCCGACCCCGAGGAGCTGCACCTGCGGCTCGCGCCGGAGCTGCGCGCGCTCCCGCTGCGGCGGGTGGACGACGTGGGCAAGGCGGCGCAGGCGGTGCGGGACTACCTCGACGGCGACCTGGGCGCGCTCGACGCGATCCCGGCGCGGCAGCACGGCAGCGAGCGGCGGCAGCGGCTGCTCGCCGCGCTGCGCGCGGTGCCGGCCGGGACGGTGGTGACGTACGCGGAGCTCGCCGAGCGGGCGGGCATGCCGCGGAGCGCGGCCCGGGCGGCGGGCGGGGCGTGCGCGGGGAACCTGGTCGCCCCGTTCGTGCCCTGCCATCGGGTGGTGCCGTCCACCGGCGGGGTGGGCTCGTACTACTACGGGTCCGAGGTGAAGCGGTGGCTGCTGCGGCACGAGGGCGCGCCCGTCTGACCGCGGCGCCGGGCCCGGGCGCCGCAGGCGAAAGTGAGTAATGCTCATTTTGCCGGTTTCATGTATCAGGCGGGCCGGGAGCGGGTCTGGCTGAATGGGGAGGTCCCCCAGTCGCCGGGCGGAAGGGGCGAACATGTCCAGACCAGGGGTCGGCTGGACGTGTCAGGCGCCAGGGGGACGTCCCCATGTCTGAGCACTGGACCGACGAGGAGCTGCTGGCCCGGCTCGCCGACTACCTGCGGGCGGCCGAGCAGATCCCGCCGCACCTGATCGCGGCGGCGAAGGCGGCGATCACCGAGCTGCGCCTCGATCCGGACCTCGCCGCCTGCGAGGCGGATCTCGCCGAGCTCTGCAGCGGTCACGGCCTCGCCCGGCCGGCCTTCGACTCCGCGCTCACCGGCGGGGCGGCCTCGCCGGTCCGGTCGCCGGGCTTCGTGCGGGCGCTCACCTTCGTGGGAGCCGGGCTCACGATCGAGCTGGAGATCCGGCCGGACGCGCTGACCGGGCGGCTGCTGCCCGCCACCCCCGGGGAGGTGCGCCTCCACACGCTCGGCGGCGAGGTGATCACCTTGCCCGCCGACCGGCTCGGCCGGTTCGCGCTCCGGGGCGCGGTCACCGGGCCGTTCCGGCTGCACTGCCGTACCGGCTCGGGAAAGGACGTGTCGACGACCTGGATCGTGCCGTGAGCACGCGGATTCCGGCCTTCCCGGGAGGGTGTGGACGTTTCATCGCCCGCCGCCGAGCGGCGGCCACGGAACCTTGGTATATGCGGAGCGGATACGGCGCTTATTTCCGCCTCGTCCCTTGCCGTACTGGATCGCCCGTGGCTACGATATCGGCCCGCCGGGTTGGGGAATTGGCGAGAATTCAATAAACCGGGACAACCCAAAATATCCACGATCATCGCCGGCCAATCGCCGTTGATATCATCCCCGCCCGATCGCGCCGCTCACGGCGGCACCGGCGGAAGAGATCAGGTGTGTCCGCGCAGCAGCACGAGCGGACCTGGTCGAGTCCTGGGGGACCGAGCGCGTGCTCATGAAGATCGATCGGACCAAGCCGAGCGTGGCCCGGGTGTACGACTACATGATCGGCGGTAAGGACTACTTCGCCGCCGACCGCGCGGTCGCCGAGAAAATGCTGCGGGTCGCCCCCGACGCCCCCTGCAACGGCAAGGCGAACCGCGCCTTCCTGCGCCGGGCGGTGACACATATGGCGCAGGAGGCGGGAATTCGCCAGTTTCTCGACATCGGCTCGGGGCTGCCCACCGTCGAGAACGTGCACGAGGTGGCCCACGAGGTCGATCCGGCGATCCGGGTGGTGTACGTGGACCATGATCCGATGGTCCTGACGCACGGGCGGGCGATGCTCGCGGACGACACGACGACCACGGTGATCCAGGCCGACCTCCGGGAGCCGGAGACCATCCTCGGCCATCCCGAGGTGCGCAGGTTCATCGACTTCCGCGAGCCGGTGGGGCTGCTGCTCGTCGCGGTCCTCCACCATCTCGCCGACGGGGAGGACCCGGCCGGTATCGCCGCGCGGTTCTACCGGGTGCTCGCCCCCGGCAGCCACGTCGCCATCTCGCACTTCTGCAACCCCGGCGACCGGCATCCCGCCGCGTCCCGGCTCGCGGTGGACTCCGAGCGGGTGTTCACCGAGCACCTCGGCACCGGGCGGTTCCGCAGCCCGGAGGAGATCCGCGCGTTGTTCGGTGATCTGGAGCTGATCGAGCCGGGCCTGGTGCCGCCGCTCGAGTGGCGGCAGGACCCCGAGACGGCGGCCGGGATCCTGCCGCCCGACCGCGACCTCTACCACTGCCTCTACGCGGGCGTCGCGCGCAAGGTCTGAGCCCGCCGCACGACGGGGTCACGTGGTGCCGCTCCCGCGGGGCGTTCCCGTGCCCGCGCGGCGCACGCCCTCGGGCACCGCGCCGCCGTGCTCAGGTGCCCGGCACCGCGCCATCCGCCCGGGGACCGGCGTCCGGCGCAGGCCATCCGGCCTGTCCCGCGGTGGCGCCGGCCGCCCGGGCCGGCCGCGGCCCGGTCACCAGGACCGCCGCGGGACGTGCCGCCCCGAGGTGCTCAGCGGCCGCCGCCGGTGACCGTGCTCTGCACCTCGCCCACCGGCACGTCGAGCACGGCCGAGGCGCGGACCGGCGCGTAGCGGATGGGGCCGACCGGCCGGGTGGCGGTGACGGTCACCTCCCACAGCGTGCTCACCGTGAGCCGGTACACCCCGCGCGGGCGGTCGGCCGAGGCGCGCAGGTAGCGGACGCCGCAGGTGAATCGGCCGTTCCTGGTGTAGGGCCGGCCCGCGGAGCCGCACGTCTCACGCACCTCGGCGCGGTCGGCGGTGGTGCCGGGGTCGATGTCGATCCGGGTCCGGGTGGCGGTCACCGTCGCGCTCATCACGCCGGGCAGGGTCGCGGTCACCGAGCGGGTGGCCGCGCCGGGGTCGGCCAGCCACACCCAGGTGGGCAGGTTGACGTAGCTGCGCTCCCGCGGGCTGAGCCGTACCCGGGGCTCGGGCACGGTGAGCGCGGCGCGGGCGACGTCGACGAGCTCGCGGATCGTGACCCCGCCCTCCGGGACGGTGCCGTTCGGCACGAAGAGGAAGGGGTAGAGCTTCGACCGGCAGGCGAGGGCGTCCGGGTCGAGGTGGTTGTAGGCGGGCTGCCACCACATGCCGTCCTGCCCGATGCGCTCACGGAACTGGTCGAGGAAGCGCTGCCACTTCTCCTCGGTGGCGCCCGGGGTGTGGTGGAACCAGTAGTGGCGCAGGCTCTCCTGGGTCTTGAGCATCTCCTCGGGCGTCTTCGACGGCTCGTACCAGCAGGGGCGGCGCAGCCGGTAGCCGTCGCTCCGGCCGCGGCGCAGGCCGTCGCCGGACAGCCGGATCCGGGAGTTGGTGAGCCGCACGCCGACGGTGCGGCCGCGCTGGAACCCCTCCCCCGCCACGCCCGGCGGCCTACGGCCGGGGGCGGCGGCCCCGGTGGCGGCCGGGTCGGGGGCGGCGGCGTGCGCGGGGCCCGGCGGCGCGAGCACGGCCGGCAGCGGGATCAGGGCGGCGGCGGCCGCGAGCGCGGCGCGCCGCAGCGGGTTCGCTCTCATCGCAGGCATCCCTTCGCGCGCTCGTCGGGCTGCTCGGCGTAGTGGAGCACGGTGACCCGCCAGACGCCGTCCGCGCCGCGCCGTACCCCGGCGGCCTGGAAGTGCACGGCCTTCCCGGGCTTGGTCCAGTCGGGCTGGTCGGCGAGGGCGCGGCCGGTCGCGGCGTCGGTCACCCGGACCCCGGACCGGTCGACGCACGCGTCCACCTCGGCGCCGGTGCCCTGCACCGTGGCGACCCGCAGGCCGTAGAGGCGGACCGTGCCCTTGGCGGCCAGGGCGTCGTCGGCGTACGCCCGCACCCAGCGGTAGCCGTGGTAGCGCGCGGGCTCCTCGAGGGTCTGCAGGTAGGACCGGTCCTTGCCGCTTGTCGCGATCGCGCCCCAGATCTTCGTGACGTAGTCGCGGTACGCCCGCACCATGGCCGCGTGCTCGGCGGACAGGCCGCCGGGCCACTCGACGACCACCTCCATGCCGGGGGCGGAGCGCACCCGTTCGACCCGCGGCCCGGCGGGGGCCTCCGCCGAGGCGGGCGCGGACGCCTCCGCGGCCGCGGGGGCCGAGGCGCGCGGCGCGGAGCCGTCGCCGGGGGCGAACGTCTCCTCCTCGCCCGCCGCGCAGCCGGCGGCGAGCAGCGCCGCGGCCGCGGCGAGGGCCGGCCACCGCGGGCGGGCACGGCCCGGGCGGGTACGGTCTGACGGGCCGCCGGGGCGCGGGGGGCGGCCTCCCTCGGTTCGGCGGAGCACTGCGGTACCCCTTTCTGTCGTGCCGGTTCGTCACGCCGACGGCATCGAGTGCAGCCGCCAGGCGGGCAGCAGCTCGTCGATGAGCGCCTCGGTCTCCGGGGCCATGCCGACCCCGTACGGGTGCGAGGCGGCCCGCCGGTGGAGGCCGTCGACCACGGCCCGCAGCCGGGCCGTGTCGCCGGTGGCGTGCACGGCGCGCAGCAGCGCGCGCCACAGGTTCTCGTCGTCGGTGGCGAGCAGCAGCCCGGCCCGCACCGCGCGGACCGCGGCCTCCGGGTCGCCCTGCGCCAGCCGGATCTCGCACAGCCGCAGCGCCGCGTCCGCGACGGCCGCGGTCACGTCGTACTCGAGGTCGTCGGCGGCGAGCCAGGCGTACCGGCCCTCCGGGCGGTCGGCGAGCAGCGGGCCGCGCACCAGGTCGAGCGCCTGCTCCAGCAGCGCGGCCTGGTCGGGGCCGTCGCCGCGGGCGCGCCGGGTGAGCGCGACGAACATCTGCCAGTCGGTCTGCACCTCCGGGCCGAGGCGGAGCCGGCCGGAGGCGTCGGTGTACAGGTGCGGGCGGCCGGTGGTGTCGGTGCCGAGCCAGCGGGCGACCCGCGCGAACGTGGCGTCCCGCACCGCCTGCTGCACCCCGCGCGGCCAGAGGATGCCGCCGAGCACCACCGGGTGCACGCCGCCCGGGTGGGTGGCGAGGTAGACGAGCATCTCGTGCACGAGGCCGGCGCGGCCCTCCTCGAGCGGCCGCGCCGGGACGATCTCGATCGGCCCGAGGATGCGCACCTCGATCGAGGCCGGCCCGGCGGGCGGCGGCACGTTCGACGCCGGGATCGGCTCGCCCCGCTCCCGCCGTGCCGTACGGGACAGGTCGACGACCGCGTCGTAGTGGCGGCGGGGGGACAGCCGGGCGGCGGCCCCCCGGCCCGGGGGCGCGGAGCGG
>QGUZ01000515.1 GCA_003242605.1 Actinomycetota bacterium
GGAGCGGCCCGTCGGTCGGCGTGGTCACCCCCACCCGGGGGGATCGGCCCGCCCTGCTCCGCGCCGCGCTCGCCGCCGTGCTCGCCCAGCGCCACCCGGGCCGCCTCGAGGTCGTGGTCGTCGCCGACGGCTGCGACGCGGGCGCGGTGCGCCGCCAGATCGCGGACCTCGCCGCGCACGGCCCGCGCCGGGTGCGGGTGCTCGGCAACCCCGGCGGCCCGCACCTCGCCCGGGCGCGCAACACCGGGATCGCGGCCCTCGGCACCGAGTGGGTCGCGTTCTGCGACGACGACGACGTGTGGCTGCCGGGCCGGCTCGCCGCCCAGTTCGCCGCGCTGCGCGCCGACCCGGGCGCGGACTTCGCGAGCTGCGCGATCGAGGTGGAGTACGACGGGCGGCGCGTTCCCCGGCTCGCCGGCACCGACCGGATCGGCCCGGAGCATCTGGTGCGCTCCCGCATGGTGATGGTGCACGCCTCGACCTTCCTGCTGCGCGGCTACCGGGTGGCCGACGACGCCCCCGGCGGCCAGAACGAGGACTGGGACCTCGCGCTGCGGGCGGCGAAGCGGCGGCCGATCGTGCACGTGGACCGGCCGCTGGTCCGGGTCCGCTGGGGCCGCTCGCACTACGCCACCCAGTGGGCGGGCCGCATCGCCGGGCTGGAGTGGATGCTCGCCCGGCACCCCGAGCTCGCCGCCGACCGCCGCGGCGCGGCCCGCGTGTACGGCCAGCTCGCCTTCCACCACGCGGCGCTCGGCAACCGCCGGGCCGCGGCGCGCTGGGCCGGGCGCGCGCTCGGCCGCCGGTGGACGGAGCCGCGGGCGCCGATCGCGCTCGCGGTCGCCGGCGGCCTGCTCTCCCCGCGGTTCGTCCTCGGCCTGCTGCACGCCCGGGGGCACGGCATCTGATGGCGGCGTGGGTGCGCAAGGTCAAGACCCGCACCCGGCGGGTCCGGGTCGGGCCGATCTCGGTGAACCCGATGACCGAGGTCGAGGTGGTCGACCACGTGGTGGCGGCGCTCAAGCGCGGCGAGGGCGGGCGGATCGTCACGCCCAACATCGACATCTGCCGGTCCGCCTCCCGGGACCCGGAGATCCGGGCGCTGGTGGAGAACGCCGACCTCGCGGTCGCCGACGGCATGCCGGTGGTGTGGGCGGCCCGGCTGCTCGGCGTCCGGCTGCCGGCCCGCATCACCGGGGCCGATTTGATCTGGTCGCTGTCGGAGGCCGCGGCGTTCTACCGGTTCCCGATCTACCTGCTCGGCGGGCCGCCGGGGGCGCCGGAGCGGGCCGCCTGCGCGCTCCTCGACCGCTACCCCGGGCTGATCGTCACCGGCGCGTGCAGCCCGCCGTACGGGTTCGAGGACGAGCCGGGGGAGATCGCGGCGATCCGGTCGGCGCTGGTCCGGGCGAACCCGCGGATCGTGTTCGTCGGGCTCGGCTTCCCCCGGCAGGAGCGGCTCATCGAGCGGCTGCGCGAGGAGCTGCCCGGCGCGTGGTTCGTCGGCTGCGGGGCCGCGATCGCGTTCGCCGCCGGGGCCGTGCCGCGCGCCCCGCGGTGGATGCGGCAGGCCGGGCTGGAGTGGCTGTTCCGGCTGGCGAGCGAGCCGGGACGGTTGGCGCGGCGCTACCTCGTCGAGGACCTGCCGTACGCGCTGGGGTTGTTGACGGTGTGCGCACTGAAGCGGTTGTTCTCGTGACCAGATCCCCGTTTGGTGAGACGTCAGGGACTACCATCGCGGATGGAATGGACGAATGCGATCGTCGGCAGTTGCCGCCGGAGCTGCGGCTGCTGTTCGCAGATGACGGCGTGGGCCGGGTGCTGCCCACCGACCTCCCCGAGGGGGCGGTGGTGTGGCCGGACCCGAGTTTCGCACGCTTTCCTTCGCGTTCGCCTTCGCGGCCCGCGTTCTGGCTCAGCGACGAGCCGGTGAGCGGGGAATTATGGGCGAAGCTGCGGGCCGCCCACCCCGAGTCCGGCCTGTGGCCGCTGCTGCTCGAGGACTCGGTGCAGCCGTGGTCGGCCGGCCAGATCGCCCCCGACAACCCGGAGCTGATCGACAACTTCGAGGCGGGGGCGTTCATGGCGGAGGTGTGGTCGGACTGGCTCGCCCAGGCCAGCCCCGAGCAGGTCGAGGACCTGTTCCCGTTCGGCCGGGAGTGCCCGGGCCTCGCCGAGCCCGGCGAGCTGCTCGCCGAGCCGGACGCGGTCGCCGACTGGTACGCCTGCGTGCTCGCCGAGCGCCGCCCGCTGCTCGGCCTCGCCGCCGCCGACCGGGGCGCGGACGCGCTCGTGGTGATGGGCTGGCAGGGCGCGGTCAACCACAACGAGTGGGCGGTGCCGATGGCGGCGGTGGT
>QGUZ01000198.1 GCA_003242605.1 Actinomycetota bacterium
GTAAACCGCGGACGCGGTCACCGATGGATCCCTGACTCGGCATCTGATCTCTCACGGCGGGGGATTGGTCAATGGTGTCGCCATGATGGCACGAACAGGCCGAATCGGGTAACCCTCAGTTAAGATCGGAGTGGCCGAAGTAGGCCACAAAGCACGGGAATCCCGGACATTCGGCCTCAATCATCGTCGTCTTTGCCGGGGAAAATCAGTTGGCAGACCTCGAGGTACAACGTCTCGGGGTAGGGCAGGTAATCGACCTGGCGCAGGGCCTGGTCCTGACCGGCGGATTCGGTGATGAACGACCCGTACCCGAGCAGCCGGCCGAGCAGGGATCGTTCGAAGCGCATGTCGGTGACCTTGCTGAGCGGCAGCATGTTGACCTGCCGCGTGATCAGCCCGTGGGTGGAGATCATGCGCTGGTTGGTGACCACGAAGTAGTCGACCGACCACTCCGCGACCTTCCACACGAAGCGGATCAGCAGCAGCAGCCAGGCCCACCACACGATCAGCAGGAGGTCGCCCTGGCCGTTGTCGTTGAGAAACTTGCTCAGCAGTCCCGCGACGATGAGCCCACCGAAGATCTCCGCCACCGGCCGCAGCAGCACCGCCGGGTGGTGGCGGACCATGATCACAGATGTCTCGTGGGGGAGGAGGTACCGGCTGACGGAAGCCGGGGTGGACTCTCCGTGGGTGACCAGTCTCATGTCAAAGCCGAGAAAAACGTTGCCAATGAATCGGCAGCTCCGAGCACGGTGTCGAGTGCGCCCCGAACGGCGCTGGCCGCGTCACCGGGTCTGGTGAACAGGTAGAACGCCACAAAGGCGATCCCCGTATACTGGAGCACTTTCTTTACCTGCACTGCCGCCCCTCTCGCCCTTGGACACCCACCGATCTACATTACCCGCGCGATAGGCAGGGTAAAGCGCGACACAGCGCCCAGTATGCGTGCCTCCTGCGCCGCTTACCAGACCGCCGAGGTTGGTTGTGCGTGACCTGCGGGAACGGCCCGGTACGGGCCGTGTTCCTCCGGACACACCCGGCCTCGGCCGTACCCGGGGTCACACCCGGGCCGCTCACCGCCGGCCGGCCGCCCCCATCGCGAGCACCTGTAGGTGCCTGCGCGCGATGCGCTCGACGAGCACGGGGTGAGCGTGGCCGAGCACCTCCAGCGCGCCGTACCGCGCCGCGTCCACGCAGCGCAGCACGGTCGCCGCCGGATGCACCGCGGCGAACTCGTCCTGCAGCGCCGCCGCGATCCGCTCGTACGGCCCGGCCCCCGGAATCCGGCCCATTCCGCTCCTTCACCCCCGCGTCCTCGTCCCGGCGTCGCCGGGTGTCAGGGAACGCGTGTGCCGCCGCCTGACATCACCGTGTCGGTCGTTGGTGTCGGTCGATGGTGTAAGTCGTGTCGGTCGTGTGTCGCGCCATCCGTCGCGTCATCACTGTATGTGTCCACAGTATGGCGGTAAGTAACCGGCGATGGGTGGGGTTTGCCGCAGGATCGCGCCATCCGCTCGGAAAAAACCGGCCAAGCGGCGACGGACGGAGGGACGCGGCGGAGCCCGGCGCGGGAAACGCCCGCCGGGGAGCGCGCGCGGGGTACGGCCGGCCGCGGCGAGAGGGGCGGTGCGGACGGCCGTACCGGAGCGTGCGGGCGCCCGTGCGGACGGAACCGGACGGAACCGGACGGAACCGTGTGGCGGGCCGGCGACGGCCGGGCCCACGGGCGGCGCGGGCGGGTCAGACGACGCCGTAGAGCCGGTCCCCGGCGTCGCCGAGCCCGGGCACGATGAAGCCCTTCTCGTTGAGCCGCTCGTCGACGGCGGCGGTGACCACGCGGATCGGCTTGCCGCTGTCGCCGAACTCCTCCTCCAGCCGGGCCAGGCCCTCGGGCGCGGCGAGCAGGCAGATCGCGGTCACGTCGGTGGCGCCCCGGTCGAACAGGAGCTTGATCGCGGCGGCGAGGGTGCCGCCGGTGGCGAGCATCGGGTCGAGCACGTAGCACTGCCGCCCGGACAGGTCCTCGGGCAGCCGGGTGGCGTAGGTCTCCGCCTTGAGCGTGCCCTCGTCGCGAACCATGCCGAGGAAGCCGACCTCCGCGGTGGGCAGCAGCCGGGCCATGCCGTCGAGCATGCCCAGGCCCGCGCGCAGGATCGGCACCACGAGCGGGGCCGGGCGGGCGAGGTGGCGGCCGTGCGCCGGCGCGAGCGGGGTCTGGACCGTGATCTCGACGGTCCGCACGTCCCTGGTCGCCTCGTAGGCGAGCAGGGTCACGAGCTCGTCGGCGAGCCGGCGGAAGGTCGGCGAGTCGGTGCGCACGTCGCGGAGGGTGGTGAGCTTGTGCGCCACCAGCGGGTGGTCTACGACGAGGGTGTCCATGAAAGCCAACGCTACAACAGGGAAAACGCGGCGTAATGACCGCCGGTTTTGATCACAATTTGGGCTGTCCGCCGTACGTCAGGACGGTGAGTCTGAAACGATTGGGATACAGGGCGATGCGGCGATGGGGTGGACGATGATGGATCGTGGCGCGGACCACCGGCACGGCCTCCGGAGCGCGGACGACGACCCCGACGACCGCGAGCTGGAGGAGGACGCCGCCCTCAGCTTCGCCATCGCGGTCTACCGCGAGGACGACCAGTGGGAGGCGGACATGCTGCCGTTCGCCCTCACCTCGAACCTCGACCGGCTCATCCACGCGCTGCGGCAGCAGCCGAGCATCAGCGGCACGATTGGCCTCGTCGACATTGGGGATGAGTTCTTCGTGGCGCTGCGCGTGCTCGGCGAACGGGTGAGCGTGTTCCTGTCCGACATCACGGCCGCCTGGGACTGGCCGCTCGCCGAGCAGGTCCTGGAGTACCTCGACATCCCGGTCCCGGACGAGGAGGAGCTCGAGGCGGTCCTGCGGGAGGGCAAGCAGATGGTGCTGCCGGTCGGGGACCTGTCGATCTTCGCCGACCTCGGCATGGACGAGATGGAGCTGGTCGCGCTCTCCGGTGACCGCGAGCTGCTCCCCGACGAGGTGCTGTCGAGCATCGCCGCCCGGCTGGGCTTCTCCCAGCCGTACGAGCGCGCGGTCGACGCCGCCCTCGGCCTCGGGTGACCCGGGGGGCCCGCCGTGTCCGGCCAGCCGCCGAACCTGTTCGCCGCCGCCTTCGTCCGTAACGGCGACCGCTGGACGGGCGCCGAGGTCGACCTGTCCGCGGCGGAGTACCCCGACGACGTGACCGACCTCGTCCAGGAGGCGCTCGGCCTCGCCGGGGACGAGCTCGCGCTGCTGTGCGTGGAGGTGGAGGACGAGTGGTTCGCGCTCGTCCGGTTCGAGGGCGACCGCGAGCCCCGGGCGTTCATCTCCGACGCGCAGCCGAGCGGCGACCGCTACGCCGAGCTGTTCAGCGAGCTCGCCGGGGCCGCGCCCGATGCGGAGGCGAACGGCCTCGGGGTGCGCCCCGCGGGCGACTTCGAGCTGCTCAGCGACCTCGGCGTGTCCGCCGACGAGCTGCTCGAGCTGAGCATGGAGGAGGGCGCGCTGCCCGGCGACATCCTCGGCGTCATCGCGGAACGCCTCGCCTTCGGCGACGAGCTCGACCGGCTCCGGTGAGGTGCGCGGTGAGCTCCGTCGACGACGCGCCCTTCGCCGCCGAGCCGCGGGACGACCGCGCGGCCGGCCACGTCCCGCCCCCGCCGCCCGGCTACGAGGAGGCGATGCGGCTCGCCCTCGCCGAGGCGGAGCGGGCCGCGGCCCGCGGCGAGGTCCCGGTCGGCGCGGTCGTGCTCGACGAGGAGGGCGGCACGCTCGCCGCGGCGGGCAACGACCGCGAGGCCTCCGGCGACCCCACCGGGCACGCCGAGGTGCTCGCCCTGCGCGCCGCGGCCGCCGCCCGCGGCACCTGGCGGCTCGACGGCTGCACGCTCGTCGTCACCCTGGAGCCGTGCACGATGTGCGCGGGCGCGGCCGTCCAGTCCCGCGTCTCCCGGGTCGTCTACGGGGCCGTGGACGAGCGCGGCGGCGCCGCCGGGTCGCTGTGGGACGTGCTGCGGGACCGCCGCCTCAACCACCGCCCCGAGGTCATCATGGGCGTGCTCGCCGAGGAGTGCGCCGCCCTGCTCACCGCGTTCTTCGCCGCCCGCCGCTGACGGCGGTACGGCACGGCGCCGCGATTGACCTCGAGCGCGGTTGAGGTCGCAGGGTGGAGGCATGGTCTTCACTCAGGCAGAACTCGACTATCTCCGCTCCCAGCGCCTCGGCCGGCTGGCGACGGTGGCCCCGGACGGCCGCCCGCAGAACAACCCGGTCGGCTTCTTCGTCGACCCCGAGACCGGCGTGATCACCATCGGCGGGTACCGCCTCGGCGCCACGAAGAAGTTCAAGAACGTGCGGCAGGGCGGCACGGCGGTCGCGTTCGTCGTGGACGACATCGCCTCCGTCGATCCGTGGGTGGTGCGGGGCGTGGAGATCCGCGGCACCGCCGAGGCCCTGACGGACGTCGACCCGCCCCGGCCCACCATGTCACGGGAGATCATCAGGATCACCCCGCGCCGGATCATCTCCTGGGGCCTGGGCGGGCCGTTCTCCGCCCGCGACGTGTGAGCGCCGGGCCGGGCTCGCTCAGCCGTCCGTCAGACGGGCGGCGCAGCCGAGCTCCGCGGCGAGCCGCCGCAGGCCGTCGGCGAAGCTCGCGCGGGTGGCCCGCCGGAAGCCGATGAAGAACCGGTTGGCGACCGGCACGCCCCACCGCAGCCGCCGCGCGACGTTGTAGACGCGGTGGACGAGCAGCGCGCCCTCGGGGTGCGGGGCCACGGTCCACTCGCCGCGGTACCACCAGTCGCCCTGGACGGCCACGCCGCCGTCGATGGCCTCGACCCGTGGCGGCGGGTGGGCGTGCCGCCGTGCCGTACCGGGCGGCGGGGGAGCGGGCGCCACGATCCCGGCGAGCGCCGCGAGCACCCGCTCCGCCGGGGCCTCGACGATCCCCGACACCTGGGTGACGAGGGTCTTCCTCATGGCGTGGCGACGCGGGTGTTCTGGAACGAGGCGAACCGCCGGCCCTCCGCCGTCTCGACCACGGTGAGCGTGATCACCGAGTCGCGGCCCGGGTCCGGGGCCTGCCGCCCCGGCAGCGCCGAGCCGCCCTTCGCGACCACCAGGGCGACGCCGGGGCCGAGCGCGCGGATCCGCGCCCCGCCGTCCTGGCCGGACGCCGGCGCGAAGCCGATGCGCGACCCCTTGAGCGGGCCCGTGAAGAGCGCGTGGTGCGACTCCTCGATCGCCCGCCGGCCCGTCATGTGCAGGCCGAAGAACGTGACGTAGTCGGCGTCCTCGGTGAACAGCCGCGCGTACGCGGTCGCGTCACCGGCGTTCCACGCCTCGACGAGCGCGTCGAGCAGCGCGCGAATCTCCTTGTCGAGCTCCACGGACATGGCACTCCGTTTCCCGGCGCCTATCCTTGGAGGTTGCGAGTCCGGACAAGGCAGGCGCCGTGTTCGGGTTTCGGCCGCCGGGGTGTTCGCGCACTCCGGCGGCCCTGTCTGTGCGGTGGGATCCGTTCAGTCGGGCTCCCCCTCGAGCAGCCGTTCCATCAGCGTGGTGCGGACCGTGCCGGGCCAGTCGAGCTCGCCCGCCTCCAGGCGCTCGATGAGGCCGCGCACCCACTCCGCCTCGGCCGCGTACAGCGCCCGGTCGCAGTCGAGCTCGAGCAGCAGCGGCTCGGGCAGCCCGCCGTCGAGCAGCGCCCGCGCCTGCGCCTCCGCGCCCGCGATGAGCCCTTCCAGGGCGGCGAGGCGGTTCCGCAGCGCCCGCCGCGCCTCGGCCGCCGGCAGGCAGCCGATCAGCGACACGGCCGCGAGCAGCGTGCGCCGATCGGGCTCGGGCCGCTCCAGCAGCATCCGCAACCGGCTTGCGAGCTCCTCCCGGCCGTCCTCGGTGATCTCGTAGACCGTCCGTTCCGGCCGGCGGCCTTCCCGGCTGGTCTCCACCGGCACGATCAGGCCGTCCCGCGCGAGCCGCTCGACCGCGTGGTAGAGGCTGCGCGGCAACCCCGTCACGTAGTCCTTGCGGGTCTCGACGATGAACCGGTGCAGCTCGTAGGGGTGACTGGCGCGCACCGAGAGCATGGCCAGCACGGTCAGTCCGACCAGGTCGTGGCGTCGCGCCATGATGCACCCTCCTATATTGCATCTTGCACTATAGATTTGCGCACGATCCACTGCAAGGGTGCCAGAGGGGGGCGAACGGGGTGACGGCCGCGCGAGCCGCGGTCCGCGGCGGGCCGGTCCGGGCGGCGAGCGATGCGGCGAGCGGCGGCCGGGCCCCGGGCCGCGCGAACGTCCGAGACGCGGGCTCGGTTCGGGAGGCGCGGGTGAGTCATGCGGGTGGCGGGGCGCCCGGCGGGGCGGGCCGTGAACGATTCAGGGCCTCCGTGCCCGGTCGGCTCGGAGGCCCTGAATCAGTGGCGGTGGAGGTGGGATTTGAACCCACGGATGGGTTGCCCCATCACACGCTTTCGAGGCGTGCGCCCTCGGCCGCTAGGCGACTCCACCGCGCAGCAGCCTACCCGATGTTCGGGGCAGCCTGTGCACGATGGGTCGGCGTACGCGATGCGGATGGCCGGCGAGACGGCCGGCGACGGTCACTCGGCGGCGTCGCCGTCGCCCTCGTCGCCGCCCTCGTCGTCGAGCTCGAGCACCCGCGCGTGCAGCACGGAACGCTGGTGCAGCGCGGCGCGCAGGGCCCGGTGCAGCCCGTCCTCCAGGTAGAGCTCACCCTTCCAGCGGACCACGTGCGGGAACAGGTCGCCGTAGAAGGTGGAGTCCTTGGCGAGCAGTGAGTGCAGGTCGAGGACGGCCTTGGTGGTGATCAACGAGTCGAGGCGGACCTGACGAGGGGGGATCTGCGCCCAGTCCCGGTTGGTGAGTCCGTGCTCGGGATACGGGCGTCCGTCGCCGACCATCTTGAAGATCACCCTACGTAGTTTAGGAGAGATTCGGCCGCCCGCCGCACGGCCGGACTCCGGGGCCCGCACCGGCACGGGCCGCCGCCCCGGACGCGACGGCCGCCTCCGGGGACGGCTCCGGGACCCCGGCGAGGGCGGTCCGCCGGACGGATCCGCTGGTGGGGGAGGGACCGCCCCGCGGGACGCCCGGCCAGGCGGGACTCGCGTCCGGGAGAGATCCGCAAGACGCATCGAGGGCCGCCCGTGCGGGCGGCCCTCGACGTACTGCTCAGCAGCGGAGGATGCGAGATTCGAACTCGCGAGGGGTTGCCCCCAACACGCTTTCCAAGCGTGCGCCCTAGGCCAACTAGGCGAATCCTCCGCTCAGAAGGGTACCTAACTTTGTCGGGTGTGTTGACCGTCTTTCCGCGCCGTGGATGGTCACGAATCGGCCGACTTGTGGTCTCAAACCGGCCGGAGCGCCGATGGATGCGCCGCCGGACGTGCGGCCGGCGCGGTTCACCGTGATCAGAATGTGATGTGAATCACAGGGGGCGCGGTCGTCCGGGCCGGCGGCGGCCGCCGGAGGGTACGGCGGGCGGCGGGGACCGCGGCCGGGAGACGGGGCCGGGAAAGGGTCCGGCCGGATCCCGTCACGAAACGCGACACCGGGTGCGGCCGGGGACGCTCCGGGGCGGCCGAGACCGCCGGGGCGAATGTGATGAGCGAGGAGTGCCCCAGGCACCGCCGTACATGACTAGACTGGGCTGCGACCCCCCGTGCGGCGTCATCCTGTGAACCTCCCCAGGGCCGGAAGGCAGCAAGGATAAGCAGGCTCTGGCGGGTGCGCGGGGGGTCCCCAGCCTTAGCCACCGGACGGGGACACCCCTCATGAGTCTTGCGCTCTACCGCAAGTACCGGCCCGGGACGTTTGCCGAGGTCAAGGGTCAAGAGCACGTCACCGAGCCGCTGCGGCAGGCGCTGCGGACCGGCCGGATCCACCACGCGTACCTGTTCAGCGGGCCCCGCGGATGCGGCAAGACCTCCAGTGCGCGGATCCTCGCCCGGTCGCTCAACTGCGAGAAGGGGCCCACGCCCGATCCGTGTGGCGAATGCGAGTCGTGTGTCGCGCTCGCTCCGACCGGCCCCGGCCACCTCGACGTCATCGAGATCGACGCGGCGTCGCACGGCGGCGTGGACGACGCCCGTGACCTGCGGGAGCGCGCGATCTTCGCCCCGGTCTCCGCGCGCTACAAGATCTACATCATCGACGAGGCGCACATGGTGACCCGGGAAGGGTTCAACGCGCTGCTGAAACTCGTCGAGGAACCGCCGCCGCACCTGAAGTTCGTGTTCGCGACGACCGAGCCGGACAAGGTCATCGGCACGATCAAGTCGCGCACCCACCACTACCCGTTCCGGCTGCTCCCGCCGTCCACGCTGCGGGCGCTCATCGAGGAGATCCTGCAGGCCGAGGGCGTCCCGTACGAGCCGGCCGCGCTGGAGCCCGCGATCCGGGCGGGCGGCGGGTCGGCGCGCGACACGCTGTCGATCCTCGACCAGCTGCTCGCCGGGTCCGACGAGCGGGGCATCACCTACCAGCGCGCGATCGCGCTGCTCGGCTACACCGACGCCGACCTGCTCGACGAGATCGTGGACGCGTTCGCCCGGCGGGACGGCGCCGCGGTGTTCCAGACCGTGCACCGGGTGATCGAGGGCGGCCACGACCCCCGGCGGTTCGCCACCGACCTGCTCGAGCGGTTCCGCGACCTCGTGGTGCTCGCCAACGTGCCGGACGCGGCCGACAAGGGGCTGCTCGACCGCCCCGCGGACGAGCTGGAGCGGTTGAAGGCGCAGGCCGCCGCGATGGGCCCGGCCGAGCTGACCAGGGCCGCCGAGGTGTTCAACGCCGGGCTGATCGAGATGCGCGGCGCGGCCTCGCCCCGGCTGCAGCTCGAGCTCATGTGCGCCCGGGTGCTGCTTCCGGCCGCCGACGCGGGCGAGGCGTCGATCCTCGCCCGGCTGGAGCGTCTGGAGCGCGGCGGCGTCGCGGCCGCCGCCCCGAGCGCGCCCGCCCCGGCCGCGCCGGTCGCC
>QGUZ01000516.1 GCA_003242605.1 Actinomycetota bacterium
CGGATGCGGTCGTGCCGCGCCGGCCCGGCGTGGCCGCGTCGGCGCCGGGCGGGTGGCCGCCGGGGCCCTCACCCGCCCGCGGGCGCCGGTGATGGCGAAGCTCGCTGTCCCCCCTTGCTCATCCCCCCTGTCCGGTCTGGTCCGTCCGGGGTCGTCCGGTCCCCCCAGGCGCGGGTTTCCTCGCCGCGTCGACGCCCCGGTCAGCCGCAGTCGCAGCAGTCGCAGGAGCCGCACCGCTTGCAGCACCAGCGGCAGCAGTCGCAGGAGTTGCAGCTCCAGCACGAGCACCTGTACTCGCAATAGCCGCAGGACTCGCAGCACCCGCAGTCGCACTCGCAGCGTTCGCGGCAGCTCTTGCCCCGCTTGGGGCTCCACGGCGGCTGATAGCAGCCGCAGGTGCAGGACTTGCACAGCTCGGCCGGGCAGACCACGAAGAAGTTGCGCACCGGGGGCACCTCGCCGGGCGGCTGCTCGGTGGCCTGCCGGTGCTCGTCGAAGGTGCGCGCCACGGCCCGCCGTACCTCGTCCACCAGCAGCGCCCGCACCAGCCTGCGGCGCTCCAGGTCGAGGTCGGCGACGGCGAGCTCGATGCCGTGGGCGGCGTCGTCGCAGAGCCGCCGCACCTCCTCCAGCGGGGTGCCGGTCGCGAGGATCGGGTTGTACGCGCCGCTGCGGCGGTCGGCCTCGAGGTCCTCGACCGCGTCGAGCAGGTGGGCGAGGCGGCCGAAGAACCGGCCGGCCTCGGCGAGCGCCGGGACGTTGTGCGGCTTTCCGGCCAGCTCGCCGGTGCGGGCGAACACCGCGGACACGGCGGTCTCGGTGGGCTCGGTGAGCTCCAGCAGGGTGAGGCCGCCGCGCGCCTCCAGCAGCGGCTGCCGCCGCAGCGCGTCGCGCAG
Source organism: Actinomycetota bacterium (assembly GCA_003242605.1). Taxonomy (GTDB): domain Bacteria; phylum Actinomycetota; class Actinomycetes; order Streptosporangiales; family Streptosporangiaceae; genus Thermopolyspora. The sequence goes on from QGUZ01000516.1 coordinate 897, forward strand.
CACCGCGTCGTCGAAGCCGAGGGAGGCCGCCTCGCGTTCGCTCGCCCGGCTCCACCGCTCCGCGACCCGGCGGGCCGCCGCCCCGACGAGGGGGCGCCCGTAGATGCCGTCCCGGTCGGTCAGGTGGTCGCCGATCTTCCCGGCGGCGAGTGCCAGCGACGCGGCCGCGGCGAGCCGCGCCCCCTCCGCGCGCGCGTCCACGACGTCGGCCCGGGCGAAGCCGCGCAGCGCGCACGGGGCCGCCGTGCGGTGCGGGGACAGCTCCGGAGCCTGCGCCTCGACGAGCACGGAGACCAGCAGCCCGTCATAGTTGGTGACCAGCCGGGCGAGGTGGCCGTGGCGGTCGCGCAACGTCAGGCACAGTCCGCAAAGGTGTGCCATCCACTCCTTGTGCAGATGCTTGCACAGACTGTGACGACAGGGTCGAACAATGCCAAACACGGCCGATCACCTTAGGGGGTCCCGGTACGGCGAGGGGCGCGTTTCGCCGGATCGATGCGCGCGACGCCGCGCCGGTGCCGCCGCGAGCGGGCCCCGACGCGTGGCGGTGGCCCTGGTGGGCCGGGCTCCGGGCGCGGCAGTGGCGGGGCCGGGCCCTTGCCGGGCGCGCCGGTCGCGGGAGCGCGGCCGGGCCGTACCGGACGCGTCCGGGTCAGGCCGGGTAGGCGTGGGTCTCGGTGGCCTTCACCGCCGCCCAGACGTTCCGGCCGGGGGCGAGGTCGAGCTCGGCGAGGGCGGCGGGGGTGATGTCGGCGGCGGCGTTGATCGGCCCGGTGAGGTGCACGCGCACGTTGTCGCCGTGCCGTTCCACGCCCTCGATGCGCGCCTGCCACTGGTTGCGGGGCGTGCCGTCGGGGCGGGTGCGGAAGATCGCGACGGCGCCGGGCGGGAACGCGACGAAGGCCGGGCCGTCGACCGGCTCGGCGACGCTGAACTCGATCTCGCCCACCCGCACCCGGCGGCCGTCGGCGACGCCCCGGTAGAGGTTGAGCCCGACCAGGCGGGCCACGTAGTCGGTGCGCGGGCGGCGGGCCACCTCGGCGGGCGGGCCCTGCTGCACGATCGCGCCGTTCTCCAGCACGACCAGGCGGTCGGCGAGCGCCATCGCGTCGAGCGGGTCGTGGGTGACGAGCACGGTCACCCCGTCGAACTCGGCGAGGTGGTGGCGTAGCCGGGCGCGGACGTCGAGCCGGGTGTGCGCGTCGAGCGCGGCGAGCGGCTCGTCGAGCAGGAGCAGCCGGGGGCCGGCGGCGAGCGCGCGGGCGAGCGCCACCCGCTGCGCCTGCCCGCCGGACAGCCGCCCGGGCCGTACCCCCGTGTAGGCGGCGAGGCCGACCCGTTCCAGCCACTCGGCGGCGATGCGGCGGGCCTCCGCCTTGGGCACGCCTCGGCAGCGCGGGCCGAAGGCGACGTTCTCCAGCGCGGACAGGTGCGGGAAGAGC
>QGUZ01000199.1 GCA_003242605.1 Actinomycetota bacterium
CGGGTCTACCTGCACAGCCAGTTCGAGACGGCGGACGCGCACCGCATGTACGCCTGTTTCGACCAGCCCGACCTGAAGTCGACGTTCGAGTTCATCGTGATCGCCCCCGCCGACTGGGAGGTGGTGTCGAACACCGTGCCCGAGTCGGTGGAGGAGCTGCCGGAGGAGCGCCACCGGCACGGCGTGCTGCAGCGGGCCAAGCGGTGGAAGTTCGCGCCCACCCCCGTGATGTCCACCTACATCACGGCGCTGATCGCCGGGCCGTACCACGTGGTGCGCTCCGAGCACGACGGCATCCCGCTCGGCATCTACTGCCGGGCCTCGCTCGCCGAGTACCTCGACGCCGAGAACATCTTCGAGGTGACCCGGCAGGGCTTCGACTTCTTCCACCGGGTCTTCGGGCTGCGGTACCCGTTCGGCAAGTACGACCAGCTGTTCGTGCCCGAGTTCAAGTCGGGCGCAATGGAGAACGCCGGGGCGGTCACCTTCCTGGAGGACTACATCTTCCGCTCCCGCGTCACCGACGCGATGGTGGAGCGCCGGGCCGAGACCATCCTCCACGAGATGGCGCACATGTGGTTCGGCAACCTCGTCACCATGCGGTGGTGGGACGATTTGTGGCTGAACGAGTCGTTCGCCACCTACATGTCGGTGCTCTGCCAGGCCGAGGCGACCCGGTGGGGCAAGGGCGTCTGGACCACGTTCGCCAATGTGGAGAAGGCGTGGGCGTACCGGCAGGACCAGCTGCCGTCCACCCACCCGATCGCCGCGGACATCCCGGACATCCAGGCGGTCGAGGTCAACTTCGACGGCATCACGTACGCCAAGGGCGCCTCGGTGCTCAAGCAGCTCGTCGCCTACGTCGGCCTCGACAACTTCCTCGCCGGCGTGCGCGACTACTTCACCCAGCACGCCTGGGGCAACACCGAGCTGAAGGACCTGCTGTCGGCGCTGGAGCGCACCTCCGGGCGCGACCTGTCGTCCTGGTCGAAGGAGTGGCTGGAGACCGCCTGGGTGAACACGCTGCGGCCGTCGTTCACCCTCGACGAGTCCGGCCGCTTCGCGAGCTTCGAGGTGCTGCAGGAGGCCCCGGCCGACTACCCGACGCTGCGCACCCACCGGATCGCGATCGGCCTGTACAACCTGGTCGACGGGGCGCTCACCCGGACCAAGCGGGTGGAGCTCGACATCTCCGGCTCCCGCACCGCCGTCCCCGAGCTCGTCGGCGAGGCCCAGCCGGACCTGGTGCTGATCAACGACGACGACCTCACCTACGCCAAGATCCGGCTCGACGAGCGCTCGCTGCGCACGATCGTCGACGGTGGCATCGCGAGGTTCGACGAGTCGCTGCCGCGCGCGCTGTGCTGGTCGGCCGCCTGGGACATGACCCGGGACGCCGAGATGGCCACCCGGGACTACGTGCGGCTCGTGGTCCGCGGCATCCACTCGGTGACCGACCTCACCGTGCTGCAGACCGTGCTGCGCCAGGCGCGGCAGGCGGTGCAGCAGTACGCCGACCCGGCGTGGCGCGCCGAGGGGCTGGCGATCCTCGCCGACCGGCTGCGCGAGCTCATCGCCGAGGCCGAGCCGGGCTCGGACTTCCAGCTCGCCTACGTGAACGCGTTCGCCGGGGTCGCGGTGCGCGAGCAGGACCTGGCGTTCCTGCGCGGCATCCTCGACGGCACCGACGTGCCCGAGGGGCTCGTGGTCGACGCCGACCTGCGGTGGACGCTCACCCACGCGCTGGTGAGCGGCGGGGTGCTCGGCGAGGCCGACATCGCCGCCGAGCTGGAGCGGGACCGGACCGCGACCGGCGAGCGGTCGGCCGCGATGTGCCGGGCGGCGATCCCCACCCCGGAGGCGAAGGAGGCGGCCTGGGCGACGATCGTCGGCGGCGGGCTGAGCGGCGCGGTGCTGCGGTCGACGATCCTCGGCTTCAACGACCCGCACCACCCCGAGCTGCTCGCGCCGTACGGCGAGCGGTTCTTCGCCGAGGTCGGCCGGGTCTGGAAGGAGTGGACCACCGACATGGCGCAGAACTTCGCGGTGGGCTGCTACCCGACGTTCCAGATCCGGGCGGAGACGATCGAGGAGACCGAGCGGTACCTCGCCGAGGCCGAGCCGCCGCACGCGCTGCGCCGGCTGCTGCTGGAGGGCGCCGACGGCATCCGCCGCGCCCTGCGCGCCCGGGCGAAGGACGCGGCCGCGGCCTGAGGCCCGGGGCCCGACGACCCGGAATCGGGGCGGCGGCCCGGTCCTCGCCCGGCCGCGGCGGGGAGAAGGGACCCGCCGCCCCGCCGTCCGCCCCGTCCCCGCCCGGTACCCCGCCGGAGCCCGCCCGGGTGATCCACGACGGCACCGGCACGGCACCCGACGACTGGAGAGCCTCGTGCGATCTCCCCTCGACCTGCTCATCGAACTCGCCCGGCGGTACGCGTTCGGCGACCTGGGCGCGCTCGCGCCCCGGGCGCTGCCGGACGCGCGGCGGGTGGTCGCGGTGTGCGAGTTCGGCCAGCGGCTGCTCACCCTCGACGCCGAGGACTTCGCCCACCGCGACGACGCCCGGTACGTGCCCGCGGAGCTGCGCCGCCGGGCCCACGCCTGTCACATGCCGCAGACCCCGCGCGAGCGGCCCCGCGGCGCGCTCGACTCGCTGCGCCCGGCGTTCGGGCTGCTGCTCGAGGTGATCCGGGTGCGCTGGGACCGGCACGAGCTGAGCCCGGTCACCGCCGCGCTGCACATCGCCGCCGAGTACCTGCCGCTGCTCGCGTTCGAGACCGTGCTCGGCCACGCGGGCGACCCGGTGCGCTGGCCGGCCGGGCTGCGCGCGCCGGGCAGCCGGTTCGGGGCGCTCGAGGACCGGGAGTGCCCGCACACCAAGTCCGCGAAGGCGGCGGCCGAGCGCACTCTCCGGGTCGCGGTGGAGCCGCCCTCCGGCTGGCAGGCCTACCTCGACCGGCAGCACAGCCAGGTGGCCGGGGCGCTCGCGGTGTGCGCCTCCCGGTGCCGCACCCCGTGCACCGCGCTCGACTGGGTGGATCCGAAGGACCGGGAGGACCTCGCCGCCCGCTGCCGGGTCGCCCGCGGGTTCGCGGAGAGCCCGGTGGTACGGCTGCGCCACGCCGCGCCGGTCGGGCACGGCTTCGGGGTGCCGTCCCGGGCCGAGGTGCTCGAGGCGTGGGAGCGCAGCCGGGCCCGGCTCGCCCGGCACGAGGTGGCGCGCGGCGCGCTGACCGACGACGGCTTCCCGCTGCCCGGGCTGCCGAGCCTGTTCTCCGCGGTGGCCGGGGCGCCGATCGCGCCGTCGACGCTGCTCGCCGACACCGCGGCCCACCTGGTCGAGCTGCTCGCCGCCGAGCGGAACGGCGAGCGCGCCACGCCGGTCCGGGACACCGCGTGACGCCCGCGCGGCCGGGCCGTCACCAGACCGCGGGCCGCCGCGCTCCCCAGAAGCCGCCGACCGCCCGCTCCAGCTGCGCGGAGAGCGAGATCAGCAGCCCCTCCTCGCCGTACCGGCCGGCGAGCATGACGCCGATCGGCAGCCCGTCGGTCGTCCAGTGCAGCGGCAGGCTCACCGCAGGCTGTCCGGTGACGTTGGCGAGCGCGGCGAACGGGGTGAACCGCTCCATGCGCCGGAAGGTCTCGGCCGGGTCGTCGCCCTCCTCGAACCAGCCCACCGGCACCGGCGGCGCGGTGACCGTCGGCATCAGCACCGCGTCGTACTCCGCGGTGGCGGCGAGCCCGGCGCGGGCCGCGTACTGCAGCGACGACATCGCGCGCAGCAGGTCGGGGGCGGCCACGGCGCGGCCGCGCTCGCGCAGCCACGCGGTGAGCGGCCGCAGCTTGCCCTCCATCGACGGGTCGACCGGCTGCACGGTCGCGTACGCGTAGTAGAGGGTCTCGAAATCGGCGACGATCGCGGGGTCGTACACCCGGGGCAGGTCGACCACCTCGTGGCCGAGCGACTCCAGCAGCCGCGAGGCCGCCTCGTAGGCCGCCAGCACCTCGGGGTGGACCTCGGTGCCGGGCACCACCGGGTCGGCGGTGCGGCCGATCCGCAGCCGGCCCGGGTCCCGCCGGGCGTACTCGGCGAACGGCAGCTCGGGCGGCGGCGCGTAGGAGAGGTCGCCGGGCATGCTGTGCGCCATCGCGTCGAGCAGGGCCGCGGCGTCCGCCACGTCGCGGGCGATCGGCCCGCTGGTGGCGAGGCCGGCGAGGTCGGGGGCGATCGGGCCGCCGCTGACCCGGCCGCGGGACGGCTTGATGCCGACCAGGCCGCAGACCGAGGCGGGGATGCGGATCGAGCCCGCGCCGTCGCTGCCCTGCGCGGCCGGGGGGAGCCCGGCGGGGACCGCGGCCGCGGCCCCGCCGCCCGAACCGCCGGCCGAGCGGGGCGGGTCCCATGGGGTGCGCGCGGGCGGGGCGACGTCGGTCTCGGTGTAGCACGGCAGGCCGAACTCCGGGGCGTTCGTCTTGCCGATCATGATCGTGCCGGCCGCGCGCAGCCGCTCCACCACGCTGTCGTCGAGCGGGGCGATGAAGCCCTCGTAGACGGCCGAGCCGAACAGCGTGGGCACGCCCTTGACGAGGTTGAGGTCCTTGATCGGGACGGGCACGCCGTACAGCGGGGGAAGCTCACCGGACGGCCCCGCCGCCGCGCCGGATGTGATCGCCTGCTCGGCCCGCCGCGCCTGCTCGCGGGCGAGGTCGGCGGTAACCGTGGCGTAGGCGCCGACCCGCGCGTCGAGCCGGTCGATGCGCGCGACGTAGTGGTCGACGATCTCGACCGGGGACAGCTCCCTGCTGCGAACCGCCGCCGCCAGCTGCAGGGCGGTAAGATCATGAATCTCCGTCACGCCTCCGCACGCTAGGCGCATAACGGGCTTTTGCCCAGTGCGGCGCTCGCACTGGGGAGGACCGTGGATCGGGCCAGGGGAAATGTGTACGTACCCTGCACGGGCGCGGGGCACGCGGCGGCACGCGGCAACAAAAGTATGAACTAGGTAACACTATCCATGACCTGGAGTCTCGGCTACCGTGAGTGACGTGGATTCCGGGCTCGAACCAGACAACGGTAACACTGCGTCACCGATTTGGGTGAGTGACCGCCCTTCCGGGGAGCGTGTCCGGGAACATCCCCGGCCGAGCGAATCGACGTATGCGCCGGTCACGCGGGTTCCCCTGCGGGACCTCATCCACGACCCGCGTTACCGGCACCTGCGACGGCGCGTGATCATCTCCGTGCTCGTCGGCGTGGGTGTGGGCGTGCTGCTCGCCGACTGGAGGCTTGGGGTCACCGCCGCGATCGTCGCCGCGATCGCCGACACCGTGTACCAGGCCCAGCTCGTCTCCTCGGTGCCCGCCTGGCGCCGCCCCTCCGTCGCCGAGCGCCAGACCGAGGCGCAGCTGCGCAAGCTCGAGCGCAGCGGCTACCGCAGCCTGCACGCCCGCGCGATCCCCGGCACCGACGCCCAGATCGACCATCTCGTGATCGGGCCGACCGGGGTCTACGCGGTGGACTCGGAGAAGTGGGACAAGCGGCTGCCGGTCCGCGTGCAGTCGCATCGCAAGCTCTTCCACGGGCCGTTCAACATGAAGGAGCGTCTCGACGAGGCCCGGATGGAGGCGAGCGAGGCGAGCAGGCTGATCAGCGAGGCGCTGGGCCGCGAGATCCCCGTGGTGCCGTCGCTCGCGATCTACGGCCCGCGGATCCCGTGGAAGATCCTCAACGTGCGCGGCGTGGACGTGTTCGACGGCAGCCGCGTGCGCAAATGGATCACCCGGCGGGAGCGGGCGCTGACCGACGCCGAGATCGAGGAGATCTACGAGGTCGGCGCGAGCGTGCTGCCGCCGCGCTACCCGGAGGACTGAGCCGCCGCCACCGCGCCGCCGTACGGCCGCGGCACGCCGGAGCGCGCCGCGCAGGGGAGGTACGGCCCGGCGCGGCCTTCGCCGTGCCCGGCGGTGCGTGCCGCGCCGGCTCCGGGATGGCCCTACCATTTGAAGACCCGCACGTCTTCGGATGGGAGAACCGCCATGCCCGCCCTCAGGTCCCGTACGGTCACCCACGGCAGGAACATGGCCGGCGCCCGGGCCCTCCTCAGGGCGACCGGTGTGGCCGCCAGTGACTTCGGCAAGCCGATCGTCGCGGTGGCCAACAGCTTCACCGAGTTCGTACCCGGCCACGTGCACCTGCGCGAGGTCGCGGCGGTGGTGGCCGAGTCGGTGCGTGAGGCGGGCGGCGTGCCCCGGGAGTTCAACACGATCGCGGTCGACGACGGCATCGCGATGGGCCACGGCGGCATGCTCTACTCCCTGCCCAGCCGCGAGCTCATCGCGGACGCGGTGGAGTACATGGTGAACGCCCACCGCGCCGACGCCCTCGTCTGCATCTCGAACTGCGACAAGATCACCCCGGGCATGCTGCTCGCCGCCCTGCGGCTCAACATCCCGACCGTGTTCGTCTCCGGCGGCCCGATGGAGGCCGGCAAGATGCCCGGCCGCAAGCTCGACCTCATCGACTCGATGATCGCCTCGGCGGACGACAAGGTCTCCGACGACGAGCTCGCCCGGATCGAGGAGAGCGCCTGCCCCACGTGCGGCTCGTGCTCGGGTATGTTCACCGCCAACTCGATGAACTGCCTCACCGAGGCGATCGGCCTCGCGCTCCCCGGCAACGGCACCACGCTCGCCACGCACACCGCGCGCAAGGAGCTGTACCGGAAGGCCGGCCGGCTGGTGATGGACCTCGCCCGGCGCTACTACGAGCAGGACGACGAGTCCGTGCTGCCGCTCTCCATCGCCACCCGCGACGCGTTCGAGAACGCGATGGCGCTCGACGTGGCGATGGGCGGCTCGACCAACACGATCCTCCACCTGCTCGCCGCCGCGCGTGAGGCCGGCGTCGACTTCGGGCTCAAGGAGATCAACGAGCTGTCGCTGCGCGTGCCGTGCCTGTGCAAGGTCGCGCCCGCCACGACGAAGTACCACGTGGAGGACGTGCACCGCGCCGGCGGCATCCCGGCGATCCTCGGCGAGCTCGACCGCGCCGGCCTGATCCACCGGCACACCCGCACGGTCCACTCGCCCACGCTCGGCGACTTCATCGACGAGTGGGACCCGCGATCGCCGAAGGTGCGCCCCGAGGCGATCGAGCTGTGGCACGCCGCGCCCGGCGGGGCCCGCACCACGCAGGCGTACTCGCAGAGCAACCGGTGGGAGAGCCTCGACCTCGACCGGGAGAACGGCTGCATCCGCGACATCGAGCACGCCTACACCCGGGACGGCGGCCTCGCCGTGCTGTGGGGCAACCTCGCCCGCGACGGCGCGGTGGTGAAGACCGCTGGCGTCGACGAGTCGATCTGGCGCTTCTCCGGCCCGGCCGTGGTGTTCGAGTCCCAGGAGGAGGCCGTCGAGGGCATCCTCGGCGACAAGGTGAAGCCCGGCGACGTCGTGGTGGTCCGGTACGAGGGGCCCAAGGGCGGCCCGGGCATGCAGGAGATGCTGTACCCGACGAGCTTCCTCAAGGGAAAGGGCCTCGGCAAGGTCTGCGCGCTCATCACCGACGGCCGCTTCTCCGGCGGCACGAGCGGGCTGTCGATCGGCCACATCTCCCCCGAGGCGGCCGAGGGAGGGATCATCGCGCTCGTCCGCGACGGGGACATCATCGACATCGACATCCCGAACCGCTCGATCGAGCTGCGGGTGTCCGAGGAGGAGCTCGCCCGGCGGCGCAAGGAGCTGCTCGACACGCTGCACGGGTACCGGCCGCGCGACCGCAAGCGCCCGGTGAGCGCCGCGCTCCAGGCCTACGCCGCGCTCACCACCTCGGCGTCCACCGGCGCCTCGCGCGACCTGTCCCAGCTCGGCCGTGCCCACGAGAGCTGACGGCCGGCCACGGTCTTCCCGGGCCCGGGCGCGGCGGCGCGTCCGGGCCCGCCTCGTTCGGCGGGCCGCCCCGCCCGCGCCTCCGGCGCTCGGCCGCGCCCGTCCGGGGCGGCCGGCCGCTCCCGCCGTGGGCCGGGGTCGCATCCCTCGGTGAGGACACGAGGTTCGAACACACTGTCGAAAAAGGGAGGGAAAATGTCGGTGGCCGGAGGTAACGTCGGATCATGGCAACCGTCGCGAACCAGGCCGCCGCGCCGCTGACGGCGGCCGAGATCGCCGCCCTCGCCCTCTCCCTCGCCCACCTGGGCGCCGGCCCGCAGTCCGCCACCGCCCGCCGCGGGCTGCGACACGTGTTCCAGCACCTCGACGTCGACGACGAGGTCGTCGCCACCACGCTCGCCACGCTCACCACCCCGCTCGCCCCCGACGTGGCCCGCCGCGCCCGCGTGATCGCGAACGCGATCACCACCCGGCGGGTGGTCCGCATCGGCTACGTCGACGCGGCCGGGCAGTGGACCGTGCGCGACGTGGAGCCGGTGACCTGCCTCGTGCACCGCGAGCACTGGTACCTGGTGGGGTGGTGCCGGCTGCGCCGCGCCATCCGCGCCTTCCGGTTCGACCGCATCCTCACCGCCGAGCCCACCGACCTCCCGGCCCGGCCGCATCTCGCCCGTCACTTCCTGCCGTTCCAGCGCCGCAAAGCAGCCTGACACGCCGCGACCCCTCGGATACCGGGGAAACCGGCCATGACCAGGCAGAATCCGGTCATGAGGATTTCGGGGGGAGTACTCGCGCTGATCGTGGCGGTCGCCGGGTCGGCCTGCGCGCCGGGCCGCCCGGCCCCGTCGCAGCAGGGTGACGCCCGGAACGCCGTCATGCCGCCGGGCGCCACGGCACCGGCGCCGTCCGCGCCGGGCGGCGCCTCCCAGGACGCGGGCCCGGCCGCCGCGGACAACCCGGCCGCCGCGAGCGGCGCGGACGGCCGGGCGGCGGGCGCGGCCACCCCCGCCGCGGCCGAGCAGGCGCGCCGCCTCACCGCGCGGCTCG
>QGUZ01000200.1 GCA_003242605.1 Actinomycetota bacterium
CGAATAGGCAGGAACCACCATGGAAAAGCTCGTTCCAAATCCTCGCTATGAGGAACTGGAACGCACGCTGGCGCTGGTCCGGGCGCGTGGCCGGCGATTGCAGGCCGCCTTGGACCCCGCGTTCGACGCCTTCACCTCCCAGGCCGTCTGGGTCGGGCCGACCGCGCGGGCGTTCCGGGACGGCCTCGCCCACCACCGGAATCTTTTGAAGACGGCGATCGACGACGTCATCGCCGACCTGGAGGCGCAACTCCGCGGCACCAGGCGGGAGGTCCCGCCGAGCATGCTCGGAAACGGCTGACCCGGGTGCACGCCGCGCCGGGTCGCGCGACAAGCACCTCGGCAGGCGCAAGCGACCGCGACGGTACGCACCCGCTCGTCCAGATCACGGACGTACGCGTTGCCCGGCCAGGACCCCAGGCGTCGGCGGGCCGGGATCGCGGACGCGGGCGGGCTCGGCGGCAGGCCGCTGGTGTTCCCGGCCCCGGAGCGGTTCGCCGCCGCGATGCGCGGCCTGTTCAAGCCGACCGACCACAAGCGCCGCCGCATCGGCGGCTCCCCCGCCCGCCACGCCGGCGTGGTCAACGGCTCCCCCGCCATGATCGCCGTGATCGGCGACCGGGTGGTGAGCGTGCTCGTGCTCGAGACCCGCGACGGCAGGATCGCGCACGCCTGCGGCGTCTCCGCACCGGCGCGGCTCGGCCGCGCCATGTGGGCCCGGCGGGAGCACGACGCCCCGCTCATCGAGGCCAGGTGACCCGCCGTGCGGCACGCTCGGGCGGCACAGCGGGACGGCACGGTCAGGACGCCGCCGCCACCTCCGCCCGGCAGGCGTCGAGCAGCCAGTCGGCGAGGTAGGCGGCGTACGAGGCGCGGACGTACAGCCGGTAGGTGTCGTCGGCGGTGCGCTGCACGATCACCGGGGCCTGGCCGAGCAGGGTCTGGGCGTGCTGGCCGACCTCGAAGGCGCTCGGGTGGAGGTCGATCGGGCAGCCGGTGAGCAGCACCTCGCGGACCTCCGGGCCGGACAGCTCGATGACCGTGCGCTGCGCCGACACGTCCACGCAGCAGCCGTGGTGCACCACCGGCTCCTCGTCGCCGACGATGAGCCACCAGCCCGGGCCGAGCTCGAGCACGTCCGCGGTGGGCGCGGACGGCACGGCGCGGGCGCGCACCTCCCACATCCGCAGGAACGGGATCTCCCGGATGGTCGTGCCCGGCCCGGCCGCGGCGAACCGCTCCGCGTACCCGGCGAGCGGGCTACGCGCGGCGGCGGGCGCGAGCGGGCGCGGCGGCGGCTCGGGCGCCCGGTCCCGGTCGGCGGGGTCGCCGTCGCGGCGCGCGCCGCCCGGGTCGTAGAAGACCGGGTCGACCACGGTCACCGGTACGGCACGGCCGCGCGACCAGGCCACCAGCCGGTCCCCCGGCGCGGCCGTGGCGAGCGCGAGCGCGAAGGTACGGCCCAGCGCCGCGCTGCGGTAGGACGAGGTGACGTGGCCGAGCATGCGCACCGGCGGGCGCGGCGGGCCGTCCCCGTCCGGCGCGATGAGCTGGGCGCCCTCGTCGACGAGCGCGGCCGGGTCCTCGGGCAGCAGGCCGACCAGCCGCCTGCGGTCCGGCCGGCGCGCGTCCGGGCGGGCGAACGAGCGCTTGCCGATGAAGTCCCGCTTGCCGGTGGCGACGAGCCGGGCCAGGCCGAGGTCGTGCGGGATGACCGTGCCGTCGGTCTCGTGGCCGATCAGGATGTGGCCCTTCTCGGCCCGCAGCACGTGCATCGCCTCGGTCCCGTACGGCACGGCGCCGAGCTCGAGCACCGCGTCCCAGACGGCCGCGCCGTACCAGGACGGCACGTGGATCTCGTAGCACAGCTCGCCGGAGAAGCTCACGCGGAGGATCCGCGCGCCCGCCACGCCGAGCACGGTGGCCTCGCGCCAGGTCATGAACGGGAAGCCGGCGAGGTCGAGGCCGGGGGCGAGGGCGGCGACGACGCGGCGGGAGCGCGGCCCGGCGACGGTGATCACGGACCAGTGGTCGGTGACCGGGGTGAGCCAGACCCGCAGGCCGGGCCACTCGGTCTGCCGCCACTCCTCCAGCCGGTCGAGCACGGCCGCGGCGTTGCCGGTGGTCGTGGTCACCAGGAAGTGGTCCTCGGCGAGCCGGGCGACCACGCCGTCGTCGAACACCGTGCCGTCGGCGCGGCACATCAGCCCGTACCGGCACGAGCCGACCGGGAGCGTGGACATCGTGTTCGTGTAGACCCGGTCGAGGAACTCGCCCGCGTCCGGCCCCTGGACGTCGATCTTGCCGAGGGTGGAGGCGTCGAGCGCGCCGCACGCGGTGCGCACCGCGGTGCACTCGCGCAGCACGGCCGCAGCGGTGTCCTCGCCGGGCCGCGGGTAGCAGCGGGGCCGCAGCCAGCCGCCCGCGTCCTCGAAGGCCGCGCCGAGCGCCACGTGCCGGTCGTGCAGCGCGGTCAGCCGGGCCGGGTCGGAGAGCATGCCGCGGTCCTTCCCGGCGAGCGCCGCGAACGACACCGGCGTGTACGGCGGGCGGAACGTGGTCGGCCCGGCCGGGTCGCCGAGCAGCGCCGACACCACCGGCGAGGTGACCGCGGTCTTGCCCTGCTCGGCGCCGGTCCCGGCGGTGGTGTACCGCTTGACGTGCTCGGCCGAGCGCAGCCCGGCGCCGAGCGCCCGGCGGATGCCGGCGACGGTGACGTCGCGGTGCAGGTCGACGAAGGCCTCCCGGTGCGCCCCGGGGGCCGGCTCGTGCTCGACCAGGTCGCGCAGCGGGGCGGTCGGCTCGGCCGGGCCGTCCGGCTCGTCGGTGGGCGGTGCCGCCCAGCGCCCGGGGCGGGCGTACCCGCACAGCTCGGCCGCCTGGGCGCCCGCCGCGAAGCCGTCCGCGATCGCCGCGGCCGTGCCGAACACGCCGCGGCAGGCCCCGGCGGAGCGCTCGGCCTGCGCGGACAGGTGCGGCACGTACGCCTGCAGGTCGTCGTCGAACCGCAGCCGGCCCTGGGACTGGCCGAACAGGTGCACGGCCGGGTTCCAGCCGCCGCACACCGCGAGCAGGTCGGCCTCGAAAACCCGCTCGTGGCCGCCCGCGCGCACGGTCACCGAGGCGAGCACGCCCTGATCGCCGGCGCCGGTGCCGGTGACGGCCGCGCCGCGCAGCACCTCGACCCCACGGCCGGCCACGGCCGCGGCGGCCGGGCCGTCGCCGGGCCGCGGATCGACGATCGCGGCGACGTCCACGCCCGCGGCAAGCAGGTCGGCCGCGGCCAGGTAGCCGGAGTCGGCGCAGGTGAACACGACCGCGCGCCGCCCGGGCAGCACGCCGTACCGGTTGGCGTAGGTGCGGGCGGCGTTGGCGAGCATCACGCCGGGCCGGTCGTTGCCGGGGAACGGGATCAGCCGCTCGTGCGCGCCGGTGGCGAGCACCACCCGGACGGCCCGGATGTGCCACAGCCGGGTGGCGTCGGGGCCGCGGCGCTCCAGCGCGACCAGGTAGTTGTGGTCGTAGTAGCCGAGCGCGGTGGTGCGGGGCAGCACCCGGGTCTCGGGGAGGGCGGCGAGCCGGCCGAGCACGGCCGCCACCCACTCGGCCGCCGGGGCGCCGTCGATGCGCACCCGGGAGCCGAGCAGGTCGCCGCCGACCTCCTCCTGCTCGTCGACGAGCACGACGCGCGCGCCGGTGACCCCGGCGGCGAGCGCGGCGGCGAGCCCGGCCGGGCCGCCGCCGACCACGAGCACGTCGCAGTGCAGGTACGCCTTGTCGTGGCGGCCCGCCGCGCCGTCCGGCTCGGTGAGCCTGCCCTTGCCGCGCAGCGAGGCCGCGGCCAGCCCGTCGCGCAGCGGCACGGTGGTCGCGGCGACCATCGGCTCGGCGTCGATGCGCAGCAGCGCGTTCGGCTCCTCCACCCCGCAGGTGTACACGCCGCGGGGGCGGCCGAGGTCGACGCTGCGGCCGACGACGCGCACCCCGTTGGCGAGCAGCGCCGAGGCGACCGTGTCCCCGGGGTGCCCGGTCAGGGTGCGCCCGTCGAAGGTGAAGCGGAGCGTCCGGCCGCGGTCGATCCGCCCGCCGGTCGCGAGCCGGTACGGCTGCGCCGTCCCGCCGTCATGTCCGCCCACGTGGCATCCCACCCCTTGCTCGCTCGCCGTGTGCTCGCCCGCCGGGCCCGGTCAGGCCAGGCCGCGCGGGAACCGCCTGCGCCGGTCCGGGGCGTCCCGGCCGCGGCCCGGCTCAGGGGCCCCGTCCGGCCCGCCCGGTTTGATCTCGTGGGTGACCGTGTGCCGCCGGACCGTGAACCAGGTGCGGCATCCGGCGGCGTGGAACCAGCGCTCGTGGAACCAGCCCTTGGGGTTGTCGCGCACGTAGAGGTACTCGGCCCACTGCTCGTCGGTGAGCGCCGCCGGGTCCTCGGGGTAGGCGACCCCGGCCTGCCCGCCGTACCGGAACTCGATCTCGTCGCGGGGCCCGCACCAGGGGCAGTCGATGAGCAGCATCAGTGCGCCACCGCCGCCGCGCCGTGCTCGTCGATGAGCGCCCCGGTGGTGAAGCGGTCGAGCCCGAACGGCTCGGCGAGCGGGTGCGGCCGCCCGTTGGCGATCGTGTCCGCGTACACCCAGCCGCTGCCCGGGGTGGCCTTGAAGCCGCCGGTGCCCCACCCGGCGTTGACGAACAGGTTCTCCACCGGGGTGAGGCCGATGATCGGGGAGGCGTCCGGGGAGACGTCCACGATCCCGGCCCAGGTGCGCAGCACCCGCGCCCGCGCGAAGATCGGGAAGAGTTCCAGTGCGGCGCTCATCTGCCTCTCGATGATGTGGAACGACCCGCGCTGGCCGTACGAGTTGTAGGCGTCGATGCCGGCGCCCATGACCAGCTCGCCCTTGTGCGCCTGGCTGACGTAGACGTGCACCGCGCCCGACATCACCACGCAGTCGAGCACCGGCTCCAGCAGCTCGGAGACGAGCGCCTGCAGCGGGTGGGATTGGAGCGGCAGCCGGATGCCGGCGCGGGCGGCGAGCACCGAGGAGTGACCGGCCGCGGCGAGCGCCACCCGGTGGGCGCCGATCCGGCCGAGGTTGGTGCGCACCCCGCGGACCCGGCCGCCGGCGATGTCGAACCCGGTGACCTCGCAGCCCTGGATGAGGTCGACGCCGAGCCGGTCGGCGGCCCGCGCGTACGCCCAGGCGACCCGGTCGTGCTTGGCGATGCCCGCGCGGCGCTGCAGGGTGGCGCCGAGCACCGGGTGGCGCACGTCCGGCGAGGTGTTGACGATCGGGCAGAACTTCTTCACCTCGTCGGCGTCGAGCCACTCGGCGTCGATGCCGTTGAGCAGGTTCGCGTTCACCCGGCGCATGCCCTCGCGCACGTCGGCGGGACTGTGGGCGAGGTTGAGCACGCCGCGCTGGCTGAACAGCAGGTCGTAGTCGAGCTCCTCGGCGAGGCCCTCCCACAGCTTGAGCGCGTGCTCGTAGATGCCGGCGCTCTCGTCCCACAGGTAGTTCGACCGGATGATCGTGGTGTTGCGGGCCATGTTGCCGCCGGCGAGCCAGCCCTTCTCGAGCACCGCGACGTCGGTGATGCCGTGGTTCTTCGCCAGGTAGTAGGCGGTGGCGAGGCCGTGCCCGCCGCCGCCGACGATCACCACGTCGTAGGCGCGCCGCGGCTCCGGGTTGCGCCACAGGAAGTCGGGGTGGGGTGACTCGTTCACGGGCGGGCCCCTAGCATGTGATCTTCGCCCTCTCCGGGTCGTACAGCGGCTCGGCGGCGACCTGCGCGGCCACCGGCCGCCCGAAGTACGCCACCGTCACGTTCGTGCCGGGCTCGGCGAGCTCGGCGGGCAGCCAGGCGTAGGCGATCGCGCGGCCGATCGTGTGCCCGAAGGCCGCGCTGGTGACGTACCCGACCGCGCCCTTGCGGCCCTCGGCGTACACCGGCTCGCGGCCCATCACCACCCGCTCGGTGAGCAGCGGGACGAGGCGGCGGCGCACGGTCTCGGCGGTCACGCCCTCGAGGGCGGCGCGGCCGACGAAGTCCTTGTCCCGGCGCACCGCGAAGCCGAGCCCGGCCTCGTACGGGTTGTGCTCGGTGGTCATGTCCACGCCGGCGCGCCGGTAGCCCTTCTCCAGGCGGAGGCTGTCGAACGCGGCCCGGCCCGCGGCGGCCGCGCCGATCCGCTCGCCCGCCCGCCACAGCAGGTCCCACAGCTTCAGGCCCAGGTCCGCGGTGGCGTACAGCTCCCAGCCGAGCTCGCCCACGTACGACACGCGCAGCGCGGTCACCGGCACCTGGCCGACGTACCCGGTCCGGGCGGCGAAGTAGGGGAAGGCGTCGTTGGACAGGTCGATGTCGGTGAGCGGCTGCACCAGGTCGCGGGCGCGCGGGCCCCACACGCCGATGCAGCAGGTGCCCGCGGTGATGTCGCGCACGTGCACCGGCTCGGGCCAGTCGCGGGCGTGCCGGGCGAGCCACGCCACGTCGGGGTTGCCGTTCGCGCCGACCTGGAACAACTCCTCGCCGAGCCGGGCCACGGTGAGGTCGGAGCGCACCCCGCCGCCGGGGTCGAGCAGCAGCGTGTACGTCACCGAGCCGACCGGGCGGTCGACGTCGTTGGTGGTGAGGTACTGGAGCAGGCCGAGCGCGCCGGGGCCGGAGACCTCGATGCGGGTGAGCGGGGTCAGGTCGTAGAGGGCGACCCGCTCACGGGTGGCGATCGCCTCGGCGGCGGCGATCGGCGACCAGTACCGCGAGGCCCACTCGTCGCGCAGGGTGCGGCCGACGTGCCGGTCCTGCGCGGGCAGGGTGCCGTCGCCCACGGTCTCGCCCGGCGCGGGGGGACGCCGGACCAGCGCGTCGAGGGCGGCGGCGTTCGCGGCGAACCAGTGCGGGCGCTCCCAGCCGCCGCCTTCGAGGAAGAAGGCGCCGAGCTCCCGCTGGCGCACGTAGAACGGGGCGGTGCGCAGCGGGCGGGGCGACTCCATCGGCTGGAGCGGGTGGACGACGTCGTAGACCTCGATGAAGTTCTGGCGGCCGCGCTCCTCGATGTAGGCGGGCGAGAGCCGGGCCGGTTCGAACCGGCCGAGCTCGCACTCGTGCAGGTCGGCCGTGGGGTGGCCGTCGACGAGGCACTCGGCGACCGCGCGGGCGACCCCGGCCGAGTGGGTGACCCAGACCGCCTCGGCGACCCAGAACCCGGCCAGGTCCGGGGCCTCGCCGATGAGCGGGAAGCCGTCGGGGGTGAAGGAGAAGATCCCGCTGACGCCCTCCTCCACCTTGGTCTCGGCGAGCGCGGGCATGAGCTCGACCGCGTCGCGCCAGGACGGCTCGAAGTCCTCGGGGGTGAACGCCTGCACCGACGGCATGCCGGTCGCCTTGGCGGCGATCTCGTCCTGGCGGACCGGCATCGGGCGGTGCGCGTACGAGCCGATGCCGAGCCGGTCGGCGTGCTGGCGGAAGTAGAGGTCGCGGTCCTGGTGGCGGAGGATCGGGCGGACCGCCTCGGCCTGCTCGTCGCAGTCGCCGGCGAGCGCCCGCACCGGGCCGGTCTTGGCGTACTGGTGGGCGAGCGGCAGCAGCGGCACGGTGACCCCGGCGAGCGCGCCGACCGCGGGGCCCCAGAACCCGGCCGCGCACACCACCACGTCCGCGGGGAACGTCTCGGTCGTGCCGTCGCCGGTGGTGGCGCGCACCCCGGTGACCCGGCCGCCGCGCCGGTCGACGCCGACCACGCGGTGGTGGGCGAGGAAGCGGGCGCCGCGGTCGATGGCGCGGCGCGCCTGCGCCTCGGCGCAGCGCAGCGCCCAGGCGAGGCCGTCGGTCGGGGTGTGCAGGCCGCCGAGGATCTTCGCCGGGTCGAGCAGCGGCCACAGCTCGGCGCAGCGCTCCGGGCCGACGAGCTCGGCGGGCACGCCCCACGCCTCGGCCCAGCCGTGCTTGCGGTGCAGGTCCTGCCAGCGTTCCGGGGTGGTCGCCACCTCCAGGCCGCCCACCTGGTTGAAGCAGGGCCGCCCGTCGAGGGTGAGGCCGGCGTACTTGCGCACCGTGTAGGCGGCGAACTCGGTCATGGTCTTCGACGGGTTGGTCTGGAAGACCAGGCCGGGCGCGTGCGAGCTTGACCCTCCGGTGGCGAACAGCGGCCCCTGCTCGAGCACGGTGACGTCGGTCCATCCGCGGGCGGTGAGCTCGTCGGCCAGGGCGCATCCCACGATGCCGGCTCCGATGATCACCACTCGCGCACGGACCGTCATGCATCCTCCGGGCACCCGCCAGGACGCCCCGGACCGGGGCGACATTTCCGGATCACTAACCGACATTAAGGCCTGGCCTTGATCCGAACAACGGCCCGATCGCACATTCCCGGCCCGCCGTGCGGCGCGGGTACGGCGGGGCCGCCGGGGTGCGCGGCCGCGCGGGGCGACCGGGCACGGTTCCGCGGGTCGCACAAGCGTTCCCACATCGTGGAAGGCGGCCGCGGATCCACCGGGCGGCGGGCGTGCGGCGGGGCCGGGGCGTCGCCGCGGCCTGCGGCACGGCTGCGCCGGGCGTGTGGCACACCGGCGGGCGCGGCCGGAGGCGGCACGCGACGGGCGAGACGTTCTTTTTCCTGCGCTTATGGCGGCACGAAAGGTGAAATGCCCGGGTACTCGGAGGGCGGGTGGGACAATCGTCGCCTGCGGGCCGTACCGGCGAGGACCCGGGCGCGGCCGGACCAGTGGAACGGCGCGTGAGGAGTGCGACGGATCGTGACCACCTCCCCGCCGCCGGGCGCCCGGCAGCCCGGCCCCATGCCGCCCGCGACGCGGCCCGGGCCGCTGTGGGCGCGGGCGGTGAGCGAGATCCTCTCCCCCGCGCACCTGGTGATGGCGCTGCCG
>QGUZ01000201.1 GCA_003242605.1 Actinomycetota bacterium
AACTTAAGCGCCGGTAAACGGCGGTGGTAACTATAACCATCCTAAGGTAGCGAAATTCCTTGTCGGGTAAGTTCCGACCTGCACGAATGGCGTAACGACTTCCCCGCTGTCTCAACCACAGGCCCGGCGAAATTGCACTACGAGTGAAGATGCTCGTTTCGCGCAGCAGGACGGAAAGACCCCGGGACCTTCACTACAGCTTGACATTGGCGTCTGGAATGGCTTGTGTAGGATAGGTGGGAGACTGTGAAGCCTCGACGCTAGTTGGGGTGGAGTCGCCGGTGAAATACCACTCTGGCTGTTTCGGGCGTCTAACCCACGCCCCTGAATCGGGGTGGGGGACAGTGTCTGGCGGGTAGTTTAACTGGGGCGGTTGCCTCCTAAAAGGTAACGGAGGCGCCCAAAGGTCCCCTCAGCCTGGTTGGCAATCAGGTGGTGAGTGTAAGTGCACAAGGGGGCTTGACTGCGAGACCGACGGGTCGAGCAGGAGCGAAAGCTGGGACTAGTGATCCGGCACTTCCGTGTGGTTGGGGTGTCGCTCAACGGCTAAAAGGTACCCCGGGGATAACAGGCTGATCTTCCCCAAGAGTCCATATCGACGGGATGGTTTGGCACCTCGATGTCGGCTCGTCGCATCCTGGGGCTGGAGTCGGTCCCAAGGGTTGGGCTGTTCGCCCATTAAAGCGGTACGCGAGCTGGGTTTAGAACGTCGCGAGACAGTTCGGTCCCTATCCGCTGCGCGCGTAGGAGACTTGAGGGGGGCTGTCCCTAGTACGAGAGGACCGGGACGGACGAACCTCTGGTGTGCCAGTTGTGCCGCCAGGTGCATGGCTGGTTGGCCACGTTCGGTGTGGATAACCGCTGAAGGCATCTAAGCGGGAAGCCAACCCCAAGACAAGGTCTCCCACCCCTGCGCAAGCAGGGGGTAAGGTCCCCGCGAGACTAGCGGGTTGATAGGCCGGTGGTGGAAGCTCGGTAACGGGTGGAGCCGACCGGTACTAATAGACCGAGGACTTGGCCGCACACGGTGCAGGCGGCACCGCGTCGGCCTCCAGATGTCGCGCCCGTGGTGCCCAATGGGCTTGTCGTCACGGTGGTAATGGCGGAAGGGAAACACCCGGTCACATTCCGAACCCGGAAGTTAAGCCTTCCAGCGCCGATGGTACTGCACCTTGGCGGGTGTGGGAGAGTAGGTCGCTGCCGGACGACATTCTGCGAATGCCCCCGGTCATGCGGACCGGGGGCATTCGCATTTTCGGCGACCTTTTCGGCCCCGAGGAGTGCTCCTCGGGGCCGTTTCACCGCCGGCACCGTGCCCGGCCTGCGAGCCACGGGTGAGCCGGCGATCACACCCGCCGGGGCAGGGTGGCGGATTCCGCGGCGGCTGCCGCGGACCTTCGGGGGCCGAGGGCAGCCGGACCGGGCGACGTCGGCGTTTGCCGGGGCTTGCTAGGCTGGTATGGCCTGGCCACCCGCCGACGGGTGGCCTTCATCGCGTCAGACCAGTCAACGCGGGACGGCGACGAGCGAACGGGGCGAGGTACCCCGCGGCCGAGTCCACCCGCATATCGATAGACGGCTTGCCCGCGCATGTGCCGTGACAGCGCGCGTGCTGTGCGGGCGATTAAGGACAGAAGTGAACAGAGAGAACGGGCGCGAGAACGTAGGACGGCCCGACAAGGGCGGCTCCCGATCGGGAGGCGCGAACTCCGGTCGTGACCGCGGATTCCGCGACGATCGCGCGGGCGAGGGACGAGGGAGGCGCGAAGGAGACGTGAGCCGTTCCGGTGAGCGCCCGGGCCGGCGTCCGGGAAAGGCCCCACGCCAGGGCGAGCGATGGGATTCCGGCCGTGGCCGGGGCCGTGACGAGCGTGGCGGCCGCTGGTATGACCGCGGCCAGGGCGGCGGCCGGCGCGGCCGCGACGATGACATGGATCGAGGACCCTACCGCGGCGCGCCCAGGGGGAGCCGGGACGACCGCCGCGGGTTCGGCGCTCGCGATGACCGGAACCGCGGCGGCCGGTATCGCGAGGGCGCCGCCGGCGGGCGGCGCGACCGGCGGGACCGGGACGACCGTCCCCGGCGCTACTTCGACGACCGCCGGGCCGAGGACCGCGGCTCGCGCGACCGCAAGGCGCGGCCGTTCACCCGGGAGGGGAGCCGCGACCGGGAGGAGGCCCGCGGCATCCGGGCGCGGTACGGCCGCGCCGAGGCGAAGCCCGAGCCCGCGCGGGACGAGCCGCCGCCGGTCCCGGCGGACATCACGCCCAAGGACCTCGACAAGGAGGTGCGCGAGAGGCTCTCGACGTTGCCGAAGAGCCTGGCGAACCTGGTCGCCGTGCACCTGGTCGCGGCCGAGCGGGCGCTCGCCGAGGACGACCCGGACCTCGCGTACGAGCACGCCAAGGTGGCGCGCCGCTTCGGCAGCAGGGTGGGCGTGGTGCGCGAGGCCGCAGGCATCGCCGCCTACCGCGCTGGCCGCTACGCCGAGGCGCTAAACGACCTGCGCGCCGCGCGGCGGCTCATGGGCACCGACGACCTGCTGCCCCTGCTCGCGGACTGCGAGCGCGGCCTCGGCCGTCCCGAGCGGGCCCTCGAGGTGATCCGGTCCGCCGAGCCGGAGCGCCTCGGCCGGGCGGTGCGCATCGAGCTGGCGATCGTCGAATCGGGCGCGCGCCGCGACCTCGGCCAGAAGGAGGCCGCCGTCGTCACCCTGCAGCGCCTGCCGGAGCTGCGGGACCCCGAGCCCCATCCATGGTCGGCGCGGCTGGCCTTCGCCTACGCCGACGCCCTCGCGGACGCCGGGAAGACCGAGGCGGCGATCCAGTGGTTCGGCAGGGCGATGATGTTCGACGAGTACGGCGACACCGACGCGGCCCTGCGGTACGCCGAGCTCACCGGCAACGACGTCCCCACCACCGAGATCGAGGACATCGAGGAGGACTACGCGGACCTCGAGGCCGAGGAGCACGACGAGCCCGCGGACCGGCCCGCCGCGGCCGGCCAGGAGGCCGCCGAGACCCCGGGCGGCGAGCCCCACGGTGACGCGGCCTCAGCCGGGCGGGGCGGCCCGGAGGACGCCTCCGGCCGGGGTGACGACGCGGCCGCCGACGCCGCGCGGCCGGACCGGCCGGCCGATGACCGTGAGCACACGACCGGCCAATCCCGGGAACGCCACGAGCCGGGCGACGCGACCGCCGAGACGCCGGTCGCCGGGCCGGGGGACGCGGAGCCGCCCGCGCCGTCCGGGGATGCGGCGGGTGCCGCGCCCCGTGCCGACGCGGCGGCGAGGGCCGGTGGTCCGGAGCCGGACGCCACGGGCGAGGCCGTACGCGGTCCCGGAGCCGACGCCCCGTCGGCACCGGCCGAACCCGGCGCGGCCGAGCAGGCCGGCGAGCCGGGCCGCGTCGCGGAGACCGGCGGGGCGGCCGACCCGAGCCGCGAGGTTGTGGCAGGGAACGGGCCCGACGCCTCGGTGAACGGAACCGCGGACGATGCCGCGCCGGACGGCGCAGTCGGCCGGGCGCCCGGCCCCCCCCCGGGGGCCCCCGCCGGCGGGGCGCCCCCCGCCCCCGCCCCGGCGCGCGACGAGCCCGGGGGCGACGACGCCCCGGCGCGGGGCGGCGGGCGCGCGCCGGCCGGCGGCGGGCCGTACCGCCCCGGTCCGCCTGCCCGCCGCTCACCCGGGGCTCAGGACGCCTTGTCCGGGCTGATCTTGTTGAGCCAGTGGAGGATGCCGGCGACGTTCGAGGGCGCGCCGCTCAGCAGCTCGAACCGCTCGGCGGTCTCCGGATCGTCGGCGGCGAGCGCGGCGTAGCGTTCCTTGGTGCGGTCGCGCACCATCGCCACCGCGTGGTCGAGGTCGAGGCCCTCGGCGTGCGCCTGCTTGGTGGCGTCGACCCACACTCGCAGCTCCTCGGCCGACCGCTCCAGGGTCGCGGTCACGTCGTCGACCGGCCCGTAGTGGCTGAACAGCAGGCGCTGCGGGCCGAGATCGCCGAACAGCTTGATCGAGTTGAGCGCGGTCTGCAGGTCGAAGTCCGGCGGCGGGGTGGCGGGACGCAGGTCGCCGGTCTCCGGCAGGTACACCCCCGCGGCGTCCCCGACGTACAGGTCGCCGGTCTGCGAGTCGAGCAGGCCCACGTGGTGCTTGGCGTGGCCGGGCGAGTAGTGGCTGTCGAGCCGCCGCCCGCCGCCGAGGTCGATCGACCCGGTGTCGCCGAGCGCGCGGATGCGCGCGGCGTCGGTGGGGGTGAGCGTGCCGAACAGCACGTCGAGCTTGTCCCCCCACACCATGCGGGCGCTGGCCATCAGGCGGCTGGGGTCCGCCAGATGCCGGGCGCCCTTCTCGTGCACCACGATCTCGGCGTTGGGGTAGTGCCGGGCGAGGTCGCCGACGCCGCCGGCGTGGTCGAGGTGGATGTGGGTCACCACGATGGTGGCGAGGTCCTCGGGGCCGACCCCGAGCGAGGCGAGCGCGTCGATCACCGTCGGCGCGGAGGTGGAGGTGCCGGTCTCGACGAGGCAGGGCCGATCGCCGAGGATCAGGTATCCGGCGGTGATGCCGGAGTACCCGGCCATCCGCGTGTCGATCTCGTAGACGTCGCCGCCGAGCGCTCTCACGTTGTCCACAGCGCACCCCTGGGTGATAGCCGTCCCACGATGGCGATCAGATCATGCCCGTTTCGGCGTCTCTGACCGATCCAAGTGATCCTACTCACCGAGGCTTTCCCAGGGCAGTGACGAGCCGCACGGCGGTACGGCGGCCCGCCGGCGGTGCCGTACCGCGAACCGGCCGCCGGCGAGCGAGGGGCCCGGGCGCTCGCCGCCAGGAGACTCCGCCCGGGACGGAACGGCGGGTGAGCGCCGCGTGTGGCCGAGACCGGCTCGCCGCGGCGCACCGGTGTGCCCGCGGCCGGCCGGCTCCCGCCCGCCGAGGCGAGTCCGGCGGCCCGCCGGTGAAGCCGGTCAACTCAGCCGGTGCGGTCAGCCGGTGAAGAACGTGCGCATGACGAGGCCGGTGCGCGGCTTGGGGCCGAACGAGGTCGACTTGCGGGGCACGAGCTCGCCCTGCGCGGCCACGGCGAGCACGTCGTCCACGGACAGCGGCCGCAGCAGGATCGCCGTGCCGCCGGTCTCGTCGGCGCGGCGCACCGCCTCGGCGGGGTCGTCGTGCACCACCAGCACGGACCGGTCGTCGTCCGGCACCCCGAACACCCGCGGCAGCAGGAACTCGCCGAGCACCGCCGGGTCCAGCGACCGCCAGCGGGGGGAGCGCTCCCTCGGCATCGCGTGCTCCAGCTGCAGCGGGTCGGGCTCGGTGAGCAGGTGCGCGTGCCCGCCCCCGGCGAGCACGAACGCCGGCCTGGAGGCGCCGGCGAGCGCGGCCAGCGCGGCATGCAGGTCGGTGAAGTCCCGCACCCGGCAGGCGCCCTTGGCACGGGCGGCGGCCTCCTCGGGCGGCAGGCCGGGCAGCACGCGGTGGATCGCCTTCACCTGCGGCGGGTAGGCGGTGGAGTCGACGAGCATGGCGAGCCCGTAGTCCCACGGGCCGTCGCCCGCCCCCGCCTCGCGCCGCTCCCGCTGCAGCAGCCGGTAGGTCGCGTACCGGTGGTGGCCGTCGGCGATGAGCGCCCGCCGGCCGCGCAGATCGGCCGCGACCGCGTCGATCTCGTCCGGGTCGGTCACCGCCCACAGCCGGTGCCGCAACCCGTCGCGGGTGCGCACGTCGGCCAGCGGCAGCCGGGACTCGGCCACGTCGGCGACGAGCCGGGTGGCGGTGCCGCCGCCCTCGTACAGCAGCAGGATCGGCTCGAGGTTCGCCTCGGTGGCCCGCATCAGCCCGAGCCGGTCGGCCACGACCGCGGCCACCGTCTCCTCGTGCGGCAGGATGATCCGCTGCCGCGGGTCGGCCAGGCCCACGTTCCCGATCAGGCCCCGCTGCAGGTGGCCGTGGCCGCTCTGCTCGTAGACGTACAGCGCGGGGAGGTCGTCGACGGTGAGCACGCCGGTCGCCAGCCAGTCCCGGAGGGTGTCGCGGGCCTCGCCGTACCGGTGCCGGTCCGCGCCAGGAAGGATCAGGCGCGCCACGTTGTTGGGATGAAGGCTGAGAAGGTTCCGCAGATCGTCCGGCGAGATCAGGTCGTACGGCGGGGAGGTGACGTCCGCGAGATCGGCCACCGCGTAGCGCACGCCGCGCAGCGGTCGCAGCAGCAGGCCGTCCGGCAACGGCACCCCGGTGCTCGGCATGTCGGGCACACTCCCCTGTCTGTCTGATTGATCCTGATTGTGCCCCGATGATGAAGTGGTACCTGATTGGCCCGATACTCGGGAGCTTTTACCGTTCGAAGGAGGTCCCACGTAATGGTGCAAGGACCAAACCCCGCGCCTGATTCCCCGGCGCACGGACCCGGCGCGCCGAGCGGCGACGTCTACGACTGGTTCCGGCGCGGGGTACGGCTCCTGGAGGAGGGCAGCCCGGCGGCGGCCGCGGCCCTGCTCGAGCGCGCCGCCACCGCCGAGCCGGAGTCGCGGAGCATCCGGGAGGCGCTGGCCCGCGCCCAGTTCAACTCGCGCCGGTACGCGGAGGCCGCCGAGAACTTCCGCTGGATCGTGTCCGCCAACCCGACCGAGGACTACGCCTACTACGGCCTCGGCCTGTCGCTGTGGCGCACCGGCGACATGGAGGCCGCCCAGGAGCCGCTCGCGATCGCCGTCGCGATGCGCCCGGACCTGCGGCACTACGCCTCCGCGCTGCGGCAGGTCCGCGCCACCCTGCGGGCGAGGCGCGGATGAGGGGGGAGACGGGCATGACGGACACCGAGACCCGGGACCCCGAGGCGTCGGACGGCGAGCCGCCGCTCATCGCCGGGTACGACGCGCTCCTGCTCGACCTCGACGGCGTCGTGTACCTCGGCCGCGGTGCCGTACCCGGCGCGCCCGAGTCGCTGAGCCGCGCCGCCGAGCGCGGCGTGCGCCTCGCCTACGTCACCAACAACGCCTCCCGCACCCCGGCCGCGATCGCCGACCACCTCGCCGCCCTCGGCGTGCCCGCCACGCCGGAGGACGTGGTCACCTCGGCGCAGGCCGCCGCGCGGCTCGTCGCCGAGCGGGTGCCCGCGGGCTCCCCGGTGCTCGTGGTGGGCGGCATGGGGCTGCGGCAGGCGCTGCGCGCCCGCGGCCTGCGCCCGGTCTCCACCGCCGCGGAGAACCCCGTCGCGGTCGTCCAGGGCATGTCCCCGGACCTTTCCTACCCGCTGCTCGCCGAGGGCGTGCTCGCGGTACGGCGCGGCGCCTGGTTCGTCGCCACCAACGGCGACCACACGATGCCGACGCAGCGCGGCGAGCTGCCGGGCAACGGGTCGATGGTGCGGGTCATCGCCACCGCCACCGGCGTCGAGCCGGTGATGGCGGGCAAGCCCGAGCCGCCGCTGCACCGCGAGTCGATCCTGCGCACCGGGGCGCGCCGCCCGCTCATCGTGGGCGACCGGCTCGACACCGACATCGCCGGGGCGAACCGGGCCGGCGCGGACAGCCTGCTCGTGCTCACCGGCGTCACCACGCCTCTCGACGTGCTCACCGCCGAACCGATCCACCGGCCCACCCACATCGCCGCCGACCTGCGCGGCCTGCACCGGCCCGCGGCGACGCCGGTGCGCGACGGGTCCGGCTGGCGATGCGGGGGCTGGCTCGCCCGCTGGGCGGACGGCAGGCTCCACCTCGACCGGGAGGCGGCGGCCGCCGATCCGATCGACGGGCTGCGCGCCTCCTGCGCGGCCGTGTGGGAGGGCGTGGGCGCCGGCCGGGCGGACGACGACGCGGTCAAGGCCGCGCTCGCGGCGCTCGACGGCTGAGCGCCGCCGGGGTCACAGCAACC
Organism: Actinomycetota bacterium; assembly: GCA_003242605.1. Lineage (GTDB taxonomy): Bacteria > Actinomycetota > Actinomycetes > Streptosporangiales > Streptosporangiaceae > Thermopolyspora. Next base: position 7,877 of record QGUZ01000201.1, read on the forward strand.
GGCGCAGGCGGAGCAGGTCGCCGAGGCTGGCGTCGATCTTCACCCGGCCGCCGAGCAGGGCGCGGGCGAGGTCGAGCTCGCCGTTCACCAGCCGGAGCAGGTCGTCGCTGGTGAGGGTGAGCCTGATCTCGGGCTGGCGGCCGTCCGGGAACGGCGACTCGGTGAACGGGTCGAGGCCGTCGGGGTGGATCCGGCCGTAGAAGACCACGCCGATGTCGGAGAGGCGGCAACTGAGCGTGCGCTCCACGACGTGCTTGGTCCGGATCTCCTCGTCGAGCTCGTGGAACCGCTCAACGAGCTTGTCCAGCGCCGCGCGACACTCCTCGACGCTCGCCATTCGGTGGCCCTCGCTTTCTGCGGCCGCTCGATACGTTTCCTACCTACGGACCGTAACTGTTCCCGGCGGTGCCGCGCGCGGCCCGCCGGGCGAACATTGCCCACCGGCATCCTGACGCGAAACACGGGTTCCCCCATCCCGTTCCGCCCCGGGCCGCCCCGGCGGCCCCGCCCGCGCCCGCCGTACCGGAGCCCGCTGAACCGAATGATCACCGCGCGCGTAGCCCATCACGGGTGGCCCCTCACACCCAAGGCCCGGCACACCCGGGCGGCGCGCGTCCACAGCACGGCATCGGCCGCACCGACCGGGCCACCGGACGGCTAGGGTCGGGGGCGGGCACGATGCGCGGGCCCGCGAGGCCCGCCGCGATGCGCCTACCGACGACGGCACCGGTGGACGAAGGAGAGGCATGATCGCAAGCGGTGGCGACGGCGAGGGACGGCACGTCCCACGGCTCTCGCAGGCCTCCACGGAGCGGGCCGCGCCCGGCGGCGGCCGTCCCGGCCCCGGCGACGGGCCCGGCGGCTCGGCGGCCGCGCCGGTCGAGGCCGCGCTCGCCCCGCTGCGGCGGCTGGAGACGCTGCCGGTGCGCGAGCACGTCGCCGTGTACGGGCAGGTGCTCGCCGACCTGGAGGCGACGCTCGCCACC
>QGUZ01000202.1 GCA_003242605.1 Actinomycetota bacterium
GAGGAGGAGTGGGGGGGGCTCCCCGGCGTTTCCCCGGGGGCGCCCCGGGCCCCGGGCCGGGGGTGTGCTCCCGTCCCCCGGCGGGGGGGGGGGGGGCGCGGCGTTAACGCGGCGGGGCGCTGCGCCCGCCGATCGGCGGCGCGCTGCAGGAGCTGGGCGCGGCGGTGCGCTACCGCTCGGTGCTGTCGGACCGCATCCGGGAGATGGCGATCCTCGTGGTCGCCGTGCACTGGGGCAGCCGGTTCGAGCGGGAGGCGCACGAGGCGGTCGGCCGCACGGCCGGCCTCACCGAGGACGAGCTCGCCGCGCTGCGCGAGGGCCGGGTGCCCGAGCTCGCCGACCCCGCCGAGCGCACCGCGGTGCGCACGGCCGCCGTCCTCGCCCGGGAGGGCAGGCTCACCGACGCCGAGTACGGCGAGGCGGTCGCGGCGATCGGCGAGCGCGGCCTGTTCGAGCTCACCACGCTCGTCGGCTACTACGCCACGCTCGCCCTCCAGCTGCGGATCTTCGCAGGCGAGGGCGAGGAGTCCTGACCGCGGCCGGCGGTCCCGATCGGCCGGGTATGCCTGCCCTGGCCGGCGGGGATCCTCGGTAGTCTCCGATGCGTCGGCCCAGGTCCGGCGGCGGGTGACGGCCGCCGGGCGGGGCCGGCGCAGGGCCACAGGAAGGCTACGGGCAGAGGTGCGTCGCGGTGAGCCGATCGCTGATAGTGGAGAAGCCGGGGTCGTGGCGGATCGCCACGACCGATCTGCGGGATCCCGGGCCGGGTGAGGTGCTGGTGCGGGTCGAGGCGGCCGGCGTGTGCCGCGCCGACCGCGACCTGTTCGAGGGCGGCGCCGGGGTGGACCCGCGCGCCTATCCGCTCGTGCCCGGCCACGAGTGGTCCGGCACCGTACTGCACGTGGGGCCCGGCGTGGACCGCGGGCTCGTCGGCGCGGCCGTGACCGGGGAGGTGCTGCGCAACTGCCAGGTGTGCGACCGGTGCCGGGACGGCGACACGAACCTGTGCACCGCCGCCGGCGGCGAGCTCGGGTTCTCCGAGCCCGGCGCGTTCGCCGACCGGCTGCTGGTCCCCGCGCGGCTGCTCCACCGCATCGCCCCGGACGCGGACCTCGCCGCGGCCGCGCTGCTCCACCCGGCGGCGCACGCCGCCGCGGCCGTGCTGCGCGCCGGGGTACGGCCCGGCGACCGGGTGGCCGTGGTGGGCGCGGGCACGGTGGGCGTGCTCGCGCTCCGGCTGCTCGCCGCCTGCTCCCCCGCCCGGCTGGTCGCCGTCGACCCGCGCGAGTCCCGCACCGGGCCGGCCCTGGCGGCCGGGGCGGCCGCGCTCGTGCCGCCCGCCACGGTGAGCGAGCGGTTCGACGTCGTGGTGGAGGCCGCGGGCGGCCCGTCCGCCGCCCACGAGGCCCTGCTGCTCACCCGCCGCGGCGGCACCCTCGTGCTCGCCGGTCACCCCGCGGGCCCCGGCGCGCCGCTGTCCCCGGCCGAGATCGTCGCCCGGCAGCTCACCATCCACGCGGTGGCCGGGGCGAACTCCGCGGCCTGGGCGCACGCGGTGCGCGCCTACAACGCGGGCCTGCTCGACCTGCGCGCGCTCGTCACCCACGAGCTGCCGCTGGAGGCGTTCGGCGACGCGATGACGCTGCTCGCCGAGCCCGCCACCGGCAAGGTCCTGCTGCGCCCCTAGTGGAGGTCCACATGCGGATCCGGGAGGCCACGGTCGCCGACGCGGCGCACGTCGCCGAGGTGCACGTGCGGTCGTGGCAGGTGGCCTACCGCGGGCTGGTCCCGCAGGACTACCTCGACGGGCTCGACCCGGCCGCGCGCCGGGAGCGCTGGTCGGCGCTGCTCGCCGACGACCGGTGGCCGCGGGCGGGCACGCTCGTCGCCGAGCTCGACGACCGGATCGTCGGCTTCGCGTCGATCCTCCCGGCCCGGGACGCGGACCTCGATCCCGCGGCGTTCGGCGAGATCGCGGCCTTCTACCTCGACCCCGGCGTGTGGCGGCGGGGCATCGGGCGGCGCCTCATGGCCGCCGCGCTGGACCGGCTCGCCGCGGCCGGCTATCCGCGGGCGGCGCTGTGGGTGCTCGACACCAACCTGCGGGCGCGGCGGTTCTACGAGGCCACCGGGTGGCGCTGCGACGGCACGGTGAAGGTGGACGAGAGCCTCGGGTTCCCGATCACCGAGACCCGGTACCGGCGCGAGCTGGGCGACCTCGGACCGGACGACGCCGGACGCCCGGAGAACCTGCCCCGCCGTCCCGCCCCACCGGCCTCGCCGGCGGCCGGGCCCGGCCCGGGGCGGTACGGCTCGCGCCCCTGATCTGCGAGCCGTACCGGCTACAGCGGCGTTCCGCCCGCTCTCCCCCGAGTCGTGCTCATCCGGCCTCATGCAGCTGCGGCCCGGTCGGCGCACGGCACGTCCCCCCACACCGCTCCGGCTCATTGCGCCGACACGGTCGACGGTCACGTCGGCGGCAAGACTACGGAATGGCGGCACGAAGGCGGTGCCGTACGACGCTCGGAGCCGTTCCGCCGTGCGTCCACGGCGATCAGGCCGGTACGTCTTGCAGTCCCATGATGGAATCATGGGATGACTGTCATGAGAATAACAGAACGAACACGGGCTCCTGTGACCGGGGTGGCGAAATCCGCATGGCTTGCGGCGCCCCGGGCCCGTCCGCGCCGGCGGCCGGCCCGCCGTGTCGCGCCGCTCAGCGCTCCCGCCACTGCACGCGCCGGCCGGCGATCCACAGGGTGAGGCAGGACAGGCCGGCCAGCGCGCCGACGTCGAGCCACAGCCGCCCGGTCACCGGCCCGAACAGCACCTGGCGGACCGCGGAGGCGGCGTAGCTCGCCGGGCTCGCGTACCCGGTGTGCACCACCCAGTCCGGCAGCATCGAGGGCGGGACCACCACCGGGCCGAGGAGCAGCAGCGCGATCGTGATGAGCAGCGTCACCGAGCCGACCAGCTCGGGGGTGCGGCCGAACACGCCGACGAGCGCGCCGATCCCGGCGAGCGGGACCGCGCACAGCGGGAGCACGAGCAGTGCCAGCGGGTGGAGCTGCACCGGCACGCCGAGCACGAGCACCCCGGCGAGCAGGGTCACCAGGATCGAGGGCACCGACAGCAGGAAGAACGCGATGACCGTGGCGAGGATGAGCAGGTAGCGGCGGACGGGCAGGGTGGCGAAGAAGTCGAGGGTGCCCATCGCCCGCATGTACGCGAAGTTCGCGGCGACGTTGTTCTGGTTCTGGAACAGCAGCGCCACCACGATCGACCCCGCCAGCACGTGGACGAGGTACTCCGGCCCGTACGGCCTGCCGATCAGGCCGAGTGCGAGCATGTTCACCAGCGGCACCGCCATGCCGGTGACGATCATCCCGCGCCACGACCAGCGGTAGTTCGACAGCTGGATGAGCAGCAGGTCGGCGAACTGGGCGCGCCGGCTCGGCGGCCGCCGCTCCGCGGCGGGCGCGTGGCCGGCCTGTGCGGACGTCTCAGGAGACATAGTGCAGGTAGAGGTCCTCGAGGGTGGCCGAGTGCAACCGGATGTCGGTGACGGTGGTGAAGTCGAGCGCGGCGAGCAGCGCCGGCACCTGGCCGTGGTCGACGGTGAGCCACCAGGTGTCCTCGGTGCGCCGCCACGGGGTGATGCCGTCCGGCAGAGCGGGCTCCTTGCCAGGGACGAACGACAGCTCCACGTGCCGCCGCGGGGACACGGCCCGCTTCAGGTCCGCGGGCCGGCCGAGCGCGACGAACCGGCCCTCCCGCATGATGCCGACCCGCTCGATCACCTTCTCGGCCTCGATCGCGTCGTGGGTGATGAGCACGATCGTGGTGCGGTGCCGCTCGTTCCGGTCGCGCAGCACGTCCCACACGTGGCGGCGGTTGGCCGGGTCGAGCTCGTTGGTGGGCTCGTCGAGGATGAGCACCGGCGGCCGCCCCGCCATCGCCACGGCGAGCTGGACGAGCCTGCGCTGGCCGCCGGAGAGCCGCTCGCTCGACCGGTTGCGGATGCCGGTGAGCCGCAGCAGCTCGAGCAGCTCGTCGCGCTCGGCGGCGGCCTGCCTGCGGGTGAGGCCGCGCAGGTGCGCGGTGAGGTAGAGCGCCTCGGCGACGGTGAGCCGGTTGAGCGCGGAGCCGCGCTGCGGCATGTAGCCGACGGTCATGGTGACGAAGCCGGGGTGGGTGGCCACGTCCCTGCCGAACAGCTCGATCGTGCCCCGGTCCGGCCGCAGCAGGTTCACCATCTGCCGGACGAGGGTGGTCTTCCCGGCGCCGTTGTCGCCGAGGAGCCCGAAGATCTCACCTTCGAGGATCTCGAAGCTGAGGTCGTCGTTGGCGGGCCGCCGCTGCTTCGGGAAGGTCTTGGACAGGTGTGAGACGCGGTAGGCGACGCGCGCCATGCGATCGCTCTCTCCGTTCGGGTGCCGGACTTCGCCCGCCCAGTCTGCCCGGACCGCGCACCCCCTGTCCTGAGATCACGAAAAGATCACGGTCACCCCGGGCGTGCGGCCGCGGGTACGGCAGGCCGTACCGGCGCCCGGGCGGCGCGCGCTACCGGGCCGCGCGGTTGCGAAGCAGCCAGTACAAGCCGAGGACCGGCAGCACGAGCGGGATGAACAGGTACCCGCTGCCGTACGTGGACCAGACGGTGGCGCGTGGGAACGCCTCCGGCACGAACAGGCTGAACGTTCCGACCACGAGCACGCCGGTGAGCTCGATGAGGCAGGCCACGAGCGCCGTGCGGCGGGCGCCGCGGAGCAGCGCCACGGTGAGGATGATGTAGACGAGCGCCGCGAACGCGGACAGCGAGTAGGCGACCGGCGCCTCGGCGAACCGGGTGACGAGCTGCCAGCCGGCCCGCGCCCCGGCCGCCAGGGAGAAGAACGCGTACACGGACACGAGCACCCGGCCGGGCCCGGTGGACACGCTCTCGGCGGCCGCCGTGCCCGTCCCGTCCGGGTTCCGCTCGGGCGCCTTCGCGCCCGTGGGCTTCGCCGTACCGTCCATGCTCACCCCACCCCCTGCCACAGCTGGAGGAGCCGCCCGGTGAGGGCGGGCAGCGCGAGGCAGGCGACGGTGACGACGCCGCTGCCCCAGCGGGAGCGCTCGGCCATACCCCAGTACGCGCCGAAGATCGGGATCACCACGGTGGTGGCGAGGTAGCCGAGGAACACCACGGTCTGCCCGATCTCCTCACCCGAGATCAGCCGCACAATCGCGATGACCGCCTGCACGAGCACGGCCACCTCGAGCAGGCCGAGGCCCACGAGCAGCACCAGGCCGACGGGCCGGTTGCGGATCGTGGTGATCAGCGCGATGAGCGCGACCACCAGCGAGGCGATGATGATTCCGGTCGCCAGCGAACCGATCATGGCGCGATGGGGTCAGGGGCGTACCACACGCGCAACAGCGTATCCGCCCGGGGGCCCGGTCCCGTCCCGGACCCGGATCAGTCGAAGAACCGGCTGGCGTGCACGGCCTCCCGCTCGGCGTCCCACGGCGGGCCGTGCCGGTCGCCCACCGGCTGCAGGTCGGCGAACACGGTCGCGCCGTCGCATCCGGCGTGCAGCGCCCGGTACGAGGCCATCCGGCAGATGTTCTTGATCGTCTGCACGTCGACGAGCCGCACGTGCGTCGGGTCGGCGACCGCGTTGACGTGCCCCCACCACGGGGCGAGCACGTGCAGCAGGCCGCCCGGCCGCAGCACGCGCCGGATCTCGGCGAGCAGCGGCAGGTAGTCGGGCAGGTGCTCGAGCACGTGCACGGCGAACACCCGGTCGGCCGACCCGGTGCGGAACGGCAGCCCGGCCGACACGTCGGCCACCACGTCCACCGCCGGGGTCGGCCGGAGGTCCACGCCGATGTGCGTGGGATCCTGCTTGACCTCGCCGCAGCCGAGGTCGAGCACGACCGGCGGGCGGCCCGCGATCCGCACCCAGTCCCACACCGCGTAGACGCCGTCGAGGCGCCCGATCAGCTCGCGCAGCAGCATGAGCGGCCGCTCGTCGGCGACCTCGCCCCGCACGTGCGCCACCCCGCCGGCGAAGCGCACCTCGACGTCGAGCCCGGCGAGCCTGCGGTCGTTGGCGAGCAGGTCGCGCACGGCCTCGGTGAGAAACCGGTCGCGCAGGGCGGCGCGGTCGGCGGACGGCGGTCGGCTCGGCATATGCCGCGTGTACCCGGGCAGCCGCCCGCGCATGCCCGGCCGTACCGGCGTCGCCGCAGGTCAGCGGGTTTCGACGCGGTAGTTGTGCAGCGGCCGCTGCGGGCCCTGCTCGATGCGCTGCCGGACCAGCTCGCCGAGGCGGCGGTAGCCGTCCCGGTTGGGGTGGAAGCTGTGCGGGTTGACCGGCGGCACGCCGACCTCGAGCACCAGGCCGTTCAGGTACGGCTGCGCGGTGCCGACCTCGTGGCCGTCGAACGCGTCGTAGGCGTCGAGGTACTCCACGCTGCCCGGCCCACGGAACGCGGCGATCAGCCGGTCGATGCCGTTGGCCACCCGGGCGATCTGGTCGTCGAGCTCCCGGGTCATCCGGTTGAGCCAGAGCTGATCCTCGACGGTGAGGCTCACCGCGGGCACCGGGCCGAGGCCCCGCACCTGGTCGGTGGGGGACTTGGGGAACGGGCGCGGGTAGCCGACGACGATGATGCGGGCGCGCGGCGCCCTGCGGTGGATCTCGGCGATCACCTCGTACAGGTCGTGGCCGAGCCGCTCGATGCGCCGCCGCACCTCGGGCTCCTGCCGTACGCAGTCGTCCGACCAGGTCACGCGGGTGAAGCACTCGGTGAGCACCGGGGAGAACCCGGCGTCGTTCCCGCCCAGGGTGAGCGTGACGAGGCTGGTGGACGGGCCGACCCGGTCGATCTGCGGGGTGTGCCCGTGCTGGCCGCGCAGCACCGCGCCGGTGGTGGCCCCGCCGCAGGCCCAGAACTCCACGCCCTCGGGGAACCGGTACGCATCGCCGACCTGGGGCACGTAGGACTCCCGGGACCGGCGGCACGCGGTGGCCCCGGGGTTGACCGGCGCCCGCTCGTCCTGCTCGCCGAACGCGCCCTCGCCGGAGGAGTAGGAGTCGCCGAGCCCGACGTACGCACCGGAGGTGGCCACCTCGGCCGCGCTCATCGGGCGCAGCACCGGGATCTCACCGACGTCCCGGCCCGGCGGGCAGGCGAGGTCGGCGACCGCGCAGGCGAGCGATGCGTACAGCCCGAGGGAGAGGCCGCCGACGGCGAGCGCCACGCCGATCGCCGCCGCGGCCAGCGGGGCGGCCAGGCGCCGCGCCCACCCGGCGCGGCCGGGCCCCGGTGCGGGGGGTTGGGGGTGCGGCTCCGTCCGGTCCGTGTCCCATCGGGGTCCCGGCGGGTCGTCGGCGTGCTCCCGCGGCTCCCGCCGTGGGACCTCCCGCCCGCCGCCGTGCGGCGCTTCGGTCGAAGGCGCCCGATCCCCGATCCGCTGCCCCTTGTCAGGACACACGCTCGTTGCCTCCTACCCGTCGCCGGCTCCCTGCCGGGCACCACGAGTCAACTCCTCCTGTAGGCCATTGTGGTCATCGCTTGTGATGGCGGCGCACCGGCGACCTCGGCACGGGGGTGCGGCGCCGCCGCGGCGGGGGCGGTCGCGAGTTATCCACAGGCGGGCGCGGTACGGCCCGGCGGGGCGCGGCCGCGCCATAGAGTGGCCGGGTGACCTCGCCCGACACCACCACCGCGACCGGCGCCGGGACCCCACCCGGCGAGGCCGCCCGCGTGCTGCGCCGCGTCTTCGGCTACGACTCGTTCCGGCCCGGCCAGCAGGAGATCATCGAGCATGTGATCGCGGGCGGCGACGCGCTCGTGATCATGCCGACGGGCGGCGGCAAATCGCTCTGCTACCAGATCCCCGCACTGGTCCGGAAGGGCACCGGGGTGGTGATCTCGCCGCTGATCGCGCTCATGCAGGACCAGGTGGACGCGCTCACCGACCTGGGGCTGCGGGCCGGGTTCCTCAACTCGGCGCAGGACCTCGACGAGCGGCATTTCGTCGAGGCGCAGTTCCTCGGCGGCGAGCTCGACCTGCTCTACCTCGCCCCGGAGCGGCTGCGCTCGGAGGCGACGCTGCGGCTGCTCGACCGCGGTGAGATCGCGCTGTTCGCGATCGACGAGGCGCACTGCGTCGCCCAGTGGGGGCACGACTTCCGGCCCGACTACCTCGAGCTGTCCGCGCTGCACGAACGCTGGCCGCACGTGCCGCGGATCGCGCTCACCGCCACGGCCACGCCCGCCACCCGCGCCGAGATCGTCGCCCGGCTCGGCCTGGAGCGGGCCCGGCACTTCGTCGCCGGGTTCGACCGGCCGAACATCCGGTACCGGATCGAGCCGAAGACCGACCCGCGCCGCCGGTTGCTGCGGCTGATCCGCACCGAGCACCCGGGCGACGCGGGCATCGTCTACTGCCTGTCCCGCGCCTCGGTGGAGAAGACCGCCGCGTTCCTCGTCGCCAACGGCGTCACCGCGCTGCCGTACCACGCCGGGCTGGACGCGCGCACCCGGGCCGAGCACCAGGCCCGGTTCCTGCGCGAGGACGGGCTCGTCATGGTCGCCACGATCGCGTTCGGCATGGGCGTCGACAAGCCGGACGTGCGGTTCGTCGCCCACCTCGACCTGCCCAAGTCGATCGAGGGCTACTACCAGGAGACCGGCCGGGCCGGCCGCGACGGCCTGCCGTCCACCGCCTGGCTCGCCTACGGCCTGCAGGACGTGGTGCAGCTGCGCAAGCTCATCGACGCCTCCGAGGGCGACGAGGCGCACCGGCGGCGGCTGTCCGCGCAGCTCGACGCGA
>QGUZ01000203.1 GCA_003242605.1 Actinomycetota bacterium
CCCCGGCCGGCCAGGCCGCCGCCCTCGCCGCCCTCCGCGCCCACGCCCTGCGCCCCCGGCAGTACCTCACCCCACGCTGACCCTTCCCCGGGCCACGGCGGCGGGCTCGGGCGGCCCGCCATGGAGAGGCTCGATCTGCGCCGGACGAAACCGAGCCTGCCCGCCTGGCTGCCGGACCTGCGGGCCCGGGGCTGCGTCGTGCTGCTGTGACCGCGGCCGCCGCGCCGAGTTCCGGCGCGAGGCGATCAGACCGCGTGGTCGGGGAGCCGGGCGGCGGGGATGCCGCGGCGGGTGAGGCCGGGGCGGGTGTAGGCGCGGATCGGGGGGTGGTTGTCGGCGTCGACCATGAGCGCCACGCGCCCGTGGGCGGCGAGCAGGGCGGTGGCGACGTGCCGGCACACCGCCTCGGCGTACCTGCGGCCCCGGTGGGCGGGCGCGGTGGCCACCCCGGCGATCAGGCCCACGGTCGGGGCCGACCAGGCGTCCGCGGCGCACGCGACGAGCTCGCCGTCCCGCCACGCCCCGGCCCAGCGGCGCACCCCGGGCAGCCCCGGCTGCGCCCACGAGGTGGGGGAGGCCACCTCCAGCAGGTCCGCGACCTTGGGATCCTCGTCGGGGGCGAGCCAGCGCACGGTGACGCGGCCGTCCGCGGCGGCGGCGCCGTCCGGCCCGGGCGGGATCGGGCCGCCGGTGTCCATCCAGTCGAAGGTGACGTACGAGTCGAGTTCCGGCAGCCGCTCGGTGAGCGCGCGCACCAGGTGCTCGTCGCCGAGCACGCGGAAGGTGGGGCCGCATTCGGCGAGGGCGTGCCGGACCAGCGCGGCGGCCGGGGCGGGGTCGCCGAGCACGATGATGCGGTCGCGGCGGAACAGTCCGGGGGCGGCGACGGCGACGGCGTCCGCCGCGGCCCAGGCGCGGATGCCGGGCTTCATGCCCTGGGCACCCCACATGATCAGCGCATCGTCGGCGGACGCGGAACGGACCTCGTCGACCGACGTCAGCTCACGCATGAGACTCCGGCAAAAGGCATCACAGCATAGGAGAGTACGCATGACGGGCACGCCGTCCAGAGGGCGGCTCCCCGGGCGGTCCGGTCATGCCGCGCGGGCCGACGGGCCCGCGCCCCTCGCGTGCCGGTGTTCGCCCAGGCCACGCGGGGCGCACCGGCGGGTACGCGGATGGGCGGTCCCGGACGCCTGCGGAGGAACGCACCCGTCCGCCGGCGCGTCCGTCCGCCAGTGTTAACCTCTGCGGCGAATGATCCCCTGGCGGCCAACGTGGACGACATGACCGACGCCCTCTTCACGGATCCCCCGCGCGACCTCGCGCCTCCGGCCGAGACGCCCGCGGTCGCGTTCCGCAGCGGCGGCGAGGAGCTCGCCGGCGTGCTGCACATCCCGGCGGGGCCGGGCCCGCACCCGATCGTGGTGATCCTGCACGGCTTCCCCGGCTACGAGCGCAACTTCGACATCGCGCAGGCGCTGCGCCGGGCCGGGTACGCGACGCTGGTGTTCCACTACCGCGGCTCGTGGGGCATGGGCGGCTCCTACTCGTGGGCGAAGGTGCTCGCCGACGCGGCCACGGTGGTCGCGGCCGTGCGCGACCCCGGCTTCGCGTCCCGGCACCGGCTCGACCCGGGGCGGGTCGCGGTCGCCGGGCACAGCCTCGGCGGCTTCACCGCGCTGCACACCGCGGCCGCCGATCCCGCGGTCGCCGCGGTCGTCTCCATCGCCCCGTTCGACTTCGGCGCGATGGGCGTGGCCTGCCGTACCGACGCCGAGCAGCGGGACCGGTGCCTGCGGATGTTCGAGGAGTGCATGCTGCCGCTCCGCGGCACCTCACCGCAGGCGCTGCTCACCGAGATGGAGACCGCCGGGGAGGCGTGGCGGCTCGCCGACCTCGCGCCGCGGCTCGCCGACCGGCCCGTGCTGCTGGTCGGCGCGGGCCGGGACACGGTCTCGCCCGAGCCGTTCCACTTCCGCCCGGTGGTCGAGGCCTACGAGCGCCACCCGGTGGCGCGGCTCGAGCACCACGTGCTCCCCACCGACCACGCGTTCTCCGACCACCGCATCGCGCTCATCCGCCTCGTCGCCGGCTTCCTCGACCGCCACCTCGCCCGGCGCTGAGCGCGCGGGCTCAGGACACCGGCCGATCGTCCCGGACGGCCTCGGCCGCGCGCGGGCCCGTGGCCTCCGGGGCCGGGGCCGTACGGCGGCGCAGCAGCAGCGCGGCGGCGGCGCACAGCACGGCGCCGAGGTAGAACGGCAGGGTGAAGTGGGCGTCGAAGGCCGCGCCGGCCGCGACCGGGCCGATCGCGCGGGCCGCGGCCGAGGAGGACTGGCCCACCCCGAAGGCGCTGCCGAGGGCCGCGCCGGCCGCCTCGGCGATGAGCGCGGACGTGGCCGTGGTCATCAGGCCCTGCCCGGCGGCGAGCACGGCGAGGCCGGCATAGTTCAGCCAGGTCACGCCGAGCGGGAGGGCGACCAGGCCGACGGCCATGAGCAGGGTGCCGCCGATCGCGACGCGGCGGTCGCCGTACCGGGCGGAGAGCCGGCCCACGAGCCCGCCCTGCACCGCGGCCATCACCAGGCCGACGCCGGTGAAGATCACGCCGAGCCCGGCCGGGCCGAGGTCGTACAGGCGCTCGCCGAGCAGCGCGTACGTGGCCTCCATGCCGGTGAACGCGAACGTCCCGGCGAAGATCGCGACGAGGACGGGCCGCATGGACGGGATGCGCAGCGCGGCCACGAGCACGGCGGGCGAGGCGTTGCGGGGAGCGGACTCGCCGTCCCGCCCGGCCGTACGGGCCGGGGCCTGCCGGGGCAGCAGCACCAGCCCGGCGAGGAAGTTGGCGAGGGCGATGCCGCCCGCGACGAAGCACACCCCGGCGAACCCGAGGCCGGACAGCGCCGCGCCGAGGCCCGGCCCGAACACGAAGCCCATGCCGATCGAGGCGCCGACCATGCCGAGCGCCTTGGTGCGCTCCCGCGGCTCGGTGAGGTCCACGACGTACGCCTGGCCGACCGGGATCGCCCCGCCGCAGAGCCCGGCGACCAGCCGGGCGGCGAAGAGAGTGAGCAGGGAGTTCGCCAGCCCGGTGAGCGCGAGGGAGACCGCCGACCCGAGCAGGGCGGCGAGCAGCACCGGCCGCCGCCCGAACCGGTCGGACAGCAGCCCCAGCACCGGCCCGGCGACGAACTGCGCGGCCGCGTACGCGGTGAGCACGCCGCCCACCCACAGCCCGGTGCCGCCGAGTTGCTCGGCGTGGAACGGCAGCAGCGGCAGGATGATGCCGAACCCGAGCATGTCGACGAAGACCGCGAGGTAGATCACTGGCAACGCTCGCCGACGCATGCCAGGCCGCCCTTCTCTCGATACCGCCGGTGGTGAAGCGTGCGCCATCCTATCGGCCGGGGTCGCCACGTCCCCGCCGCGCCACCGGCCCCGCCATCTGGACGGAGGCCGCCGATCGTCCCCGCGCCCGTACGGCTCGCGGCCGAGGGTCAAAGGATCCTGGGTCGATCTCGGCGCTCACACCACCATCCATCGGATAAACCGTGCATAGAGGGCGTGTCGGCCTCCGCGACGCGCCGTCCCCCCATCCGTGCCGCAGAGACGCCAGGGACAGGAGACTCGCCGTGAGGGGTCGAATCAGGACGGCCGCGCTGCCCGCCGCGCTCGTCACCGCGGCGGCGCTCGCCGTCACCCCGGCCCACGCGGGCACCGCGGACCGGCCGTACGGCACGGCCGCGCGCGTTGCGTGGCATCGGTGCCCGGAGGCGCCCGAGGTGGAGTGCGGCACCGTGACCGTGCCGATCGACTGGTCCCGGCCGGGCGGGCGGACGGTCGAGATCGCCCTGGCCCGCCGGCGGGCCGCCGACCCGGATGCGCGGATCGGCACGATGCTGATCAACCCGGGCGGTCCGGGGCAGTCGGGCGTGGACGACGTGAAGAGCGGCGGTATCGCGAGCGCCCTCCCGGCGGAGGTGCGGCGCCGGTTCGACGTCGTCGGGTTCGACCCGCGCGGCGTGGGCGGCAGCGGGAGCATCCGGTGCCGGCTGCGGCCGGTGCGGCAGGCGTTCCTGTTCCCCACCACGACCGAGCGGTTCCACCGGCTCCGCGAGTACAACCGCAGGTACGCGGAGAGCTGCCGGAGGCTGAGCGGGCCGCTGTTCGACTTCCTCGACGCCGGCAGCGTGGCCCGGGACATGGACGCGATCCGCGCCGCGCTCGGCGAGGAGCGGCTCACCTACTACGGCCACTCGTACGGCACGCTGTTCGGCCAGCGGTACGCCGAGCTGTTCCCGCACCGCCTCCGCGCCATGGTGCTCGACAGCGTCATGGACCCCGGCCAGGCGACGACGTGGGAGTTCGTGCGCAGCGAGGCGAAGGCCGTGCAGGACGCGTTCGACGAGTACGTGGCGTGGTGCCGCCGCTCCCCCGGCTGCGCCCTGCACGGCAGGGACGTCCGCCGGGTCTTCGCCGAGCTGTACGCCCGGGCCGCGAGCGGGCGGCTCGTCGACCCGCGGTCGCAGGAGCCGTGGACGTCGATGGACCTGCTCGCCGAGGCCGAGGCCGCGTTCCACGAGCCGGGCTGGGCGGCGCTGGCCGAGCGGCACGCGGCGCTGCTGGCGAACGGCTCCGCCCCGACGCCCGTCCCCCCGCCGCGGCGGGCGGCGCAGCAGGAGACGGTCGAGGACCCGGCCACCGCGATCTTCTGCCAGGACTGGCGGCCGCGGCTGCGCGGCGCCGCCGAGGTGCGCGCGTACCTGCGCCGCCTCGCCCGGGTGGCGCCGGACATGAAGCTGTCCCCGCAGGCGTGGGGCGCCATGCTGGTGTGCGTCGGCCACCCGGCGGCGGAGCGCGGCCCGCAGCGGCCGCCACGGTGGCGCGGGGCGCCGCCGGTGCTGCTGGTCAACAGCCGGTACGACCCGGTCACCCCGCACGAGTGGGCGCGCAACGTGGCCCGCCGCACCGGGGCCGTCCTGCTCACCTACGACGGCTGGGGCCACGGGGTGTACGCGACGCGGAGCGCGTGCGTGGCCGCCGCGGTCGAACGCTACCTGCTCACCCTGCGCACCCCGCCGCGCGACACCCGCTGCCCGCCGATCGAGCCGCCCGCAGGCGGCTGACCCGGCCCGTCGCATCGGCACCGCGACCCGCCGTCCCGCGCCGCGGCAGCGGGTCTCACGGCCGCGGAGACGACGAAGGCCCGCCCGAGCGCCGGAACCGACGCGGGGCGGGCCGTGACCCCTCGGCCGAGGGGTGCGGGTGCGGAGAACCGTGACAGACACGCGCCCGGGGCCTCCTGCCGGGCTCGCCGGGCCGTACGCACCGGGGTACGGCAGGCCGGGCTCGCTCCCCCTCGGCGGACCCGGCCACCGGATGCGCCCGTGGCCGTACGGCTAGGCCGCGGCCTGCTCCCGCAGGGCCTTGACCGCGGCCTCGGCCACGCCGGTCGCGGAGGCGGGGTTCTGACCGGTGACCAGGCGGCCGTCGACGACGACGTTCGCCGCGAAGTTCGGGGCGGGCACGTGGGTGGCACCGCGCTCGGTCAGCCGGTCGGCGAGCAGGAACGGCACCACCTCGGTGAGGCCGACCGCGGCCTCCTCGTCGTTGGTGAACGCGGCCACCCGCTTGCCCGCGACCAGGTGGCTGCCGTCGCTCAGCGTCAGGTCGACGAGCCCGGCCGGGCCGTGGCAGACCGCGGCGACCACGCCGCCCTGCTCGTACACCTGGCGGCCGAGCGCGGCGAGCTCGGCGTTGCCCGGGAAGTCCCACATGACGCCGTGCCCGCCCGCGTACAGCACGATGCCGTACCGCGACGGGTCGACCTCGCCCGGCTTCGGCGTGTTCTTGAGCTTGGCCGACATCTCCGGGTCCGCGAGGAACCGCTGCTGCACCGGGTCGGACGGGTCGTGCCCGTCCATCGGCGGCTCGCCACCCTGCACCGAGACCAGGTCCACCGTGAGCCCGGCCTCGACGAACACCTTCCACGGGTGGGCGACCTCCGGCAGGTAGAAGCCGGTGCTCCGCCCGGTGTCCCCCAGCTCGCCGTGGCTGGTGAGCACGATCAGCGCGCGGTCGCGCGAGACGGCGTTGGACATGGCTCACTCCCCTCCAAATCCGGCGGACCGGCATGAATGAGATCCGGCCCGGGGGCGAGGATGGCGCACGCGAGGTATCACCGTCCAACAACGCTCGCTTGCACCGGTCATCACGAACGTGATAGGTCGGCGATGTGCCGGACGCCCGTCACCTGCCGCAACCGCCCGTTTCCGGGGACGACCTCGACCTGACGCTGCTGCGCACCTTCCTCGCCGCGCACCGCGCCGGCTCGATGACGAGGGCCGCGGCCGAGCTGGGCCTGTCGCAGCCTGGGGTGACCGCGCAGATCCGGCGGCTGGAGCGGCGGCTCGGCGTCACCCTGTTCCACCGGGGCGGCCGGGGCCTCACCCCCACCGCCGCGGGCGACGAGCTCGCCCTCCGCATCGGGCCGCACCTCGACGCGCTGACCGCGGCGCTCACCGAGCTGGCGGCCACGGCCGGCGCGCCGTTCACCCGGACGGTGCTGCTCGGTGGGCCGCCCGAGCTCACCGCGGTGCGGGTGCTGCCGTCGCTCGCCGAGCTCTACCCGCGCGGCCTGCGGGTACGGGTCACCACCGGCCTCGCCGACGACCTGCTCGCCGAGCTCGCGGGCGGCGGCCTCGACCTGGTCGTCTCGACGATCCGGCCCCGCGGCCGGGCGCTCACCGGGGTGCCGATCGCCGACGAGGAGTTCGTGCTCGTCGCCACCCCGCAGCTCGCCGCCGGCCTCGACCGCGACCGGCTCGCCGCCGACCCGGTGGAGGTGCTGGGGAACCTGCCGGTCGTCGCCTACAGCGAGGAGCTGCCGATCGTGCGCCGGTACTGGCGGCACGTGTTCGGCCGCCCCGTGCCGCGCGTGCCGCCCGCGGTCGTCGTGCCCGACCTGCGCGCCGTCGCCGCCGCCTGCGCCGCGGGCGCGGGCTACAGCGCGCTCCCCCGCTACCTGATCGGCGACCTGCTCGACACCGGGCGGCTCGTGCTCCTCCACGAGCCCGAGGACCCGCCGATCAACACCTTCTACCTCGCCTGGCGCTCCTCGGCGGTCCCCCATCCGGCCGTCGACGCGGTCCGCGCCCACCTTGCGGCGAGCGCCGCCCGCTGGTGACCCCGGGCGGCCTCCCGGTCAGCGGGGCCGCAGCACGAAGACGCCCCAGCCGAGGTACCGCCTGCCGTACTCGACGTGGCTGCGGCGGCAGCGCTCGAGGAACCGCCGCACCGCCCCGACGTCGGGGTCGTCGGGGTTGGCGCGGATCCAGTCGCTCAGCGTCCACCACTGGCTCGCCACGTACCGATCCCAGTCGTCGGGGTCGGCGAGCACCATCTCCAGCACCTCGAGCCCGCACGCCGCGAACCGGTCGAACGTCCCGGCGAGCGACAGGTAGGCGCCCGGCGCGAAGCCGAGCGCCTCGGCCGCGCCCGGCGGCGGCTCGTCCACCCAGTACGGCTCGCCCACCAGCAGGATGCCGTCCCGCTTGAGCGGCGGGCGCATGAGCGCGATCGTGCCCTGCACGTCGCCCCCGATCCAGGTGGCCCCGAGGCAGGCCACCACGTCGAACGCCTCCGGCTCGGCCCGGTGGTCCGCGGCGTTCCCCAGCTCGAACCTCACCCGATCGGTGACCCCGAGCTCCTCGGCCCGCCGGCGTGCCGCGTCCAGGAACACCCGGCTGATGTCGATGCCGATCCCCTCGATCCCGTGGGCCACGGCCCAGCGGCAGAGCATCTCCCCCTTGCCGCAGCCCAGGTCGAGCAGCCGCATGCCGGGCCGCAGCCGCGCCACCCGGCCCAGCAGGTCCAGCTTCGCGTCGGTGAACGGGTTGAGGATGCGGTGACCGCCCTCGGCGATCTCGTGGAATCTGAGCGACATGCAGGGATGCTCCCCGTTCCGCCCGCCGTCCTCCATCGAATTTCCGGCCCCCGGGTCAGGGCCGCCGCCCTACGGTGGCCGGCCCGGCGGTGGGCGCGGCGGGCGGGCCGCCGCGGCCGTGCCGTACGCCCGGGCCGCCGCGGGTCGGGCGCGGCCGTCGTCACGGCCTCCAGCACAGCAGCGGATCGGGATGCGCGGCGAAGCCGAGGTCCCGGTACAGCACCTCGGCCTCGCGGGAGGCGGTGAGGTCGACCCGGGCCACGTCGCGCTCGCGGAACCAGTCGAGCAGGCCGAGCATGATCGCCCGGGCGTGCCCGCGCCGCCGGTGCGCCGGGTCGGTGACCATGCCGAACACGTGGCCCACCCGCCCGTTGCGCAGGTGCGGACCGGGCAGCCACTCGTCGATCACGCCGACCCCGCACGCGGCCAGCCCGTCGTCGCCGTCCACCACGAGGATCCGGCAGTCCGGGTCGGCGAGCTTCCGCTCCAGCGCCCGCGCGAGCGCCGCACGCCAGTCGTCCCCCGCGCCCGGCGGCTTGAAAAAGTCGCCACCGAGGTCGTCGAAGAGCAGCGACCGGAGGCGGACGAGCTCCGGGATGTCGTGCACTGTCGCCGTTCGCACCATGCCGTCCAGCCTCGGCGACGATCGCGCGCGGCTCAACCCGTACGGCCCGCCTGAGCGGCCGCCACACGCGCGAGACGACGGGCCGGCCGGGCGGCCTTCGCGGCCCCCGCGCGGCCTGCCGTACCGGCTCCGCCGTGCCGAAAGCGGAAGGGCCACCTCCGGAGCTCGGAGGTGGCCCTCGACCTGTGGAGCTAAGGGGATTTGAACCCCTGACCCCCTCGATGCGAA
>QGUZ01000204.1 GCA_003242605.1 Actinomycetota bacterium
GTCGATCACCGGGTAGCCCTTGGCGCGCAGCGCCTCGACGTTCGCCGCCGGGACCGCGGCCGCGTCCACGTCGCCGCGCTCCAGCGCCGCCTCCACGTCGGAGCTGTAGATGTGCACGATCTCCTTCGGCGTCACCTTCGCGTCGGTGAGCGCGCCGAGCAGGTAGCGGTGCATGTACGAGCCGGTCTGCGTGGCGATCCGGCGCCCGGCGAGCTCCTGCAGCGAGCGCGGGCCGCCCTGCTTCTTAGCCACGATCCCCGCGTCCATGCCGACCTGGGCCTGGGCGATCAGCCGGGTGGGCTGCCCCGCGCCGCGGGCGACGAGCGCGGGCGTGTCGCCGTACGTGGCAAGGTCGAGCTCGCCGGCGACGAGCGCCTGGTTGAGGTCGGGGCCGTTGGGGAAGCTGTGCACCGTGATGTCCGTCACCCCGGCCTCGGCGAGCAGCGGCACCAGCGCGTTCTTGTCGTGCAGGTACCCGACCGGTCCGGTGAGCCGGTTCCCGCTGCCGATCACCCCGATCCGCAGCGTGAACCCCTCCTCCGCCCCGCCGGCGGCGGCCCGCCGGTCCGTGCCGCACCCGGCGAGCGCGACCAGCAGGGCGGCGATCGCCGCCGCGGCCGCGGCGGCGGATCGGCGAAGCCTCATCTCGTCACCTCGTCGCTGATCGTGTCTCCGATTCCCTCGCCGATCTCGGTCCGTTCGGTGACCGTGGTGACGATCGGCGGCGGGGTGGCCGGAAGCTCGGGCCCGACCGCGAATTTGGCGCCCGGGGTACGGCCCCGCCCCCAGCCGATCTCGCGGCGGTAGCCGCCGAGCAGCCCGGCGGCGGCGAGGCGGGCCTCGTCGCGCAGCGGGGAGCCCGGCCGGGCCGGGAAGGCGAGCGGCGCGACGAACAGCGCGTCGGCCGGGCAGTACGCCTCGCACATGAAGCAGGTCTGGCAGTCGTCCTGGCGGGCGATCACCGGCACGCCGTCCGCGCCGCGGTCGAACACGTTGCGCGGGCAGACCTCGACGCAGCGGTCGCAGGCGATGCACCGCTCCCGGGAGACGATCTCGATCATGACGCCGCCCGCAGGTACGCGCCGGAGGCGCCGGCCAGGCCGGGCGAGCCGAGCGCGGCGAACTCCTCCGGACCGACCGGGGCGACCTCGTCCGGCCGGGTCCAGATCTCGTCGAGCCCGCCGACGAGCAGCCGGTGCCGCCAGGCCGGGTCCTGGTCCGGGTAGTCCTCGCGCTTGTGCATGCCGCGGGACTCGGTGCGGGTCAGCGCCGCGGTGTACATCCACCGGGCGTGCGCGGTCATCGCCGCGGCCTGCCGGGTGCGCACCGCCTCGGCGCCCGTGCCGTGCAGGCCGGCGCGCACCTCGCGCCACACGCCGTGCAGCGCCGCCAGCGCGGGGGCGAGCCGGTCGCCGTGCCGCAGGTAGTTCTTGTCGTACGGGAGCACCTCGGCCTGCACCGCGGCGACCACGTCGCGGTGGGCCACGGTCCCGGGGGTGCCGGTGGGCCGCAGCCCCGCCCCGCCCGCGCCGGTCGCGGGCCGCCGGTTCGCGCCGCGGCCGAGCGCGGCGGCGTACCGGGCCGCGCCCTGCCCGGCCCAGGTGCCGGAGGCGATCGCCCAGGCGGCGTTGTGGCTGCCGCCGCCGGTGAACCCGCCGCAGATCAGCTCGCGGGTGGCCGCGTCGCCCGCGACGTACAGGCCGGGGACCGAGGTGGCGCAGTCCTCGGAGACCACCCGGATGCCGCCGGTGCCGCGCACCGTGCCCTCGAGCAGCAGCGTGATCGGGAACCGCTGGGTGAACGGGTCGATGCCGAGCCGGTCGAAGGTGAGGAAGAAGTTCGGCTGGCCGCGCCGCATCCTCGCCCGGGTCTCGGCGTCGGCCCGGTCGAGCACGCAGTACACCTTCTCGCGCAGCAGCGCGCGGGCGATCACCGAGCGGCCGCGCCGGCTGCCCGCGCCCTCGAGCACCGAGCCGTCCTCGCGGTAGAAGGTGGCGAACGAGTAGTAGGCGGTCTTGGTGAGCGTGGTGAACTCGGGGGCGATCGCGTAGGCGTTGGAGAACTCCATGCCGGACAGCTCGGCGCCGAGCTCGGCCGCCATCAGGTGGCCGTCGCCGGTGTTGACGTGGCAGCCGAGCGTGCCGGACAGGAACGCGCACCCGCCGGTGGCGAGCACCACCGCGGCGGCGCGCACCCGGTACGGCTCGCCGGTCTGCAGCCGGTGCCCGGCCGCGCCCGCGACCGAGCCGTCCGCGGCCGTCAGCAGCTCGGTGGCCGGGCTGTGGTCGAGGATGCGCACCCCGGCCCGGCGGACCAGGATGCGCATCCGGCGCATGTACTCGGGGCCCTGCACGCCGCGGCGCAGCGGGCGGCCGTCCACCACCGGGAACGGGTACCGCCCGGCGGTGGCGAGCTCGTTGACCCCCTCGTAGGTCTGGTCGAGCACCCGGACCATCCAGCGCCGGTCGGCGAGGTAGCCGCCGAGCGCCTCGCGGGAGGCCATCGCCTTCTCCCGGGCTTCGGGGTCGGGCTCGACGTACCAGATGCCGGTGCCGGCGGAGGCGGCGGCGCCGCTGGTGCCGCAGTAGCCCTTGTCGGCGAGGACGACGTCCGCCCCCGCCTGGGCGGCCTTCAGCGCGGCCCAGGTCGCGGCGGGGCCGCCGCCGAGGACGAGGACGTCGGTGAACAGTTCCAGGGGTTCGCTCATCGTGTCTCCTGCCGTGCGGCGTCGTCCTGTGGGTCGTCGCGTGTGTCGTCGGTGTGCTCCGGGGCGGTACGGCCCGCGGCGGTGCCGTCCCGGGGATCGCCGTCGCCGAGGTCGGCGCCGACGCCGAGGGCGGCGAGCAGCCTGCGGCGCAGCGCGGTGAAGCGGGGATGGTCGACCGGCCGGGGCCGGGGGATGTCGACGGCGAACTCCTCGGCGATGCGCCCGCCGGCGAGCACCAGGGCCCGGTCGGCGAGCAGCAGCGCCTCCTCCACGTCGTGGGTGACGAGCAGTACGGCGGGCCGGTGCCGCCGCCACAGCCGGGCGACGAGGCCCTGCGCCTTGAGCCGGGTGAGCGCGTCGAGCGCGCCGAACGGCTCGTCGAGGAGGAGCAGCTCGGGGGTGCGGACGAGGGCCCGGGCGAGCGCGACCCGCTGGGACTCGCCGCCGGACAGCGTGCTCGGCCAGGCGTCGGCGCGGGCGGCGAGCCCGACCTCCGCCAGGGCCTGCAGCGCGCGGGCCCGCAGGTCGCGGCCGCGGCCGGACAGGCCGAGCGTGACGTTCCGCCACACCCGGGTCCACGGCAGCAGCCGGTGCTCCTGGAAGACCACGGCCCGCCGTTCGGGCACGTCGAGCTCGCCGGTGGCCTCGGTGTCGAGCCCGGCGACCGCGCGCAGCAGCGTGCTCTTGCCGGATCCGCTCGCGCCGAGCAGCGCCACGAATTCGCCGGGCGCGAGGTCGAGGTCGACGCCGCGCAGCACCTCCCGGTCGCCGAACGCGCGGCGCAGGCCGCGCACCCGCACGCCCCGCGCCTGCGGCCGGGCCGGGGCCGGCCCGATCACGGTGGTGCCGGTCATCGGGCCACCAGCCCCCGTCGCCAGGCGAGCGCCTTGCGCTCGATCGCCCGGACCAGCAGGTCGGTTGCGAGCCCGAGCAGGGCGTACACGACGAGCACGACGAACACCACGTCGGTGCGGAGGAACTCCTTGGCGTCGGTGACGAGGAACCCGATCCCGGAGGTGGTGGCGGTCATCTCGGCGACCACGAGGCTCAGCCAGCCGATGCCGAGGGACTGGCGCAGGCCGACGAGGATCTGCGGCAGCGCGCCGGGCAGGATCACCTTGCGGACCAGCGCCGGCCCGGTCACCCCGCAGGTGCGGGCCGCCTCCACCAGCCGCTCGTCCACGCCGCGGATGCCGTGGAACACGTTGATGTAGAGCGGGAAGATCGGCCCGATCGTGATGAGCGCGACCTTGGCGGTCTCGCCGATGCCGAACCAGATGATGAACACCGGGACGAGCGCGAGGTGCGGCAGCATGCGCAGCGCCTGCAGCGGCGCGTCGATCACGTCCTCGGCGAGCCGGAACAGCCCGGCGGCGAGGCCGAGCACGAGCCCGGCGGACAGCCCGAGCGCCAGCCCCTTCGCCACCCGCTCCAGCGAGGCGAGCAGGTGCACCGGGAGCTCCCCGGAGCGGATCAGCTCCACCCCGGTGGCGAGCACCTGGCTCGGCGGCGGGGTGGCCGCGCCGAGCATGCCCTGCGCGGCGCAGACCTGCCAGGCGACGAGCAGTACGGCGAGGCCGGCGAAGCGGCGGCCGCTGGCGGCCGCGGCCGCCAGCAGCCGGGCCGGGGACGTCGGCGGCGCCCCGCGGATGAGGTCCGCGGGCACGCCGGAGGTGACGGCGGGGGGGGACATGCGGAACGGCTCCTTGGGGACGGACGGCGGGGCGGCCCGCGCCGCGGGGGGGGGCGGGCGGGCCGCACGGACGGTGTCCGGGGACGGGGAACGGGGACGCGGCGCACCACCCTGTGCGCCCGCGCGACGGTGACGGGCCCGGTGCGCGGCACCGGGAGCGGCAGGTCAGCGGCGGCCTGGGGCCTGCGCGGCGGGCGCGGGGCGACAGGCCGCGAGCGGGAGGCGGCTCATGCCTCGACCCTAATTCCTAGTTTCCCTACTGTCCAGACAGGTTTTAAGGATATTCCGGTGATCTGCTTCACCCTGCCACGGCGAACCCGCCCGTCAGCGCGGGCCGGGCCGGTCCGGGTCCAGCACCCGGATGCGCACCGCCCGGAACAGCGCGGGGGTGGACTCGAGCACGGCGAGCCTCGGATCGGGGACGGCGAGGAACGGCGGGGCGGCGAGCGCGAACACGCCCGCGAGCCGCGGGTCGGCGCGCAGCGCGTCGACCGCCCGGCGGTCGCCGCCGAGCACGACGGCGTGCAGGTCCGGCAGGCGCGGGACGAGCACCCGGGCGGCCACGTCGGCCGCGGCCCGCAGCGCCTCGCTCGCCTGCTTCTCCCGGCGCCGGGCGAACCGCTGCTGGGACCAGCCGCCGGCCGCGCTCCGGCCCTGCACGTGCCGGGCGCCGACCTTCGACGCGACGAGCCGGTCGCCGTCGAACACGCCCGCGGCGTGGCCGCCGAGCCGTACCAGGAGCACGCCCACCCGGCGGGGCCGGTTGGCGTGCGCGATCAGCCGCTCGACGAGCTCCGGCACCCCGGCGCCGGCGGCCGGGTGCGTGAGGGACACGGCCGCGCCGGGCACGGACGCCGCGGGGCGTGCGCCCCGGCCGCCAGGGGCCGCGTCCTCCGGCCCGGCCTCCGCCCGCCCGGGCGCGTCCGCGTCCCGCTCCGGCTCGAGGGGCGGGAAGGGGACGTGGCACTCGGCGACGGCGCCGTCCGCCGCGGTGAGGCGGACGATCTCGACCGCGTCCCCGCCGACGGCCGCGGCCGCGAACGCCCCGTGCCGCCGCGCGAAGCCGTCCAGCCAGCGGCGCAGCCGGGCCGGGGCCACCTCCACCCATCGGCCTCCCCCGGCCGCCGGACGCACGGTCATGACCATCACGCTAGCCGCACCGCCGGGGCGGCGCGCCGCTCCCCCATGCCTTCGTGAACGGCCGATGCACCGTCCGGACGGCCCCGCCCCGCCGGGCGGCGCCTCGCCGCAGGTCACGGCGGTACGGCGGCCGTCCGCGCGGCCCACGCCCGGGCGCTGCGGCGGAAACGGCGGCATGCGCGCCGCTGAACGGTCCGTGAATTCTTCATTCGGGCCCTCCAGCGTCCGGTTCATCGATCGGCACAATCGGGGGCGTGCCGGCACCTTGCCCGCACTCCCCATCGACCACGTGTTCAGGCCCGATGTCCTCCTCCGCCGCTTCCGAGCCAGCGAGACCCGCAGCGCCCGCACGCCCGCAGGCGCCCGTTCCCCCGCTCGCCGCACCGCCCGCGGCGCCCCCGGCCGCGGGCGCCCCACCGGCGCCCGGCGCGGCGGCCACACCTCCGGCCACGCCTGCTCCGCCTCCGCCGTCCTCCGCCGCGCCTCCGGCACCCGCGGGGCCCGGCGCGCCCCCGCGGCCGCCGGTGCCCGGCCCGGCCACGCCGCGCCCGCTCCCCGCCTGGCAGGCCGCGTCCCCCGGCGCCGCGCACCCGGCCTCCGGCACCGGGGAGTTCGCCCCGCCGCCGTTACGCCGCCCGCGCGCCCCCTCCTCCCCGCGCCGCCCGGTCACCTTCCGGCCCGTGGTCGACCTCGACACCGGCGGCGTGCTCGCCGTCGAGGCCGACGCCGGCGACGTCACCGTCATCGGCCTCAGCGCCACCATCGACGCGGTGCACGGCGCGACCCGCGCCGAGGCCCCGCTCCCGCTGCTGATCTCGCTCCCGGTCGCGGCCGTCATCGGCGGCCCGGCCACGCTCGCGCCGCTGCACGAGGCGCTGCGGGTCACCGGGCGGCGGCCCGGTGAGGTCACGCTCGTGATCCGCGGCGGTTTCGACGCGACCGACCGGC
Source organism: Actinomycetota bacterium (assembly GCA_003242605.1). Taxonomy (GTDB): domain Bacteria; phylum Actinomycetota; class Actinomycetes; order Streptosporangiales; family Streptosporangiaceae; genus Thermopolyspora. The sequence goes on from QGUZ01000204.1 coordinate 6,489, forward strand.
GCGCGGTGCTCACCGGAGTCGACGGGCTGCGCGCGATCGGCTACCTGATCGCGTTCGGCGACTTCGGCACCGCGGGCGTGCCGCTCGACCTGATCGCCGACGCCGCGCCGTACGTGCTCGTGCTCTCCCCCGACCTGATCGACCGCATCCCGCACGACCACCGGCGCAGCGGCCTGGTGGAGGCGCTGGGCGCCACCGCGCGCGGCGTCGGCGCCCACCTCGTCGCGCCCGCCGTGCGCGAGGAGGCGCAGTTCGCCGCGCTGCGCAGGTGGGGGGTACGGCTCGTCCAGGGGCCGCTGCTCGCCCCGCCCGGCTGGCGTCCCACGCACGGCAGGCCGCGCGTGCCGCTGCCGCTGCCCGAGGAGCCGCCCGCCGCCGATCTCGGGCCGCGGGTGCAGGAGTTCCTCGTGCCCGCGGTGACCCTCCCCGAGGAGGTGACCGCCGAGGAGGTGGTCGACGCCCTCGGCACCGAGCCGTCGATCACCGGGGTGGTGCTCGTCGACGAGTACCAGCGGCCCCGCGCGACCGTGAACCGCGGCCGCTTCCTGCTCACCATCGCCACCCGGTTCGGCCACGCCCTGTACGCCAAGAAGCCCGCGATACGGCTCGCCGACCCGCCCCGGATCGTGCCCCGGACCACGCCGGTGCTCACCGCGATGCACGTGGCCGGGCGGGACGACGGCCGCGTCTACGACGACCTGGTGGTCGTCGACGAGCTGGGCCGGTGCATGGGCGTGGTGCACGTCAGCGACCTGATCCGGTACGTCGCCGACGCCGGGACCGGGGCGCGCCCGGCCCCGCCCTTTACAAAGTAGATTCCGTTCCGCCCGCGGGAGGGGAACCACGGGGCGGCGCCCGCGGTCAGAGCCGGCAGGCGTAGATGTCGGTGATGAGGATCGCCCGCGCGCCGATCTCCCACAGCTCGTCCATGACCTGCTGGTGGCCCTTGCGCGGGATCATGGCGCGGACCGCGACCCACCCCTCGCGGTGCAGCGGCGAGACCGTCGGCCCCTCCATGCCGGGCGTGATCGCGATCGCCTCGTCGATGCGCTCCACCCGGATGTCGTAGTCGATCATCACGTAGTCGCGGGCCACGATCACGCCCTGCAGGCGGCGGATGAGCTGGCGGAAGCCGTTGTCCTCGGGTGCCCCGGCCCGCTTGATCAGCACCGCCTCGGACTCGGCGATCGGCTCGCCGAACACCTCCAGGCCCACGTTGCGCAGCGTCGCGCCGGTCTCCACCACGTCGGCGACCGCGTCCGCCACGCCGAGCCGGATCGCCGTCTCCACCGCGCCGTCCAGCTTGATCACCCGGGCGTCCACGCCCTTGTCGGCGAGGTACTTGCCGAGCAGCCCGGCGTACGAGGTGGCGATCCGCTGCCCCTGCAGGTCGTGCACGCTCGTGAACGTGCCGGGGGGCGCGGCGAAGCGGAACGTGGAGCGGCCGAAGCCGAGCGGGATCACCTCCTCGGCGGGCGCGCCGGAGTCGTAGAGCATGTCCCGGCCGGTGATGCCCGCGTCGAGCGTGCCCTCCCCGACGTACACGGCGATGTCGCGCGGGCGCAGGAAGAACAGCTCGCAGGAGTTCTCCGGGTCGACGACCACGAGCTCCTTGCTGTCCTTGCGGCGGCGGTACCCGGCTTCGGCGAGGATCGTCTGCGCGCCCTCGGTGAGGGCGCCCTTGTTCGGAACGGCGATACGCAGCATGAACGGCAGGTCTCCTACGGCTTACGGACGAGGTCGGACGGCGTCGGCAGGCCGGACGAGGCGCCGGGCGGGTCCCGGCTCACGCCCGGCCTAGAGATGCTTGTAGACCTCGTCGAGACCGATGCCGCGCGCCAGCATCAGCACCTGCGCGTGGTAGAGGAGCTGCGAGATCTCCTCGGCGGCGCGGTCGGCCGACTCGTGCTCGGCCGCCATCCAGGCCTCGGCGGCCTCCTCGACGACCTTCTTGCCGATGGCATGGACGCCGGCGTCCAGCAGGGCCACGGTGCCCGACCCCTCGGGGCGGGTACGCGCCTTCTCCGACAGCTCGGCGAACAGCTCCTCGAAGGTCTTCATCGTCTCTCTCGGCTCGGCAGGTGTGCCCCACCAGGATAGTGCGCCCGGGCCCGCGAGGATGCCGCGGGCCCGTCCCCGGCGCGGTGTGTCGCGCCCGCCGGTCGCCACCGGCGGGCGGCGCCGCGGTCATCGCGAGGGACGGGCCCCGCGTGCGCCCGGCTCCGGCACCACCACCACGACCGGGCCG
>QGUZ01000517.1 GCA_003242605.1 Actinomycetota bacterium
TGGGTGTTTTACACGGGGCGGGCGTGTCGTGTGGTGCCCGCGTGGGGGTCCCCGGGGGGGGCGGTGGGGGTCGACCGTCTCGGTCGGATCGGTGGCGGGAGCGCGTCAATCCGCCGCGTGGCGGGCGGCCGCGGCCTCCACATCGGCCAGCGCGTAGCCGCGGGCGCGGCGGCCGCCGCGCTCAAACGGGTTGGGGAGCGTGGACACGCCGTAGGGCCGCAGGGCGGCGGCGAGCTCGACCGGGGTGGTGCCGAGCGCGGCGGCGAGGGCCTCCGAGTGCATCCTGTCGTCACCGGCGGCCGCGAATACCTCGAGCACGCGGGCGAGGATGTCCGGGATCTGCTCGGTGGGCGCGTCGAGCGCGGGCCGCTCGTCGGCGGCCGCGAGGCGAAGACCGGCGCTCGCCTGGGTCGGCGCGTCCGCCGTGCGGCCGGGCGTCAGGTCCGGCCATTCCGCGGCGACGGCCAGGCGCGGGGTGCGCGCCGCCGCGGCCACCTCGTGCAGGTCCGGCCACTCCGCGGCCGCCGCCAGGTTCACCGCCGGGGCGGGCTGCTGTGCCCGGCCGCCGTGGATCACGGACAGGCGCGGCCGCGGCACCTCGACGGCCGCCGCCGGGGCCTCGTCGCCGCGCCCTATCTCGCCATGAGGCTCGTCGCCGAACATGGAGCGCATCCGCTCGTGCCTGGTGGCGTACGCCTCGCCGGCCACCTCGGCCGCGGCCTCGTCGAGCTCCGGACGGCTGCGCGCGATCGCGGCCGCGGCCTCGACGATGTCCGCCGGTTGAACCGCGTACCCCTTGAACGGCCTCGGGGTGGCCTGCCCGTCCTGAACAAAACCGCAGCCCTTGGTGGGCAGGTCGGCGGCGCTGAGCCCCTTGTTCCACCCGAATAGGAACGCGAGCTCTTCGTCGTCCTGCACGTACATGCCCACCCTCACCGCGGACTGCTTGCGCACGTTGGGGCTGATCATGTCCTGCGTGGCGCGGAGGCTGCTCACGATCACGTTCACCGCCTCGTTGCGGCCGATCCGCTGGATCTCCTCGATCGTCTCGCGCAGCCTGCGCAGCACAGGATCGCGGGTCATCGGCGACAGCGCTTCGGCGCCCTCGTCGACGACGACCACGATCTCCGGGAGGCTCGGAGACACAGGCATGAGGCTCACGTTCCGCTCAACCTTCAGCGCCCGCGTGTAGCGCTTGCGGGCCTTGGCGATCCGCAGGGCCGCCGCGGCGAGGTCGAGCGCATCCTCCGGGGTGCCAGCGGCCCAGTCCACCGCGGGCCGGTCGGTGCGTCCCTCCAGCCACGGGTGCAGCCAGGGCTGCGACATGCCGCCCCCGTTGAGGTCGATGTGCCAGACGATGGCGTCCCGGCACAGGCCTACCCCGGCGGTGAGCGCGTGCAGCAGCGTGGTTTTCCCCGACCCTTTCTGCCCGGTGATCAGGGCGGACGACTCCCGGAGCAGCACCGCCGCCGTGCTGCCATCCCGGTACTCGCCGATCGGCACCGGGTCCAGAATCGACCGGGTCCGGTAGTCGGCCGGGTAGGGGATGGCCTCGTGCAGCCGGTTGACCGTGGCGACTCGGAGGATGGCCGCCCCCCGGTGCTCCCCCGGGGAGACCTCCACCCCGCACCCCTCCGGCAGCTGGGCATCGGCGGCGAGCGCGTCGGCGGCCGCGGCGATCTGAGCGCGGGTAGCGCCGCCGCCCGGCAGCTCGACATGCACGTCGTATCCGGTGCCGGTAGGCCACTCCTGCACCTGGGTGACCTGGACGCGTAGCCGGCAGCACCGGTAGACGCGGGCCTCCCACTCCTGCCCGACGCGGGCCGTGCGGGTCAGCACGAGCGAGCGGCCCGGCAGGGCGCGGCCGCGGCGCACGCTCCCCAGCGGGGACAGCACGCCGGCGGTGAGCGCGCCGATCCCGAGCGCCGCCCACGTCCCCTGAGACCACAGCTCGCCGCTGGCGAGCGTGTAGGTGATCCAGCCGCCCGCGCCCAGCGTGCACATCAGCCGGTACAGCAGCGCGCCCGGTGGGTGGGCCAGGTGCGCGCTGCGCAGCACCGTGGCCACGGCCCCGGCCGCCGTGGCGGCACCGCCGATCATGGGGTGCACGCCGGCGAGGTCACCGGCTACGGCAGCCGCCGCCAGCCCAAGCGCGCCCTGAACGGTGGCGGATACCGCGCCCCGGGGGCGGAGCGACCAGTCGATATGCGGTCGCCGGTCCTGACGGTTGGTCGTCATCGCGATACTCTCCTGTGGTCCATGTGCCGTCTCTGACGGCTCCACCGGGCGCC
>QGUZ01000205.1 GCA_003242605.1 Actinomycetota bacterium
GGTCGCCGTGCACGTCGATGTGGCCGGACACGTACGCGCGGGCGAGGCCCAGCTCGCCCGGGGCCTGGGCGAGGTAGGCCACCGCGATGGGGGACTTCACCTCGATCCTGATGTCGGCGTCGTCCGGCCCGGCCTTGCTGCCGTCGTAGGCGGAGAACGCGACGCCGACGTCGTCGCCGACGATCCGCTCGAAGATCCGCGCGAGTGTGGTCATCCGGTGAAACCTCCTAACGCCCCCGGACGCACTTGTCGTAGAGGTCGAGAAGCCTGCCGCCGGGGTCGTAGGCGCGCTTCACCGGCCAGTACGCGTCCCCGTTGTACAGGCGCCAGAACTCCTCGCGGGGGTAGTACGACGTGGAGTACAGCGACTTGTGGCCCTCGAGCTCGTGCACGGCCTTCTCGATGAGGCGGTTGTAGTAGCCGTCGTACTGTCCGCGGGGCAGCGGCACCATGCCCCAGAAGCCGAAGTTGACGTAGAGGCGGTTCGGCTCCATCGGGTAGAGCGGCCAGTGCTCGTGCGCCTTGAGCGGGCACATCCACACCGGCGTCATGCCGACCTTCTCGTGGAAGAAGGCGAGGAAGTCGGCGCCGCGCTCGACCGGGATCTCCACGTCCTGGATGACCGACTCCTGCACCGGCCGGTCGAGCCAGCGGTCGATTCGCGCGGTGATCTGGAAGCGCTTGTCGATCCCGACCAGCTTCCGGTAGACGTCCGAGCGCAGCCAGCGGCGCGGCACGAGCGAGCGCACCAGCGGCTGCTGCACCCCGAACGCGCGCGAGCACCAGAACCAGTCGGTGTCCCACCGCCACAGGTAGTCGCGCACGGTGAGCCAGTCCCGGGTGCGGCGGCGGATCGACTGGTAGTAGATGCGCATGCCGGTGTAGTCGGAGGTGTACGGCGCCCGGTCGGCGAACCGGCCCACGGTGATGTACAGCTCGTCCGGGGCGAAGAAGACGCCGTCGACGAAGTCGACGGGCTCGCCGTCGAGGTCGCCGGCCTCGCAGATGTCCTGCATCGCCAGCATGCACTTGTGCGCGTCGGTGAAGCGGAGGTGCGTCAGCCGCACGTAGGGCTTGACCGGGGCGAGCTTGATCCGCAGCCGCAGCGCGTAGCCGAGCGTGCCGTAGGAGTTGGGGAACGCGCGGAACAGGTCGGCGTGCTCGCCCTCCGGCCGGGCGACGACCACGCGGCCGTCCCCGGTGAGGATCTCCATCTCCTCGACCGACTCGTGCGGCAGGCCGTTGCGGAAGCTGGTGGACTCGATGCCGAGGCCGGTGACCGCGCCGCCGAGGGTGATGGTCTTGAGCTGCGGCACCACGTACGGCATGAGCCCGTGCGGCAGCGTGGCGTCGACCAGGGTCTCGTAGGTGGTCATGCCCTGGACCTCGGCGGTCCGGGTCTCCGGGTCGACCGAGATCACCTGGTCGAGGTCCTTGGCGGAGAGCTTCGCCTGGCGGGCCGGAGGGCGGAACCGGAACAGATTGGTCGTGGCCTTGGCGAGCCGCGGCGGCGCGCCCTCGGGCAGGCCGGCGTAGGACGCCTTGATCTGCTCGACGGCCCGTCGATGCGCCGCCATGCGGGGCTCGGAGGGGCGGGTCCTCGCCACTGAGGAACCGGTCCCGCGTCCGGGCATGCCATCACCCCCACGATTTGTCAGCGAAGTTCGCCTCTACGTGACGGTACTTCCTCCATTAATCCCGGACCAGACTAGACACGTTAAACGTGCGAAAACTCAGCGGGTCCCCTGATTCCGTAGAGGCCAGAGCGAAATTCTACGAGGCACCGGTGGAAAACTCCGTGTCGACACGCCGAAGCCCTGGTCAACGAATGGTCTAGGCCTCCGGCGACCGGGGTACGGCGAGGCCGGGACACACGCGTTATACCAGGTCGCACTGGTTGCGAACGTTGGCCGAATTTTGTTCTACTGACCAAGTAAGAACTATATCACCCGCTTTGCCGCAGCCGTACCGGGGGAGGAGCCGGACGATGGGAAATGGGCCGCTGGCCGGGGTGCGCGTGCTGGAGCTGGCCGGGCTCGCGCCGGGACCGTTCGCGGGCATGATGCTCGCGGATCACGGCGCGCAGGTGCTGCGCGTCGACCGGGTGGAGACCGTGCGGGCGATCGGCGACCGGCCGCACGGCGGCGCGCTCGACCGGGGCAAGCGCACCATCGGGCTCGACCTGAAGTCGCCGCGCGGGGTCGAGGCGTTCAAGCGGCTCGCCGCCGCGGCCGATGTGGTGATCGAGGTGTTCCGGCCCGGGGTCGCCGAGCGGCTCGGCATCGGGCCCGAGGACCTGCACCGGGTGAACCCGCGGCTCGTCTACGGGCGGCTGACCGGGTGGGGCCAGGACGGGCCGCTCGCCGCGCGGGCCGGGCACGACATCGACTACATCGCCATCTCCGGGGTGCTGTCGCTGCTCGGCCGTGCCGGGCAGAAGCCCACCCCGCCGATCAACGTGCTCGGCGACTTCGCGGGCGGCGGCCTGCTGCTCGCCTACGGCATCGTGCTCGCGCTCTTCGAGCGGGAGCGCACCGGCCGCGGCCGGGTGATCGACGCCGCGATGGTGGACGGGGCGGCGCTGCTGTTCGCGATGTTCTCGCCGCTGCTGGGGCCGGACGGCGGGGCGCTGCTCGGCGGCTGGGGCGAGCGGGGCACGAACCTGCTCGACACGGGCGCGCCGCAGTACGACACGTACGAGACCGCGGACGGCGGCTTCGTCGCCGTGGGCGCGCTGGAGCCGAAGTTCTGGGCCGAGCTCGTGGCGCGGCTGGGGCTGGCGGACCTGCCCGACCCGAACGACCGGGCGAACTGGCCGGCCATCCGCGCCCGGCTGGCGGAGGCGTTCCGGTCCCGGACCCGCGCCGAGTGGGAGAAGGTCTTCGAGGGCTCGGACGCCTGCGTGTTCCCCGTGCTGTCGATGAGCGAGGCCCCGCGGCACCCGCACAACCGCGCCCGCGGCACCTTCGTCGAGGTGGGCGGGGCGCTCCAGCCGGCCCCGGCCCCGCGCCTGCTCGGCGGCGGGCGCGGCGACCTCGCCCCGGCGACCCGGCTGCACGACCTGTCGTCCTGGGGCATCGACGAGGAGACCGCGCGGGCGCTGCGCGACGAGGGCGTGCTCGCCTGACCCGCGCGGGGGGCCCGCGCGGCGCTCCGGCTTCGGCCGCGGGGCGGTGGTACGGCGACGCCCGGGCGGCCCCGGCCGCGCGGTGCGCCCGGCGCCGTCGTGCCTCCGTTCGCCGTGCCGCGGTTCGCCGTCCTGCTGTTGGCCGCGCCGCCGCGGCGCCCGGCCGCGCACGCAGCATGTGTTTGCCGGAATGTAGTATGTCTACTACACGGGCCCGCGATGGCCTCCCCCACGTACGCGGCAGGTGAGCGATGAAGGATCACGCCGAGCGAAGCCGGGAGCGGGTGCGGCGCCGGATGGAGATCGACGTGCTGCCGTCCTGGTACGCCACCCGGGGCCGGCGGCGGGCGCTCGCCGCGGCCGGCCTCGCCACGACGGCCGCGCTCTGGGCCGACGCGGTCGCGGCCTGGGCGCTCGCCCCCGACCGCGGCATGTTCACCGTGCACTACGCGCTGCTCGCGGCCGCGACGGTGGTGGCCGCTCCGGTGATCGTGTTGCTCAACGTGGCCACCCGGGGCGTCACCCACCTCGCCGAGCGCCACCTCGACGAGCGGCAGGTCGGCGAACGGCTGCGGGCGCAGGCGGTGGCCAACCGGATCACCCTCGGGCTGATCACGATCGCCGGGGCCGGGGTCTTCCTCGCCACGTTCCGGCAGGGCGCCGAGGCCCAGGTGCCCGGGTTCGCGGTCATCCTGATCCTGTACGCGCTCGGCATGACCCACCTCATGCTGCCGCTGTTCGTGGCCGCGTGGCGCATGCCCGACCCGCCCCCGCCGGACGAGTGACCGCATGGCGGACCACAGCGGCCGCCACGGCGGTGCCGTACCGCCGGGGCGCTCGATCACCGATAGTGTTCTCTCGCCGCCGCCGGGCCACGGTCCCCGGAGCGGTCCCGGCCGGGCCGGACCGGGCACGGCGCCGCAGGCGGCGACGGGACGTCCGGGGCCGATGGGCGGTATCACCGGCATGACCGGGGTCCGCGGAGCCCGCAGGAGCGGGCCCGCGGGGGCGCGGGCCGGGCGCGGCGCAGGCCGTTCCCGCGCCGCACGCGGACCCACGCGACAGGCCGTACACACGCGACGGGCAGGGTGAACGATGGCCGACGGCGTCGTCTACAACCGGATCGCCGTGCTGCGGGCCGATCGCGGCATCTCGCGCCGGGAGCTCGCCGACGCGCTCGGCGTGCACTACCAGACGATCGGCTACCTGGAGCGCGGCGAATACAGCCCCAGCCTCCACCTGGCGCTGCGCATCGCCGAGTACTTCGAGGTGCCGATCGAGGCGGTGTTCTCCCTGCGCCCGTTCCCACGGCTGGGCAGCGAGACGAAGGGCTGACGGCCCCGCCCGCGGACGCCCGGCGGGTGCGCCGCGGCGGTCGCGGGCCGGGCCGGAACGCCGTGCCCGATGCAGTGCCTCAGTGTCCGATTCAGCCGCCCGATTCAGCCGTCCGGTGCGCCGCAGGGTGCGCCGCACCGGCCCGCACCCGCCGCCGCGGGCCCCACGTCAGGAGGACGGCGGCGGCAGGATGGCGATGTAGAGGTCGGCGCCGTCCGGATGGTGCACCTCGAGGTCGGTGGTGAAGGCGCGGGCGGGGCTCGCCCCGGACTCGGTGTGCTTCCACACCTGCTGCCAGGCGTCGATGAGCGCCTGCGGCATCGGCCCGCGCGCCTCCAGCTTCATCACCGGCACGCCCGGCACCCGCACCGCGACCATGCCCTCGGGCAGCCGCGCGGCGGTGTGCACGGCGATGCCGACGACCTGCGTGTACGCGCCGCGGTGGTCGCTCTCGTAGTCGGTGAGCACCGCGTACAGGTTCTCGTCGACCCGGGCGGGCACGTGGGCGAACGCGCCCGGCGCGCCGGCCCGCCGCCACAGGGCGGGGAGCTGGGCGCGGGACGGGTCCGCCTCGATCGCCGGCGAGGTGCGGACCGCGTACCCCACCACGAGCATCTCGGGCCGCTCGACGATGGTGAAGGGCACGGCCGGCGCGGCCGCCTGCCCCGTCTCGCCGGAGGGCGCCGGCTGCTCGGGGGCCGGCCCGGTGCCCGCGTACGCCGGCCCGGCGGCGTAGTCGCCGATGTAGTGGCCGCCCGAGTACGCGTCCCCGGAGTAGGCGTCGCCGGAGTACGCGGCGTCCCGGGGGTAGGCCTGGGTCGGGTAGGCGCCATCGGCGTAGCCGCCTCCGGAGTAGGCGTCGCCCGGGTACGGGTCGTCGCCGGTGCGTCCGGAGTCTCCGGTGGCGCCCGGCACGCCCACCGGGTACGGCGAGCCGCCCGCGTAGCCGGATCCCACGGCCGGAAAGCCCGGCTCGGTCGCCGGACCCGAGCCGCCGGAGGGTTTCGGCTCGCCCTGGGGGGCGGCGACGGTGTCGCCGAGGAAGAGCGTCTCTCCGGATGAGTATCCCGGCTCCCGGGGGCCGTCGCCGAACGCCGGGTCCGCCGCGGGACGTGACGGCTCCCCGGAGTACGGCGGCTTGTCGGCGTATGCGGCGCCCGCGGCGGGGAAACCCGGCTCGGTGGCCGGACCCGGCACGCCCGCGCCCCCGCCGCGCCCCGGCTCCCCGGCGGCGACGGCGCCACCCGGCGCGTCCCGCAGATACAACGTCTCCCCGGAATACCCCGCCCCGTCATCGGGGTACTCCGCACCGGCGCCGCGGGGGCCACCGGAGTAGGCCGGGCCCTCGGCCGGATACCCCGGCTCCGCCGGCGGCGGCGTGCCGCCCGCGCGCGGCGGCTCCCGGTGCTCCACCGTGTCCCCGAGGTAGCGCGTCTCCCCCGGCTGCGGGTCCGCCTGCCGCGGCGCGTCCCCCGGCCGCGCGGGCTCGGCGGGTGTCCCCGGGTTGACCTCGTTCACAGCCTCTCCTCCGCACCCGCGCCGAGGCCGCCCTGCGCGCGCCCGGCGCCGCTCACGCGCGAGCCGTACCCGGCGAGCGGCGCTCTGGTGTCGGCAGAGCGGGCAGGCCGCCGCTTCCCCTGCTGCATACGTGCACAGCACCTCCTTCGCGCATTATCGGCGCCGGTGCCCGCACCCCAGGTCGGCCCGGTCCGCCGCGCGGCCCGCCCATCCGCGCCGCCGCGCCGATAACGCCCTCGCCCGCATGTCACAGGCCCTCCCCATCGCCCGCGTCCCCGCGGTCTCGTGCCTGACCGGCGCCGTCACTGTAGCCGCCGGGACCGACGAACGTGCCGCCGCGTCCCCTCCCGGCACCGGCCGGTTCGGATCGTACGGACAATTGTGACGGTCACGCAGGCGGGCACCGCACTGCGCGGCCTCGGTTCGGGGAAGACTCCGACAGAAGAAGTACCACATAGGCTGGTTCACCGTGCGTTTCCTCAACGACCAGGCACCCTCCTTCGACCTGACCTACAGCGACGTGTTCATGGTCCCGTCGCGTTCCTCGATCGACTCCCGGCTGTCGGTGGACCTGTCCACGTCCGACGGCACCGGGACCACGATCCCCGTGATCGTCGCCAACATGACCGCCGTGGCCGGGCGCCGCATGGCCGAGACCGTCGCCCGCCGCGGGGGCCTGGCGATCCTGCCCCAGGACATCCCGCTCGACGTCGTCGCCGACGTGATCGACTGGGTGAAGCGGCGCCACCTGGTGTACGACACTCCGATCACCCTCACCCCGCACGACACCGTCGGCGAGGCGTTGCACCTGCTGCCGAAGCGCGCCCACGGCGCGGTGATCGTGGTCGACTGGGACAACAAGCCGGTCGGGGTGGTCACGGAGGCCGACTGCCAGGGGGTCGACATGTTCACCCGGCTGTCGGAGGTGATGTCGGCGTCGCTGCTCACCCTGCCCGCGGGGGTGGACGGCCGGCAGGCCTTCGACATCCTGACCGAGGGGCGGCACCGGCTCGCCCCGGTCGTGGACGCCGACGGGCGGCTCGTCGGCATCCTCACCCGGACCCAGGCGCTGCGGGCCACGCTGTACCAGCCGGCGGTCGACGCCCGGAACCGGCTGCGCATCGGCGCGGCGGTGGGCGTGAACGGCAACGTTGCCGCGAAGGCGAAGGAGATCCTCGAGGCCGGGGCCGACGTGCTCGTGGTCGACACCGCCCACGGCCACCAGCAGAAGATGATCGACGCGCTGCGGGCGGTGCGCAGCCTCGACCCGGACGTGCCGATCGTCGCCGGGAACGTGGTCACCGCCGAGGGGGTGCGGGATCTGGTCGAGGCCGGGGCCGACATCGTGAAGGTCGGCGTCGGGCCCGGCGCGATGTGCACCACGCGGATGATGACCGGGGTCGGGCGGCCGCAGTTCTCCGCGGTGCTGGAGTGCGCGGCCGAGGCCCGGCGGCTCGGCAAGCACGTGTGGGCCGACGGCGGGGTGCGGCACCCGCGGGACGTGGCGCTGGCGCTCGCCGCCGGGGCGTCGAACGTGATGATCGGCTCCTGGTTCGCGGGCACCCTGGAGTCGCCGGGCGACGTGCAGGTCGACTCCGACGGGCGGCGGTACAAGGAGAGCTTCGGCATGGCCTCGGCCCGCGCGGTACGGCTGCGCACCGCCGACGACGACCCGTACGACCGGGCCCGCAAGTCGCTGTTCGAGGAGGGCGTGTCCACCTCGCGCATGTACCTCGACCCGCAGCGCCCATCGGTGGAGGACCAGCTCGACGCGATCGTGGCCGGGCTGCGCTCGTCGCTCACCTACGCGGGGGCGTCGAACCTGGAGGAGTTCCACGAGCGGGCCGTTGTCGGGGTGCAGAGCATCAACGGCTACAGCGAGGGCATGCCGCTGCACCAGAGCTGGCGGTAGGCCCGCGGCGCGCCGGGCCCGCCCGGCGCTGCCCGCCGGATGGGCCCGCCGGATGGGGACGGCGGCGGCCCGAGCCGCCGTCCCGTGCCGTCCGCGGCGGGTGGGTCCGCCGGTTGCCGGCATACCGGTGCGGCCCTCGGGTACGTGGTCCGGTCCGTGTGTTCTCGCGGCCGCGCGGCGGCGTCCGTCCCGCGACCCCGGCCGGTCGCCGGGCGGGCCGGTGCGCCGGAGACGGCCGCGAGGGCGTAGAGTCGTGCGGTCGGCCGGGTACGGCCGGCCCCGAACGCGCAAGCCGGACAGGAGTAGCCGATGGCACTACAGAAGCCGGAAGTCGATTTTCCGGAGGGACTGCCGCCCACGGAGCTGCAGATCGTCGACATCGTCGAGGGGGACGGCCCGGAGGCGCGGCCCGGGCACACGGTGGACGTGCACTACGTGGGGGTGGCGTACTCCACCGGCGAGGAGTTCGACGCGTCGTGGAACCGCGGGCAGCCGTTGCGGTTCTCGCTCGGCGCCGGGCAGGTCATCGCGGGCTGGGACCAGGGCGTGGCCGGCATGCGCGTCGGCGGCCGCCGCAAGCTCGTCATCCCGCCGCACCTCGGCTACGGCGACTACGGCGCGGGCAACGTGATCAAGCCCGGCGAGACCCTCATTTTCGTGGTGGACCTGCTCGCGGTCCGCTGACCCACCGGGCCGCGAGCGGAACGACGCTCGCGGCCCCTGACCATCCCGCTATACCCCCGCGGCACCGGGCAGGCCATCGCAGACCTGAACCAGGACGTGGC
>QGUZ01000012.1 GCA_003242605.1 Actinomycetota bacterium
GCCCGCTCGCGCCGGCCGTCGCCGCCGTGGCCCGCGAGGCCGGTGGCGAGCTCCCACCACTGCGCGGGGCCCCGCTCCGGCGGCGGGCCGGACGCCCGGTCGAGCGCGGCGGCGGCGAGCGCGGCGTCCGCGGCGAGCCGGTCGGCCCAGGCCCGCCGCCGGGACACCGAGGCGGCGAGCATCCACCGCAGGTCGGGCAGGCCCGCCCCGGTCACCGCGGAGGTCGCGACGAGCCGCACCCCCTCGAGCCCGTCCTCGGCGAGCAGGCGGCGCAGGTCGGCGAGGCAGGCGTCGGCCGCGCCCGGGGGCAGCCGGTCGATCTGGTTGAGCACGACCACGGTGACGTCGCCGTGCCGGGCGAGCGGGCGCAGGTAGCGCTCGTGCACCGCCGCGTCGGCGTACTTCTGCGGGTCGAGCACCCACACCAGCAGGTCGACGAGCCCGACGAGCCGGTTCACCTCGAGCCGGTGGGAGGCCTCGATCGAGTCGTGGTCGGGCAGGTCGAGCAGGATGAGCCCGCCCGGCTCCCGCTCGGCCGGATCCGCGGACGGGTCCACCACGTGGCGGCGCCGCACCCCGAGCCAGTCGAGCAGCGGCCCGGCGCCCTCCGGGTCCCACACCGCGGCCTGGGCCGCGGCCGTGGTGGGCCGCATCACCCCGACCTTCGCCACCGGCGCCCCGGCGAGCGCGTTGAACAGCGAGGACTTCCCGCTCCCGGTCGCGCCCGCGAGCGCCACCACGGTGTGCGCGACGGACAGGCCGCGCCGTACCCCGGCCCGGCCGGTCACCTCGCGGGCCGCGGCCACCACCGCCGGGTCGAGCCGCCCGTCGGCGAGCTCGGCCGCCGTGGCGAGCGCGTCGAGCCGCTCGTCGAGGGAGACCGCGCTGCGCCGCCGCACCAGCGTCATCGGCCCCCTCCCCGGGCCGGGGCGCGGCGGCGCCGCCGCCCGCCGGCGCGGCCGGCCGTACCCCGCCCCGCGATAGCCTCGCCGGTCATGGCCCGTCCCGCCGCTCACGCGGCCCGCTGGGTACGGGGGCCCCGCCGGGTGTCGCCGCGAGGTCGAGGGTGTGCCGTTCCTCCCGGATCGCCCGTGCGCAGGCGCGCAGCGCCCGGGCGGTGTCCTCGGCCGGGCCCGGCTCCTCCAGCAGCCCGTCGAGCAGCGCGGTGTACCGGGTCATCTCCTCCTCGAGCACGGCGCGGACCCGGCGCCGCAGGTCCCGGCGGGCCCGCTCGGCGAGGGTGCGGACCGCCTGGTCGCCGAAGATCGCTTCCAGCAGCTTCTGGCTGAGCACGCTCGCGCCGCCCGCGATGCCCACCTCGATCCCGGTGAGCCCGCCGGTCGACGCGAACGCCGCGAGCATGAGCAGCAGGGCCGCGCCGTTCAGGCCGAGCGAGGCGAGCCGGGCGGTGGTGCGCCGGTCGGCGCCCTCGGCGCGGACGAGGTCGAGCACGTACCCCTGCCAGTCCCGGATCGCGGCCGCGGCCCGGTCCGGCAGCGCCGCGGACGCCCGGCCGAGCCGCCCGGCCGCGACCACCCCGGCCCGGTCGAGCAGGTCGCGCCCGGCGGGCGTGCCCGACCACGCCTCCAGGGAGCGCTCCGCGGCCCGGTCGGCGCTCGCCCGGATGAGCGCCTCGAGCCCGCTGCCGAGCGCCACCCGCAGCCGGGTGTCGGGCGCGGGCCGGCCGGTGAGCAGCGCGACGATCCGGTCCCGGGCCCGGCCGACCCGGGCCTCCAGCGAGCGCATCAGCTCGCCGGTGCCGACGAAGTCCTGCCAGCGGGCGAGCACCTCGCCGCGGAGCAGCGACCCGTCGCTCATCCCGTCGTCGAACGCGGCCATGCCCGCGTCGTACGCGCGCTCCACGGCCTCGCGCAGCTCGCGGATGCCACGCCGCTGCCGGTCCACCGCCTCGGCGAGCGCGGGCACCCGCACCGTGAGGCTGTCGAGCGCCCCGCCGAGCGTCTGCCGGACCACCGCGGACCGGGTGCGGGCGTCGGCGCAGATCTCGCCGAGCCAGTCGGCGATGGGCCGGACCAGGTCCGCGGGGAGCCGTCCGCGGTCGAGCGCGGCCACCTCGGGCACGGTGAACAGCCGCACGCCGCCGAGGCCGTTGGCGGCGAGCAGCCGGGCCAGGTCGCCGCGGACCGGGTCGATCGCGTCGCCGGGCACGCGGTTGAGCACGACGGCGAGCGCCGTGCTCCGCTCCCGGGCGGTGCGCAGGAACCCCCAGGGCACCTCGTCGGCGTACCGGGCGGCGCTGGTGACGAACAGCCACAGGTCGGCGGCGGCGAGCAGCTGCGCGGCGAGCTCGCGGTTGGCGGTCACCACCGAGTCGATGTCCGGCGCGTCGGCGAGCGCGAGCCCGGCGGGCAGCGCGTCCGCGGTCACCACCCGCAGCGTGCCCGGCTCGCCCCGGCCGTGCCCGGTGACCCGGGGCAGGCCGGGCAGCACGTTCCGGCCGAGGAACCACTCCTCGTCGGCCGGGTTCGCCACGAGCGTCGGCCCGAGCGTGGTCGGCCGCAGCACGCCGGGCACGGTCACGTCCGCGCCGGCGAGCGAGTTGACCAGGGTGGACTTGCCCGCCCCGGTCGATCCCCCGGCCACGGCGAGCAGCGGCGCGTCGATCGCCTCCAGCCGGGGCAGCAGGTAGTCGTCGAGCTGCCCGGCGAGCTCCCGGCACGCTCGGCGGTCGGCCGCCACGTCCCCCACCGAGAGCGGGAACAGCTCGCCGTCGAGCCGTCGCCGCAGCTCCCGCAGGGCCTCCAGCAGCCTGCTCGTCCCGGCCATGAGGCCACCCTTCCCGCAGCGTGCCGACCTAGGCCTCACGCCGGGCGGGCCGGGACGGCCGCGTCTTCGCGGTCCGGGTGGCCACCGGGGGAGCGGCCGGGCGGCCGCCACGGCCTGAGCCGCGCCGTGGCCCCGGCCCGCGGGGCCGATGGTGCCGGGGAGGGCCCCTGAGCCGATGCCGGGACGGCGGGGGCGTTGCGGCTCGTGCCGCCGTGACCGAGCCGCCCCACCGGGTCGCCGCCACCCGGGCATCCCGTGGCAGTGCCGATCAGGGCGAGGCCGATCAGGTCGAGCGGCACCGGGGCAAGAGGGCCCCGGGCGATCCCCTCGATCCCCAGGCCGAGGGCGCGCGCGGGATGGGTACCGCCCGGTCGAGAGGGCGGGGTGTGCCGGTGCCCCCGTTCACGCCGTACGAGCGGTTCGCCCACCGGCCGGGTGAGCCGGTGGCGGCCCGGCACCGGCCCACCGTGCGGAGTCAGCCCCGCCCGGGCGAGGGCGAGGGCGCGTCGAGCTGCGCCGCGATCATCGCCTGGAGTTCGGCGCGGCCCGCCGAGCCGAGGGCGCCGGTGAGGGCGTCCGCGAGGGCGTCGAACGGGTCGCGGCAGGGGAGGGACCGCATCGCCGTGGCGAGTCCGGCGACGGTCCACGGCGTGCCCGGCGTGTCGACGTACGGCCCGGCGGACCAGCCCTGCTCGAG
This sequence comes from Actinomycetota bacterium, assembly GCA_003242605.1. Taxonomy (GTDB): domain Bacteria; phylum Actinomycetota; class Actinomycetes; order Streptosporangiales; family Streptosporangiaceae; genus Thermopolyspora. The sequence continues at coordinate 3,485 of QGUZ01000012.1, forward strand.
GGTGACCCGGGTGCCGCGCACCGACAGCACCTGGCCGGTGAGCGGGCAGTCCGCGGTGGCGAGGTAGGCGGCGACCGGCGCGACCACGGCCGGGTCGTGCGGGTCGAAGCCGTCCGGGACGGGGCCGGGCATGCCGGGCACCCCCTGGGTGAGCCGGGTGCGTACCATCGACGGGCTGACGCAGTTGACCCGGACCGAGGACCGGGCGAGCTCCAGCGCGTGCACGACGGTGAGGGCCGCCACGGCGGCGTTGCCCGCCGCGTAGTTCGACTGGCCCGGCAGCGGGTTGCGCAGGCCGGACCCGGACGCGGTGTTGATCACGGCCCGGTCGGCGCGGTCGCCCGCCCGGTGCCGGTCGCGCCAGTACCGCGCGGCCCACCTGGTGACCGCGAAAGTGCCCTTGACCTTGACCGCGAGCACGTCGTCGAACTCGCGCTCGGTCAGCTCCTCCATCGCCCTGTTGACCTCGATGGCGGCGTTGTTGACCACGATGTGCAGGTCGCCGAAGGCGTCGACGGCGGCCTCGACCATGCGTCGCGCGTCCTCCCACCGCGTGACGTCGCCGGTGTCGGCGATCGCCTCCCCGCCGGCCGCGACGATCTCCTCGGCCACCGCGGCCGCCACGCCGCGGTCGCCGCCCGACCCGTCGGCCGCGACGCCGGGGTCGTTCACCACCACCTTCGCCCCCTCGGCGGCGAAGAACAGGGCCTCCGCCCGGCCGATGCCGCGGCCCGCCCCGGTGATGAGGGCGACCCTCCCGCTCAGGCTGCCCATCCCGGCACCCCTCCCACTTAACTACACTCGATGTACTAATGCATCCGATGTATTAATACATCGGTTTCACTGGATCGTGGAGGGGAGTAGCCTGCTCGCATGACGGAAGGGCAGGGGCTGCGGGAACGGAAGAAGGGACGCACCCGGCAGGCGCTCATCGCCGCGGCCGTCCGCCTGTTCGCCGAGCAGGGGTACGAGCGCACCACCGTCGCCGAGATCGCGAAGGCGGCCGACGTCACCACCCGCACGTTCTTCCTGCACTTCCCGGCGAAGGAGGACGTGCTGTTCATCGACGCGGAGGCGCGCGTCGAGCTCGGCCTGCGCATCGTCGCCGAGCGCGCCCCCGGCGCGCCGCCCACCGAGGTGCTCGCGGCCGCGATGCAGGCGATGATCGACGATGTCGAGGCCAACGACCTGGCGAGCGGCATCGCCGCGCTGCGCGCCGAGCTGGTGCTGACCGAGCCGGCGATCCTGCGGCGCATGCTGCAGCTGCTGTACGACGGGCAGGCGCGCCTCGCCGAGGCACTGGCCCGCGCCTACGGCGGGGACCTCGACCCGATCGACGCCGCCGCGCTCGTCGGCTCCCTGTTCGGCGCGGTCAACGCCGCGGCCATGGCCGCGCTGCGCGCGGGCGGGCCGCCCGAGCGGGTCCGGGCCGCGATGACCCGCGCCGCCGCGCTCGCCCTCCGGCGCTGACCGCCCGGGCCGCCGTGCCGTACCGGGCGCCCGAGCAGGCCATCGCGGCCGAGCGTGTCCGTAGGGTCACGCACGGCTGTCGCGCTCCGCGAGGCGTTGGATTCGCAAATGGGGGCAGAGCGGAAACTCGGCACCCCTACGCATCCCGAGGAGCGCGATATGGCAGATGTGCCGGTCAGCAGCCACGGCGCCGGGATCGCCGCCGCGCAGCGGTGGCTGCGGCGGCGGACCAGCAAGGCCGCCGACTGGCGGCCGGAACGGCTCGTCGCGGCGAAGGGCGGCAGCCGGGTGAGCGTGATCCTCCCGGCCCGCAACGAGGAGCCGACCGTCGGCCGGATCGTCGCCACCATTCGCCGGGAGCTGGTGGAGCGCCTCCCGCTCGTGGACGAGGTGGTGGTGGTCGACTCGCACTCCACCGACCGGACCGGGACGGTGGCCGCCGAGGCGGGCGCGCGCGTGGTGCACCAGGACGCGGTGCTCCCGGAGCTGCCGCCGCTGCCCGGCAAGGGCGACGCGATGTGGAAAGGGCTGGCGGCGACGCGCGGCGACATCGTCGTGTTCATCGACGCCGACCTGCGCGAGTTCGGCCCGCACTTCGTCACCGGGCTGCTCGGCCCGCTGCTCACCGACCCGACGGTGAGCTTCGTCAAGGGAGCGTACGAGCGCCCGCTGTGCGTCGACGACCGGCTGGAGAAGGGGGCGGGCGGCCGCGTCACCGAGCTCGTGGCCCGGCCGCTGATCAACATGTTCTGGCCGGAGCTCGCCGGGTTCGTGCAGCCGCTCGCGGGCGAGTACGCGGGCCGCCGCGAGGTGCTGGAGCTCGTGCCGTTCGTCACCCACTACGGCGTGGAGCTCGGCCTCCTCGTCGACCTGCTCGAGCTCGTCGGCCTCGACGCGATGGCCCAGGTCGACCTGGGGTACCGGGTGCACAAGCACCAGACGGTGCCGATGCTCGGCCGGATGGCCGCGCAGATCATGCACACCGCATGGTCCCGGCTGGAGCGGCAGCGCCGCCTCGTGGCGACCGCGCCGCCGAGCCCGGCCCTGCTCCAGTTCCTCGCCGAGGACGGTGCCGCCCCGGTCCGCGTGTGCGACGTGCGGCTGCGGGAGCGGCCCTGCCTCGCCTCGCTCCGCGTGGGTGCCCGGCCCCGGGGCCGCCGCGCGCCGGCCGCCGGCCGCATCGGCTGGGCGTGACCGGCGCGCACGCCGCCCCGGGCGCGCTCAGGTGGTGCGCTCGCTCCAGATGATCTCGTACGGCTCGAAGCGGTGGGTCTTGCCGTCCACGTCGGCGACGACGGCCTCGTCGGAGGTGTTCACCATGACCATCCGGTGCCGCTGGGCGAGCACGCGGATCGCCGGGTTCGACGACGACACCGGCTCCAGCTCGACCCCGGCCGGGAACCACCGCACGAAGTTGCCGAGCAGCTCGTAGGCCGGCAGCGGGTCGGCGGTGCGCGGCTCCCACAGGCAGCCGGGGCAGTCGCCGCTCCGCCGCTGCGGGTTCCAGTAGAGCGCGGCGGCCGCGCCGCTGCGGGCGAACTCCATCATCGCCACCGTCTGCACGGCGAGCCGGTGCCGGTCGTCCCACCGCTCCTCCTCCGGCTCGACGTACCACTCGGCCCACCACACCGGCAGGTCGCCGCTCTTCTCCCGCAGCCACCGGGTGACCGCGTCGAACTTGGCGAGCGCCCCGAACTCGTCGGGGAGCAGGTCGTGCTCCTCGGTCACCGAGGCACCGTCCACCACGATGAAGTCGGCGCCCGCCTTGTGCTCCAGCCAGTACTCGAGCGCGTCGAGCGTGGCGCCGTCCACCACGCCCCACCGGCCGCGCAGCCGCCGGTCGGGGCCGTCGGTGTGACTGTTGATCGGCAGGTACGGCCCGCCGACCTGGATGTCCGGGTCGACCGCCTTTAGCGCCGCGTACACCTTGTTGTACAGCTCGGTGTACGCCTCGGCGTCCGGGCGGCCGTGCCGGTAGAACCCCTTGAACTCGTTCCACACCAGGTAGTGGCGGACGTGCGGGTAGCGCTTGGCCACCTCGGCGGCGAGGTTCGCGAAGTCGTCGTAGTGCTCGGGCAGCGGCGCCTCGGTGAGCCGGTTCCAGTCGGTCCGGCCGGGCGGGCCGCCCTTCATCCAGTCCGGGGCGCAGCAGAGGGTGATCACCGGCAGCCCGCCGGAGCGGTCGATGGCGCGGAGCCGCGAGTCGAGGCTGCGCCAGTCGTACTGTCCGGGCGACGGCTCGGGGTTGTCCGCCCCGAAGCCCATGATGTGCTGGTTCTGCAGCATCGGCACCCGCCGGAACGCGCGGGTCATGCCCTCGGCCGCGGCCGCGGTCTCGTTGTCGACGCTGTACTGGGTGTGCGTGAAGCCCCAGCGCGGCCAGTCCGGGGCGACCGGCGGCGGCTCGGCGGGTGGTGACTCGACGCGCGCGGCGCTCGTGGTGGCGGGCTGCTCGCCGGAGGGGCGCGGGGTTTCCGAAGAGCAGGATGAAAGGCTCACGGCGAGCAAGGTTGCGACCAGGGCGGCCCGCCACGTCGGCCGCGGCGCGCCGTGCCGTACCTGTCCCGGAAAGGATGTCAACGCAAACTCCCCGTGTTCTCGCCGGTCGTGTGCGGCCCGGTCCCCCAACCCCGATCACCGATCATGCACGTCCGGGGCTAATGCCCCGATAAGAAGCAGGGTGGGTTGGGGGAAAAGGCTAGCCGGAACGTCGCTCCGCGGGTGGCCGATCGGCGGACGGGCGGGCCGCGAGGGTCTGCACGGAGTCGAGCACGAGGTCCCAGAAGAGCGCCCGGTCGAGCTCGAGGGCGACCTGCGCGTTGGGCCGGGCGCCGGTGACGCCGTGCAGGTCGACCACGGTCGCGCCGCGGGTGTGCTCGCCGGCGAGCTCCACCGCGACCGGGGCCGCGACGCACCGGACGACCTCGGGCGCGACGATCGCGGCGATCGCCACCGGGTCGTGCAGCGGCGGCGCCGGCATGCCGTACACCTCCCGGTAGGCGTTGCCGTAGAACTCGAGCGAGGCGGCGCACGTTTCGGCGAGCTCGCCGCCGATGGCGCGCAGCCGCGCGAACACCTCCGGCCCGGCGAGCGCCTGGTGGGTCACGTCGAGGCCGCACATGAGCAGCGGCAGGCCGCTGCGCAGCACGATGTCGGCCGCCTCCGGGTCGGCCCAGATGTTGAACTCGGCGAGCGGGGTGCGGTTGCCCCGCCCGGTGCTGCCGCCCATGAACACGATGCGCTCGATCTTCGGGGCCAGGTCGGGGCGGCTGCGCAGCAGCGTGGCGACGTTGGTGAGCGGGCCGGTCGCGGCGATCGTCACCGGCCGGGCGGCCGCTTCGAGCAGGCGGGCGGTCACGGTGACGGCGTCGTCGCCGGCGAGCGGGATCGCGGGCTCGGGCAGCTCGGTGCCGTCGAGCGCGCTGTCCCCGTGGATGCGCGGGGCGGTGTCCTGGCCGCCGTCGAGCGCGCGGTCCGCCCCGGCCGCCACGGGGATGTCGTGGAGCCCGGCCGCGGTGCAGATGCGCAGGGCGTTGTGCGTCACCTTGTCGAGCGGTCCGTTGCCCGCCACCGTGGTCACGGCGAGCAGGTCGATGCCGGGGTGGGCGGCGGCGAGCAGGATCGCGAACATGTCATCGTGTCCGGGGTCGCAGTCGAGCACCACCGGCACCGGGCTCTGTCCCTCCATGGGGACGATTGTCGCAATTGCCGACCGATCGTACAGAGGTGACGGTTGCCCGGTCCCGTTCCGGGGAAGGCGGGCCGAAGGGAACCGGGCGGGCGCCGGATCCGGCCGGTGGTGGGGAAGCGCCCGGTGGTGAGGGAGAGCCCGGTGGTGAGGAGAGCATGGTGAACCGGATCGGTTTCCGCAGGATCTACGAGGAGCCCACGCCGGAGGACGGCACCCGGGTGCTCGTCGACCGGGTGTGGCCGCGCGGCCTGCGCAAGGAGAACGCGCCGTTCGACGAGTGGCTGCCCGACGTCGCCCCGTCGACCGAGCTGCGCCGCTGGTACGGCCACGACCCGGCGCGCTTCGCCGAGTTCCGCCGCCGCTACCTCGACGAGCTCGCCGACCCGGCGCGCCGCGAGGCCGTCGGCCACCTGCGCGAGCTCGCCGCCCGCGGCCCGCTCACCCTGCTCACCGCCACCCGGGACGTCGCGCACAGCCAGGCGGCCGTGCTCGCCGACTGGCTCGCCCACGCGCCCGCCTCCGGCTGACGCACGACGTCCTGGGCGTGTCGTTCAGGCCTAGGCGTGCCGTTCGGGCTGTACGGCTAGAGCCAGTGGACGCGGACGATATACACCTCTCGCTGTGGTTCCATGACGAGGTACGTCACCATTCCCCTGCCGCGGCCGAACGCCCAGGTCAACGTGGTGCAGTTCGGGTTGTCCGGCTTTAGGGGAGTTCCCGACCATGGTGAGACGCTGAGTACTTCGAGCGCCTCCGCCAGACTGCGCACGGCATCGGAGGGGAGAGCGTCGATCTGCGCTTTGGCGGTCGGATCCGGCTCGCAGATGGAGTCCACCTACAGGTCGACCTCGATGCCGCGCTCTGCGAAGAGCTGCTTCCACGACGTGCCGCCGCGGGGCAACGGCTCCCCGCGCGCGGCCATCTGCTCGATGCCGGCGATGCGCTCGTACATCTCGGCGCGGCCCTGCGGATCCCTGACGTTATCGCACGCGATCAGCCACCACGTGTGGATGAACTCGTGCAGCTTGCTCACATCGAGGGTCTCGCGGATGTCGGCCAGCACACGGTCCAGGCCCGCCTCGAAGCCGTGGACATCCTCGGGTACGACCAGCGCGGCTCGAATCGCGCGCAGATCCTTCTCCGGCAGCTCACCCGCCTCGCCGGGTCCCACAGGTTGCGCGCTCACGGTGCCAGCATACGCGGGCATCGTTGAGCCGGCCGTGTGGTTCAACGATGTCGTCATCGTCCATTCGCCATTCAAGATCACCAGATGGTGACATGATAATCACAATACGTATCCATGGCCATCGCCTTGACGGCCACTGTCGGTAACCGCCCATCCGGGTCCGATGGCGGGGACGAGGGCGACGGCCCGGGTACGGCCGGGCCGTACCCGCGGCGGTCACACGACGATGCGGACCGGCTGCTCCAGCAGGGACTTCAGGTCGGCGAGGAACGCGGCCCCGGTCGCACCGTCGAGCACCCGGTGGTCGATCGAGAGGGTGAGCGCCATCGTCACGCCCGGCCGTACCTCGCCGTCGCGCACCACCGGCTGGGGCTTGGCGGCCCCGACGGCGAGGATCGCCGCCTGCGGCGGGTTGATCACGGCGGTGAAGTGGTCGATGCCGAACGGGCCGAGGTTACTCACCGTGAACGTGCCGCCGGCGAGCTCGTCGAGGGTGAGCTTGCCGGTGCGAGCCCGCTGGGCGAGGTCGTGGGCCTCGCGCGCGATCTCGGTGAGCGTCTTGCGGTCGGCGTCGTGGATGACCGGGACGATCAGGCCGTCGTCGAGGGCGACGGCGAGCCCGAGGTTCACCCGGTGGTGGCGGAGGATGCGCGTCTCCGCCCACGAGGCGTTGAGCTCCCGGTGCTCGCGCAGCATCACCGCGCACGCCTTGAGGATCAGGTCGGTGATGGTGATCTTGGGGCCGCGGTCGGCGAGCGCGGCGTTGAGCTCGGCCCGGTAGGCGAGCAGCGGCTCGGCGTCCACAACCGAGGTGAGGTAGAAGTGCGGGGCCTCCTGCACGCTCCGGGTGAGGCGCTGGGCGGTGAGCCGCCGCATGCGATTGAGCGGGACCTCGTCGGCGTCCTCCGGCAGGCTCGGCGCCTCGGTCTCGTGCACGATCGGCCGCCCCGCGGGCGCGGCGGCGGGCCGTTCCGCGGCCGGGGCCGCGGGCGCGGCCGCCGGGGGAGGGGCGGCCTTCTCCTGCTCGCGCCGGGCGATCGCGGCCTCGACGTCGGCGCGCACGATGCGCCCGCCCGGGCCGCTCCCCTTGATCGTGGTGATGTCGATGCCGTGCTCCCGGGCGATGCGGCGGGCGAGCGGCGAGGTGGGCACCCGGCCGCCCGGACCGCGCCCCGGCGGCGCCTGCGGCGGTACGGCGGGCTCGGGTGGCGCGGCCTCCCGATCGGGGGCGGCCTGCGGACGCTGCTCGGGCGCCGCCTCCACCTCGGCCGGCGGAGCCTCGGCCGACGGGGCCTCACTCGGCGGAGCCTCGGCGGACGGGGCTGCCTCGGCCGGCGCCGCGGGCCCGCCCTCGCCGATCACCGCGATCGGCGTGCCGATCGGCACCGTGTCGCCCTCCTGGACGAGGATGCGGGTGAGCGGCCCCTCGTCGTAGGCCTCCAGCTCCATCGAGGCCTTGTCGGTCTCGATCTCGGCGATCACGTCGCCCCGGTGCACCATCTCGCCCTCCCGCTTGAACCAGCGGCTGAGGGTGCCCTCCTCCATCGTGTCGGACAGGCGGGGCATGATGATCTCTGGCATGGCAGTCTCCTGGGACCGTCAGCGTCGGCCGGTGGGGGAGGGCGTGAAGGCGGTGGCCTCGAGGATCTCGTGCACCACCCGGGTGAGCGCCGCGGCGTCGGGCATCGCGGCGAGCTCCAGCGGTTTGGCGTACGGCAGCGGCACCTCGGCGCTCGCCACCCGGCGGACCGGCGCGTCGAGGTAGTCGAAGGCGCCCTCCTGCACGGTGGCGGCGAGCTCCGCGCCGACGCCGTAGCTGAGCCAGTCGTCCTCGAGCACGACCGCCCGCCCGGTCTTGCGCACCGAGGCGCAGATCGTCGCCCGGTCGAGCGGGCGCAGGCTGCGCACGTCCACCACCTCGACCGAGATGCCCTCCTCGGCGAGGCGGCGGGCCACGTCGAGCGCGACCACGGTGGCCCGCGAGTAGGCGATGATCGTCAGGTCCTCGCCCTGCCGGGGCACGGCCGCGGTGCCGATCGGCACGGTGTGGTCGCCGTCCGGCACCTCGCCCTTGGTGTTGTAGAGGGCGAGGTTCTCCAGGAACAGCACCGGGTCGTCGTCCCGGATCGCGCTGGCGAGCAGGCCCTTGGCGTCGGCCGGGGTGGCGGGGGCGACCACCTTCAGCCCGGGCACGTGCGCGTAGAACACCTCGAGGTTCTGCGAGTGGGTGGCGGCGAGCTGCTGCCCGCCCCCGCCCGGGGTGCGGATCACCATCGGCACCGACACCTGGCCGCCGAACATGCCGCGCATCTTCGCCGCGTGGTTCACGATCTGGTCGATCGCGAGCAGGCTGAAGTTGATCGTCATGATCTCGACGACCGGCCGCAGCCCGAGCATCGCCGCGCCGATCGCGGCGCCGGTGAACCCCTCCTCGCTGATCGGGGTGTCCCGCACCCGGCGCGGCCCGAACTCCTGCAGCAGCCCCGCCGTGATCTTGTACGAGCCCTCGAAGACGCCGATCTCCTCGCCCATGAGCAGCACGTTCTCGTCGCGCTGCAGCTCGGCGCGGAGCGTGTCGCGCAGCGCCTGCCGGTAGGTGATGACCTGCCCCACCGCTCACTCCTCCCCGGCGGCCGGGCCGCCGCACGGCAGCGGGTCCCCGGGCAGCTCGCGGGGCGCGTTCGGCACCGGCGTGGCGTACACGTTGGCGAACAGCGCCTCCACCGGCGGCGGCGGGCTGTTGTCGGCGAACTCGATCGCGGCGGCCACCTCCCGCTCGGCCTCGTCGTCGATGCGCGCCGCCGACTCCTCGTCGAGCACGCCCGCGTCGATGAGCCGGGCGCGGAACGCGGGCACCGGGTCGAGCTCGCGCAGCCGCCGGGTCTCCTCGGCCGACCGGTAGCGGGCGGGGTCGACGACCGAGTGGCCGCGCAGCCGGTAGCTCACCGCCTCCAGCAGGAACGGCTTGTGCTCGGAGCGGGCCCGGTCCATCGCCGCCCGCGCCGCGTCCCGTACGGCGAGCACGTCGTTGCCGTCCACCCGCTCGCCCGGGATGCGGTAGGCGCAGCCGCGCTTGTACAGCTCGGGCTCGCCGGAGGCCGCCTCGACCGGGGTGCCCATGCCGAGCAGGTTGTTGACGATCACGTACACGATCGGCAGGTTCCAGATCGCGGCGAGGTTGAGCGACTCGTGGAAGGCGCCGATGTTCGTGGTGCCGTCGCCGAGCAGGCACATCACCGCCTCGCCGTCCGGGCTCGGCCCGCCGCGGTAGGCGATGGCGAGCGCCGCCCCGGTGGCGGGCGGGATCTGGCCGCCCACTATGCCGTACCCGCCGAGCAGCCGCAGCTTCCGGTCGAACAGGTGCATCGAGCCGCCGAAGCCGCCGGACATGCCGGTGGCCCGGCCGAACAGCTCGGCCATCACCGCGCCGGGGGTCGCGCCGCGGGCGAGCGCGTACCCGTGCTCCCGGTAGGTGGTGAACAGGTAGTCGGCAGGCCGCAGCGCCGCCATCAGGCCCACGACCGTGGCCTCCTCGCCCAGGTTGAGGTGGCAGTAGCCGCCGATCTTCGCCCGGGTGTACATCTCGGCGGCGCGCAGCTCGAAGGCCCGGATCAGCGCCATCTGGCGGTAGTACTCGACGAGTACCTTGGGGTCCTCGTCGGTGACCGGCCGGTCGGCCCGCTCGCCGTGCCGTTCCGGCCCGGCCTCCGGCTCGCGTCCGGGCTGGGTGGATGCCATCGTCGCGCCTCCTACGGGTGTGGGGTGGGGTGGCAGGGGTTCAGCTCCCCGGGGCGGGTTCCTGCAGGACGAACCGGTCCGCCTCGGCCTGGCACTTGGGGCAGCGCGCCGGGGGACGCTCGCCGTGCACGACCTCGCCGCACACGGCGCACGCCCACTCGGTGGTGAGCAGCGCCATCACGTCCGAGCGGCTGACGATGCCCACCATCCGGCCGCCGGACAGCACCGGCACCCGGCGGATGCGCCGCTCCACGAGCAGGTGCCGCACCTCGTCGACGTCGGTGTCCTCGGTGACGCAGATGACGGCGGTGGTCATCACGTCGGCGGCGGTCCGGCCCGTGCGGGCGAGCAGGTCGTACTCGCTCACCAGCCCGACGACGGCGTCGCCGTCGTCGACCACCGGGACCGCGCTGATCCGGCGGGAGCGCAGCAGCGCGGCGATCTCCGGGACGGTGGTGTCCCGCCGGACGGTGATCACCGGGGCGGTCATGATCTCCTTGACCTTCACTGGGCCTCCTTGCGGGCGCGGTACGCCGGGAAGCGGGGGCCGCGCCGCCGGCGGCCGTTCCGGTCCGCCCCGGCGCGTATGCTCGCCTGCACTACCCCGATCCGCCGCCGCGTCACCCGCGGCGTCGTCCGGATCGCCGTTTCGGCCGGGCCTTCGGCGTGGCGCAGGCCCGGCATCCCCCCGCGCATGCCGGGCCTGCGAGCTTGCGACGTCGGTTCGCCGTCGGTTCGACGGGCGCCGGGTCAGACCTGTACCTCGCGGCGCCGGCCCGCCCCCGCGGCCGCCCGGCGCGAGCCCGCGGCGGCCCGGGCGTTGCCGTCACCGGCGCCCGCCCCCACGGGCACGGCCTCGTCGGTGAGCGGGTGCATGAGCCCGCCCGCGGTGAGCACGGTGTGCGGGGTGCCCGCCACCAGCCGGGCCACGGTGAGGCGCACGCTGCCCTGGTTGTTGCCGTAGAAGCCCCAGGCGTCGTTGGCGAACGCGTACAGGTAGCCGCCCTTGGTCACCCGGCAGCGGGTGCCCCGGCCGATCGGGATGCGCTCGTGCGCGTGGTGGATGCCGTTCACCGACACCGCGTCGTTGGCGATCACACCGACGAGGAACATCCACGGCAGGTCGGGCTCGCGCCGGGCGCCGATGAAACTCGCCGACTCGTTGCCGGTGAGCATGCGGAACATGCGCTCGCCGCCGCCGATCAGGTTGCCGAGCATGCGCAGCCGCTCCCGCATCGGGTTGAGGCCGCGCATGCCCCGGGTGCCCTCCGGGCCGGAGAGGATGTCGCCGTCCTGCCACATGCCGTCGGCGATGAACCGGTACTCGCCGGGCTCCAGGTAAAGACCGGTCTCGTTCCACGGCTCGTGCGCGAAGATCTCGATCGTGCGCTCCTGGCCGGGCGCGAGCACCCGGGTCGGCCGGTACGGCCCGCCGATGATCGGCGGCTTCCGGTGGCGCTCGTAGACCGACTCGTGCAGCTCCCGGGTGGGCCGCTGCGGGTCGATGCGCGGCACGGCACGCGGCCGCGGGCGCATCAGGATCTCCCGCATCGGCTTGAGCATCGGGTCCACCATCTGGTCGAGCACGCCGATGGCGGCGAGCTCGTCGTCGTGCATGACGTCGAACGGGTCGGGCTCGATCTGCTCCTCGACGGTCGCCTTGTGGAAGCCGAGCTTGATCGTCTCCCGGGCCTCGTCGATCATCCAGCGCAGCGCGCCGTCGCTGAGCCCGCGCTCGGGGTGGCCGCCGCCCACGTCCATGTGGCCGCCCGGGAACCACACCTGCTGCACGTCCTGGTCCGGCCCGAACGGCCCGGTCCACAGCGCCGGCCGGTACGGCTCGCGCCGTTCGTCCATGGCGAGCGCGTGCCGGCCGTACCGGATGTGCGGGTTGAGCCGCAGGTCGTGGAAGCGCTGCGGCCGGTCGAGCAGGTTGAGCAGGCCGAGGTGGTCGGGGACGCCGAGGGCGCCGACGGTCTCCCAGACGCCGATGAACTGCACGGGGATGTTCGCCGCGTCGTCCGGGTCCCAGCGGAAGGTGAACCCGTCGCGCCACTCGGGGTCGCGCCGGTCCCGCCGCCGGTACCCCTCGCGGTAGAGCCGCTTGATCTGCGGCCAGATCATGTGCTCCGGCGTCTTGGAGGTGTCGATGAGGCCGCAGGCGGAGATCATGCCGGCGAGGCTGCGGGCGGTGTAGGCGCCGCGGCTGAAGCCGAACAGGGCGATGCGGTCGCCGGGCTCGTACCGGGTGGTGAGCCAGAGGTAGGCGTCCATCACGTTGCGGGACAGCCCGAATCCGGTGGCGCCGCCGAGCAGCCGGTTGCGCACGGTGCCCACACCCGGCTGGTAGTAGGCGAGCTGCGGGTTGTCGTTCTCGTCCTTCTCGGCGAGGGCGTTGTACAGCCGCCGCACGTTGGTGATGGTGCGGTCCTCCGCCGTGTTCCAGGTGCCGTCGCAGCACACGATGAGCTGACGCATGATCCCAAGTCCCCCGAGCCGGATTGGCTACTGATAGCAGTTGCTACGCTACCCTTCGTGTCCAACGGGAAAACTCCCGGACAGATCGGGTGAAAGCGGGGCGTACGGCACCGCCGGGGGCCGGGCCGTACGGCACGGCCGCGGGGCGGGCGGCCGACCTGGGCGAACGTAAAATCTTCGGCCCGAAACCCCATTGTTATCGGCTGTCCGGTAGATCCTTCTTGCGACCTGTTTGCGGGCTTTGTCCGAATCGTTTACCTTCTTGCGCAAGGCATCGGCCCGGTGAGCGGCCGGCCCGGGCCCGCCCTTTACAACCTGTCCGTCGTCCCGTCGGCATGCCCGCATGCCCGGCGGGCGCGGCCGCCGAGTCCGCGACCCGTCGCGGAGCCGGGGACCCACCTCTCCCCGGGGTGAATCGGCGCGCGTCCCCGGATGCGCGCCGTAGGGCCACTTCCAGGCCCGAACCCGTCAGCTAACCCGGTAGGCGGCATGGAAGAAGGAGTAAAGCCCCCTATGTCCATGTTCCGTCCTTCTTGGGCGCGTAAAGCCGCGAACCTTCCCCACGCCATCGCCTGCACCCTGATCGCCGCGGGAGCGCTGCTCCCCGCGACACCCGGCCTCGCCGCGGCGACCGACACCGGCAGCGGTACGGCGCGGCACGACGGCCGGGTGCCCGAGACGGACGAAGCGAAGCTCACCCCGCTGCAGCGGATCGCCCAGGATCTGCCCAAGGTGACCGCCCAGGACGTGCTGCGGATCGCGGCGAGCAAGATCGGTGTCTCCGAGAACGCCTACGGCGGCGGCACCGAGTTCCACGAGTGGTACATGAACTCCCCCCGCGCGCTGGAGACCCTGGCGCGCGACGGCGGCACCCTCGAGGGGTACCGGAACGCCCCCTGGTGCGCCATGTTCGTGTCCTGGGTCGGCGAACAGGCCGGCATCCGCCCGATCATGGGGTGGGACGCCTACACCGTGACCTACGCCAAGTGGTTCAAGGCCAACGGCCACTGGGGCACCGAGGTCGCCTCGCCGGGTGCCGTGGTGTTCTTCGACTGGGCCGGCACGAAGACCATCGAGGGCATCGACCACGTCGGCCTCGTGGAGCGGGACAACGGCGACGGCACCATCACCACGATCGAGGGCAACACCGGAAACGGTAAAGTCGAACGCCGGGTGCGCCCCAAGTGGCAGGTGGTGGGCTACGGCTACCCGCCGTACGCCGGCTGACCCCGCCGGGGCCGTACCCCGGAAGCCGGAGCATCCAGGCCGATCAGGGCAGCGTGGCCTGGATGCTCCTTCCGTCGTTTACGGGCACCCGTGTCCCGGCCTTCGGGGTGCGCGCCGGCGGCGCCGGCAGGCCACCGGGACCGTCGGCCCGCCTCGCCCCGGTGCCACGCGCGGCTCGGCGGCGCGGAACGCCTCGTCGGCCGGGTCGCCGGACAGCGGCACGGCGGGCCGCACGAACGGCCTTCGCCGTCGTCGTACCGCCGACCGCGACGGTGACCTGCGGTGCGGTCTTGGCCCGCTTCATCGCGTTGCCGTTCCTGGCGAAGGCCCGCTCGTCGATCAGGGCCCACCACGGCGGGAGCCGTACACCCGGCGAGGACCGTCACGATCATGCCGATACCGTCCGGCCGTCTCACCGACATATCGGAGTGCGACCGGATGCCGCTGAGCCGACGGCCGCTCACCGGCGCGGCGAGCGCATGGCCGCCGTAATGGGCGATGGTCCCACGTTGCGGGCCATCCGCCGCACCCGGCCTCCGGTCACTACGACGAGCAAGGCCGCCGCTCCGGTAGTGATGGCGAGCCACGAGGGGGATCGGGCGGTACGGAAAGACGTCCTGCCGCACCTGGGCGAACGAGGTGGCCGCCTTCCGCCCTCTTCCGTCTCGGCTGGTGCCGCGACTCATGCCCTTTTGGTGAGCTTTGGTGGGCTGGGGCGGGTGCGGATTGGTTTGGGCGAATGGGTCGCGGAGAGCGCGAAGCCCCGCTCGCGGGCAGGCGAGCGGGACGCGCGGGTGGGGGATCAGCGCGGGTTGATCGTGATCACCCCGCTGTCGCTCCTCGCCTCGATGGCGGCGGCCGCGTCGCGGGACTGGTCGACGTTGACCCTCACATCGCCGATCGTGCTGTCGGCGTCCACCCGGTAGGCGACGTCGGGGACCGTCAGGTCGATGTTCCCGAGCGTGGTGGCGACGTACAGGCTCTCGAACTCGGTGCCGGTCTTCACCCGCACCGCGGACGTGTTGCTGCGCAGCGTGGCCGTGGTGAACCCGGAGCCGACGCGGACCTTCCCGGTCTCCGAGGTCGCGGTCACCGTCTTGGCCTGGAAGTCGTCCAGGGTGATGTTGCCCGTGTTCGTGGTGACCTTGGCGCTGGGGCCGGAGCCCGTCGCGGTGACATCGCCGATCGCGCTCTCCACGGTGATCGCCCCGGTGATGTCGCGCAGGTTGATCCTCCCCGTCTCCGTGACGGCCTTCACGGGGGCGGCGACCCCGGTGACGTCCACCTTCCCGGTGACGGCGCGGACGGACACCTCCGTGCCGGCGGGAACGGTGACCACATAGTCGGCGGCGCACCGGCCCACCAGCTCCAGCAGGCGGTCGCAGGTGGCGGAGAGCCGCAGCAGGTCGGCGTCGGGCTTCGCGTCCCGCACGGTGTCCGCGGTCAGCGACTCCCATGCGGACACGCTGACGGTGACCGTGTCGGTGTCCTTGGCGACGAGGGTCACGCTGCCTTCCGTGTCGTTGTCGATCTCGAGCAGGCGGGGAGCCGGGAACTCGGTCTCCTCGGTACTGGTCGTCGTGGCCACCGTGGTGGACACGCTCAACAGTCCCACGATGCACGCGGCCACGCCGACCAGGGCGCCGAGGATGAGCCAGAGACGGCGTCCCGACCGTGCCGGCGGGGGTGTGGGCTGGGGATTGTCCTGGGCGGTGACGGTCATGGTGTTCGTGTCTCCTTACAGGTGTGTGGCCGGGTCAGGACCGTCCCGCCTGGGCGCGCAGGTAGTGCAGGACGGCGAGTACGCGACGGTGTTCGTGGGCGTCGGGGAGCAGGTCGAGCTTGGTGAAGATGGAGCGGACGTGCTTCTCCACGGCCCGTTCCGTGATGAACAGCCGCGCCGCGATCCCGGCGTTGGTGAGCCCTTCGGCCATCGCGGCGAGCACCTCGGTCTCCCGCGGGCTCAACCGGTCGAGAGCCGGATCGGTGGTACGGGTGAGGAGCTGGGCGATCACCTCCGGGTCGATGGCGGTGCCACCGGCGGCCACCCGGTGCAGCGTGTCCACGAATTCGTCGATATCGGCCACGCGGTCTTTGAGCAGGTAGCCCACCTTGGCGGCGCCCTGGCCCAGCAGTTGCGCGGCATGGGTGCCCACCACGTGCTGGGAGAGGAGGAGGACCGCCACGTCGGGATGGTCGGCGCGGATGCGGACCGCCGCCGCCATACCCTCCTCCCGATAGGTGGGCGGCATGCGGATGTCGATCAGGCACAGGTCCACGTCGGGATGGGCGGCGACCGCGGCGAGGAGGGCATCGGCATCCCCCACCTGGTCGACCACGTCGATGCCCGCGTCCTCGAGCAGCCGGGCGATGCCGTTGCGCAGCAGCACCGAGTCCTCGGCGATGATCACACGCACGGCTACGCCTTCCACGGGATGTCGGCGGTGAGGACCGTGCCCTCACCGGGTGGGCTGTGGAGGAACAGGTCGCCGTCGACCGCCTCGACGCGGTCCGCCAGTCCGTGGAGTCCGGTGCCGGCCCGCGGGTCGGCGCCTCCCCGGCCGTTGTCGGTGACGGTGACCCGGAGCAGGTCGCCGCGGCGGCGACGCACCCGCTCCGCCCGGACCGTGACCGCAGCGGCGTCGGCGTGTTTGGCGACGTTGGTGAGCGCCTCGCACACCACGTAGTAGGCGACCCCCTCCGCCCGGGGTGACGGCCGCTCGTCGAGGTGGATGTCGAGCCGGACCGGTACCGGGCAGCGGGCGGCGGCCACGGGCAGGGCGGCCTCCAACCCGTGGTCGGTGAGCACCCGCGGGTGGAGTCCCTGGGCTACGTCCCGCAGGTCGGCGATGACCGCCCGGGATTCCCGTCGCGCCTCCTCCACGAGGGCGCGCGCCCCCTCCGGGTCGCGGTCGAATTTGGCGCGGGCCCGGGCCAGGGTGAGGCTGAGCGCGAGCAGCCGTTGCTGGGCGCCGTCGTGCAGGTCGCGTTCGATACGGCGGCGTTCCGCCTCGGCCGCGTCCACCATGCGGGAGCGGGTGTCGCTCAACTGGCGGAGCCGGCGGCGCACCCGCACCTGGGGCGAGTCGACGAGGATGCGCCGCGCGAGCGCGCGGTCGCAGCGCTGCAGCCACGGCGCCGCCCACAGCACTCCCCCGACCAGCAGCGGGCCGAGGATGAGGAGGGCCACGGGGGCGGTCACCCCGGTGGCGGCCGTGGCCGGGGTGAAGCCGACGGCGACGAGCACCCCCAGGCCGCCGACGAACCCCCCGGCGCCGAGGGCGATGAGCAGCACGGGCACGCCGCCGACGGCGAGGCCGCCCAGGCCGAGGAGGGTGCTGTGTCCCACCGCGGTCCACGCGTCGCGGCCCAGGACGAACCGGAGCCCGCGCAGCAGGGGGGAGACGGGCTCCCCGGGGGATTCCGGGGGTGCCGCCAGCCCCCACAGGGCGGCCGCCCGCCACTGGTGGAGGCGCACGCACACCTGGGCGCTCACGGTGGCCGCGGGCAGGGCGACCAGGGCCACCGCGACCCGGCCGAGGATGGCCGCGCTCGGCGGGATCCCGTCCAGCACGGCTGCGATCGCCGCGGAGAACACCGTGCCGGCCGCGGTGACGAGCAGGGCGAGGGGGATGAGGGAGAGTGGGGCGAGCGCGCCCCAGGCGAGCAGGGAGAGCACCGCGACGAGGCGCTCCCGCCACGCTCCCAATCCACCGTGTGCCATTGCCGCTCCCTTTCGCCTCCTCGTCCACCGATCGCCCTTCACGGTAGGCGAGGGAGCACAACCGCACAGGCGGGCAAGCACGTCTCTGCCGGGTAGTGCTGGCACTACTTTTCGCCCCGCCGTCGCCGAGGCCGCCGGGCGAGACGCCGGGCCAGGGTGTGCCCCGGCCGGCCGTGCCGGCCGCCCACCCGGGGTTCCCCTCGTGCGCCGGACCGCTCCCGCCCAGTCCTCCCCGCGTGCGGGCCGTTCAGGTACGGGTGCCCCGCGGGATCGGTGCCCCGGGCCGGGGCCCTGCGGCGGCCCGCCGGACGTGCCCGGCCGGGGCCGGGCGCGCTACGGCCACAGGCCGGTGAGCTCGAGGGCGTGCGCCGGGCTCGTGGCGTACCGGATGCCGGGGACGGGCTCGCCGCGCTCGTCGTACACGCGCCAGCCGCCGAGCTGGACCACGGGGACCCGGCCGCGCCGCATCGCCAGGGCGAGCTCGGACAGCGTGCCCCACGAGCCGCCGACGACGATCACCGCGTCCGCGGAGTTGACGATGATCGCGTTGCGGGCCTCGCCGGCCCCGGTGGGGATGGCGACGGTGAGGTACGGGTTCGCGCCCTCCCGGTCGGCGCGTGACAGCACGCCCACGACCGTTCCGCCCGCGCCGTGGGCGCCCTCGGCCACCGCCTCCATCACGCCGGTGTAGCCGCCGCACACCACCACGGCACCGCGCACGGCGAGCAGCCGCCCCAGCTCACGGGCGTCCCGCCGCTCCTCCGGCGTGCAGTCGCGCGGCCCGCACACCGCCACCTGGATCGCCACGTCCACCTCCCGGTCGCGCCGATGGGTCCGCCTGCGCCTCTCGGAGACGATCATGGCCGTCCGGCCCGTGCTCCGCAGGGGAGGGTACGGCCCCGCGTCGCGGGCCGTCACGCCCCCGCGCCGGGCCGAAGCGGCGATCTCGCCGCGTCCGGCGGGTCGCCTCGTGGCCGGTGACGCGGGCGGGCGTCGATGGCCGTGGCCGTACCGTCCTCCGCGCGGCCGCCTGCGCGCGGTCGCCCGGCCGAGCTGCCGTCGGCGGCTTGACGAACCGGCGCGCCGGTCGTGGCCGGGCTCGCGGATCGGCCGGACCGGCCGGGCGGCGGCCGATGCGAGCCGCCGCATGGGGACGAACCAGCGCCGCGGACGTGTCCACTCGCGGTGAACGCCGTGGTGCGCTTCTTTCAGCGCGAGGCGACGGCGACGGGCACCGGGCATGGGCCACGGCACACCGGAACCGCTCACGTTTCGGCTGGTCGCGGCGTCGGACCTGGCCCTGCCGCCGGCCGTGAGGGCCGTGCGCGCCCCGCGGACCTGCGGGGTGGATCGGACGTTTCCCCGGCGACCACCGAGGCGGCCGTCTTCGCGTGGTTACGCTGAACCCGATCTGCCGGTCAACGGCAGAAGGGGGCGACACGGAAGCCGAACGGCGACGCCGCTCCTTCCGGCCGCGGGTCGTCCGGGAGACGGTCGGCCGCCGCTCCGCCCGCCGTACCAGAGCCGCGGACTCCCGCCGCGCGGCCTCGGCCGTGGCTCTCGTGCCGCTCGCGGGATCGGCGCCGTGCGTCGCCCACCGCCCTGACCCGAACCGAGGAGACCATGCCCGAGCCCGCAGTTCTGCCCGCCTTCCCGGCCCCGCTGCGCCACCTGAACGAGCCCGCCGCCTGGCGGATCGAGGGCGACGACACGCTCGTCCTGTCCGCCGGCCCGCGCACCGACCTGTTCACCGACCCGGGCGGCCAGGGCCGCTACGCGAACGCGCCCGCCCTGCTCGGCCGCCTCGACGGCGACTTCACCCTCAGCGCCCGGATCACCGCCGAGCCGGCCGCCACCTACGACGCCGGGGTGCTGCTGCTGTACGCGGGCGAGGACACGTGGGCGAAGCTCTGCCTCGAGCTCTCCCCCCAGGGCCGCCCCACCATCGTCTCCGTCGTCACCCGGGGCGTCTCCGACGACTGCAACTCCATCCCCGTGGACGGAGCCGACGTCCGCCTCCGCATCGCACGGCTCGGCCCCGCGTACGCCTTCCACGCCGCCGTCGGCTCGGACTTCTGGCACCTCATCCGCTACTTCGCCCTCGACGGCGAGCCCGAGGTCGGCTTCCTCGCCCAGTCGCCCACCGGCCCCGGCCTCACCGTCCGGTTCAGCGAGATCACCTACACCCCGAAGCGGCTGCCGGACATCCGCGGCGGCGAGTGACAGCGCGCCGACGGCGTGGGGTCAGGACTCCGTGGCGGGGGTCAGTTCGCCGTTGTAGTGGGTGACGTTCGGCGGGGCGGCGAAGAACGGGCCGACCGCGGCGCGCCACTGGCGGAAGAGGTCGGAGCCGCGGAAGGTCTCCATGTGCGCCTCGAGCGACTCCCAGCCGACCAGCAGCAGGTAGCTGCTCGGGTTCTCGATCTGCCGGATCAGCCGAGCCCACAGGTACCCGGGCGACTGCGCGATCGCCTTGTGTCCCTGCTCGAACGCGGCCTCGAACTCGGCCTCCCGCCCGGGGATGATCGAAAGCTCGGCATGCTCGATGACCATGGACACCGCCCTGTCGTGGTCGATCCGACGATCGTGCTCCATCGGATTCTCCCATCGGCGGTTCCGGGCGGCGCACGGCACTCGGGCCGCCGGGCCGTACCCGGCGCAGGCGTGTCCCGCGGCCGAGCGGTCAGCTGACGAGGCCGGCGCGACGCGGGCGGGCCCGGAAACGGAGAAGGCCGGTTCCGTGGCCGGAACCGGCCTTCGTCCTCTGACCGGGTGATGGGGGAGTGGGGTGGAGATCACGGGACGCGCTGTCCCGCCGCTTCCGGGCTCCCGTCCTGCGTCAGGCCGCGGCGGACGCCGTATCCCGTGATCTCCCGCCTTCCTGCGTAGTGGTGCGAATTGGTGTGTAGTGGTGCGAACGGCCGGGCGGGCGCGGCGCCCGGCCGGGTCGGCCGGACGGTGCGGCTCAGACCTTCTTGCAGTTGCCGAACTTCAGCACCGCCGGGTTGGTGGAGACGTTGGCGCAGCTGTACCTGCCGAGCACCTTGCCGAGGTCGATCTCGAGGGCGTCGATCTTGGGGGTGTCGCCCTTGTCACCCTTCTCGCCCTTCGGGCCCTGCGGCCCTGCCGGGCCGGCCGGACCCTGGGGACCCTGCGGACCGGGGTCACCCTTGTCCCCCTTGGGACCCTGCGGCCCCTCCGGGCCGGGAGGCCCCTGCGGGCCGACCAGCTTGCCGACCGCCTGCTCGGTCAACAGCGTGATCTTGTTCTCCTTGCGGTTGCACGGCTTGAACCGCGTGGGCACGCGGATCGCGCCGCTGTACTTGTTGACGCAGAGCGTGTAGGTGTCACCCGCCCCCGGCGTCGGCTTCGGGGTCGGCTTGGCGATCGGCTTCGTGACCGGCTTCGAGTGGTGGCCGTGGGGACGGGCCTGCCGGGAGTCGCCGGGGTCCGCTAACGCGGCACCCACCGGAACGGCCGCCAGCAGCGCGGCGGCGCCGATGGTCGCGGCAAGGATGCTTCGGGTACGCATGAGATCTCCTGAAGTCCGGGGGATCTGTGAGCCTGTCCGGCCCACGAAACGGATCTTGCCACGGCTGAGGCTACTTGTGTACCGAGTTTGCAGGCAAGCGATTGAAAAGTTACATTCCACTTCTTTGGTCGACAGCTTGTCTGCTTTGCCTGTCGGTTGAATGCGCGTGTCAACTCGGGTGGCGTAGCCCGGTCGGATCGTGCGCGTCAGGCCTGTCCACCCCCCGGCACCGCGGGGCAGACTGCAAGTGAGCCGAAGATCGCGGAACCGCGACGAGAAGGGGGCCGAGGTGGAGAAGCTGCAACCGGTCGACGAGGCGTGGAGCCGCGCGCTCGCCGTGGTCGCGCATCCCGACGACATGGAGTACGGCGCGGCCGCGGCGGTGGCCCGGTGGACCGCGCAGGGCAAGACGGTCGCCTACTGCCTGGTGACGAGCGGCGAGGCCGGGATCGACTCGATGCCGCCGGAGGAGGCGCGCCCGGTGCGGGAGCGGGAGCAGCGGGAGGCGGCCGCGCTCGTCGGCGTCTCCTCCGTGGAGTTCCTCGGCCACCCCGACGGCATGCTCGAGTACGGCCTGCCGCTCCGCCGCGACATCGCGCGGGTGATCCGCCGCCACCGGCCCGAGGTCGTGATCATG
Organism: Actinomycetota bacterium; assembly: GCA_003242605.1. Classification (GTDB taxonomy): domain Bacteria; phylum Actinomycetota; class Actinomycetes; order Streptosporangiales; family Streptosporangiaceae; genus Thermopolyspora. The sequence continues at coordinate 25,168 of QGUZ01000012.1, forward strand.
ACGAACCACCATCCGACGTTCGAGGGCGGCGGCCTCAACCAGGCCGACCACATCGCCGTGGGCCAGGCGGTGATCGACGCGGTCCGGGACGCGGCCAACCGGTGGGTGTTCCGGGAACTGCTCACCGAGGGCCTGGAGCCGTGGAACGGCGTGCGCATGGTGCTCGCGAGCGGCTCCCCGTACGCCCGCCACGGGGTCGACATCACCGACCACTTCGCCGCCGGCGTCGCGTCGCTCCAGGCCCACGCGGCGTACCTGAAGGGCCTCGGCGACGACCACCCCATGGCCGACGCCGAGGAGTTCCTCGAAGCGGCGGCCCGCGCCAACGGCACCCGCCTCGGCTGCCGGTTCGCGGCATCCTTCGAGGTCATCGAGTTCGGCTGACCCACACGGCCCTCCGGGCGACGGCGGACGGCGGGCCGGACCGGCCACCGCCCCGGTGGCCCGCCCAAGCGGGAACGGCCGGGGCACGGGCCGTGATCGCCGGGCGCGGCGGCGTCGTTCTGCGACCACCGGCAGGGAACGGCCTGCGTGCCGAGCGTGCCGGATCCGTCGGGCACCTCCCGCCGATGGGCGGCGAGCCGGTACGGCGGCGCGGCGTAGCCGGGCCACGGGCCGTCGCCGTGCCCCGCGCGCCCGGTGCGAGCCGTACCGCCGCCGCGGCGCTGGTCGCGGCCGCCGGGCCCCGCCGTTCGGGCGGGGCTAGGAGGCGGCGCGGCGCCGCGCCGGCGCCCGCGCGGCGGGCCCGGCGGCGGCCGGCGTGGCGAGCCGGTACCCGCGCTTGACGATCGTCTCGATGATCTGGGCCGAGCCGAGGGCCTGCCGCAGCCGGGTGATCGCCATCTCGACCGCGTGCTCGGCCGACCCCGACGCCCGGGTGGGCAGCCGGGCGAGCAGCTCGGAGCGGGTGACCACCGCGCCGGGGGTGACGGCGAGCCGCTTGAGCAGTGCCATCGGCGCGGGCGGGATCTGCCGCGGCGTGCCGTCCACGATGGCTGCGTGCCCGCGGATCTCCAGGTGGTGGCCTGCGGCGGCCACCCGGATGACCGCGTACTCCGGCAGGTACGCGGTGAGCTCGCGGACGAGCCCGCCCAGCCGGGGAGCCGTGGGCCGCAGCGGGAGCACGCCACGGGCTTCCAGCGGCGCGGCGGCCGTCGGGCCCACGCATGCGGCGATCACCGAGTCGCGGAACGCCTCCAGCAGGGCGTCCTCCACCCCGTCTCGCCGTGCCACGTCGAGCATGGTCCGCACCCCGTGCGCGGTGGTGAACGCCACGGCGTCCACCGTCCTCGCGACGACGAGCCGGATCAGCCGCCGCAGCGGCGCCGGGTCCGCGGCGGGCCGCCAGCGGTACACCGGCGCCTCGATCACCTCGGCCCCGGCGTCCCGCAGCGCCGCCGTGAACGCGCCGAGCGGCTCGCCGTACGGCTGGACCACGATGCGCCGCCCGCGCACGCCCTCGCGCAGCAGGTGGTCGAGGATCTCCCGCGTGGTGGACGGCTCCAGCCCGTCATCCGGGTACAGGCCCGCGGCGTGGACCGCCCCGCGCGCCCCAGGGCCGCGGGCGAGCACCCTCGCCGCCGAGAACCGGTCGAGGAGGGCGTCGGCCAGCCCCCAGCCCTCCGCGGCCGTCAGCCAGCTCCGGAACCCGCCGCCGGTGGTGACGACCACGTCGTCGACGGGAGCGGCCAGGCACGCCCGGGTGGCGTCGAGCAGCCCGCCCTCCTCGGCGATAGACACGTACCGGATCGCCGGCGCCTGGATGACCCGCGCGCCCCGTCCGACGAGCAGCGCCCCCAGCTCCTCGCTACGCCGCGTCGCGGTCACCCCGACGGTGAACCCGACCAGCGGGTCCGCCGGCGCCGAAGGCCGTACCACGGCTTCCTGATCCGCTGTCTGTAAGGTCACGAGAGTATTATCCACTATTCAAGTAGGAATAACAGCCATTCCGGTGTCCCTTGGGGGAACTCTCCGGGACCCACGGAAGCCGAGCGCCGCCGAGCGACCGGGCGGCACGCCCGGCGCGTCCGGAGGACCTCCGATCGGCGGGGCGGGGCCGCCCGCCCTGACGCAAGTGTGTGGAGGATCACACCGCACACCGGCCCCGGGCGCACGATCCTCCGCTCGGATGTGGGCCTCGGCGGGCGCTCTCCAGCCCGGTGAGGGCCTTGGCCGCCCAGGCCGCCGTTGCTGCACTTTGCCGCTGCACCGAGACGACGAAGGCCGCCTGTGAGGTCTCACAGGCGGCCTTCTCGCTGGTCGGGGTGGCGGGATTTGAACCCACGGCCTCTTCGTCCCGAACGAAGCGCGCTGCCAAGCTGCGCTACACCCCGGTGCGGCGCTTTCGCCTCCGACAGTCTACCGGACTCTGGAGGTGGTCGTGCCTCTCCTTTTCGGTCGGCGGGCGACGAGCGTGAGAAGGGTGGCCTCGGGCGGGCAGGCGAAGCGGACCGGGGCGTACGGGGACGTACCCAGACCCGCGGAGACGTGCAGCCAGGCGGAGCCGTGCCGGTGCAGGCCCTTGGCCCGGGCGCGGTCGATGCCGCAGTTGGTGACGAGGGCGCCGTAGAACGGCACGCACAGCTGGCCGCCGTGGGTGTGCCCGGCGAGCAGCAGGTCGTAGCCGTCCTCGGCGAACCGGGTAAGGTTGCGCGGCTCGGGCGAGTGCATCACGCCGAGGCGCAGATCGGCGTCCTTGGGCGCCTCGCCCGCGATCTCGTCGTACCGGTCGCGGTCGATGTGCGAGTCGTGGATGCCGCCCACGTGCACGTCGAGGTCGCCGACCTTGATGCGGGCGACCCGGTTGTTCAGGTCGAGCCAGCCCGCGGCGGTCATGCTCGCGCCCAGCTCCTCCCACGGCAGGGAGGGCTCCTCCCGCAGCACGTCCCGCTTGGAGGTGCGCCACAGGTAGCGGGCCGGGTTCTTGAACCGCGGCGCGTACAGGTCGTTCGAGCCGTACACGAACACGCCCGGACGGGACAGCAGCGGCTCGACGGCCCGCAGGTAGGCCGGGATCGCGTCGGGGTGGGCGATCGTGTCGCCGGTGTTCACCACCAGGTCGGGGCGGAGCGCCTCGAGCGACCGCACCCACTCGATCAGACGCTTGCGGCCGGGGGTGAGGTGCAGGTCCGACAGGTGCAGGATCCGGACCGGATGCCGTCCCGGCTCGAGCACGGGCACGTCGAACCGGCGCAGCCGGAACCAGTTGCGCTCGACGATCGACGCGTAGGCGAGACCGGCGACGCCGGCGCCCAGCACGGACAAGGGAAGGGCCACGGCTTTCCTCACCCGACCATCATGCCCCATGCGACGCGGCAAGATGGACGCCATGAGTTCGCTCAAGGACAAGCTGAAGGCCGATCTTTCGGCTGCGATGAAGAACCGCGACGAGGTGCGGACGCGGACCATACGGCTGGCGCTCGCGGCGATCAGCAACGAGGAGGTCGCCGGGAAGGCCGCCCGGGAGCTCTCCGACGAGGAGATCATCAAGGTGCTGACCAAGGAGGCGAAGAAGCGCCGGGAGGCGGCGGAGGCCTTCGCGAACGCCGGGCGGCAGGACCGGGCCGAGGCGGAGCTGGCCGAGAAGGCCGTGCTGGAGGAGTACCTGCCCGCGCAGCTCACCGACGAGGAGCTGAACCGCCTCGTTGAGGAGGCGATCAAGGAGACCGGCGCCGAGGGGCCGCGCGCCATGGGTCAGGTGATGAAGGTCCTCACCCCGAAGGTGGCCGGGCGCGCCGAGGGCGCCCGGGTCGCCGCGGCCGTACGCGCGCGTCTGCAGGGCTGACGGAACGGGGCCCCGCCGGCCGAGCGGGCGCCGTGTGGGCGGCCCGGTCGGCGGCGGGCCGGGGGCCGGTATCCGGCCCGCCGGTCAGCGGTTCCGGGCGAACCGCTCGCCGCCGCCCCGGCCGAAGGGGTTCCCGCCGCGCGTCGTGAAGAAGTCGTCGCCGGCGTCCGCGTCGTCACCGTCGCCGTCGTCGCCCTCGTCGCCGTCCTCGCCGTCCGCACCGTCGCGGTCCTTCGGCTTCTTCTTCGGGCAGCCGCCGGTGCACCCGCCGAAGCGGGACATGTCCGGCTTGGTGAACGACGACGGCGGGACGTCCGCCAGCGCCCGCAGCATCGTCTGCTTCCAGATCGGGCCGGCGATGGAGGCGCCGAACACGACCCCGTAGTACCGGCCGCCGATGACCACGTTGCGCAGCGGGTGCTTGTAGGAGCCGCGCGGGTCGCCGATGCTCACGGCGGCGGCGAGGTCGGGCGTGTAGCCGGCGAACCAGGCGGCCCGGTACTCATCGGTGGTGCCGGTCTTGCCGGCCGCGTCCCGGCCGATGCCGCCGACGCCGCTCATCGTGCCCTTGGTGAACACCCCGGACAGGATGTGGTTCACCGCGTCGGCGACCTCGGCCTCGAGCACCTGCTTGCAGTCCGGCTCGAACTCGATCGTCTTGCCGTTCCGGAAGGTGACCGAGGTGATCGCCATCGGCTTGCAGTACTTGCCGCGGGCGCCGAAGGTGGCGTAGGCGCTGGCGACGGTCACCGGGTCCATCTCGTTGATGCCGAGGGTGAACGTCTCGTACTCGCCGAGCTTCTTGCCGTCGGCCCGCTTGATGCCGAGCCGCTTCGCCATCTTGACGACGTTGCACAGGCCGACCCGCTCCTGGAGCTTCATGAAGAAGGTGTTCACCGAGCCCCAGGTGCCGGTCTGCAGGTTCTTGAACCCGCCGCCGCCCTCGCCGCTGGCGTTGTGCACGACGTGGTTGGGGTCGCCGACCCGCTCGCCCTTGCAGTTGCGGAACGTGCCGTAGCTCGCCGCCTGGTAGGTGCCGCCCACCTCGAAGCCGTCGCCGAACCGCATGCCCTTCTCCAGGGCCGCGGCGAGCGTGAAGACCTTGAACGTGGAGCCGGCCTGGAAGCCGGCGCCGCCGCCGTGGGCCGCGTCGGCGACGAGGTTGTAGTTCGACTCGTTCTTCTTCTTGTTGTTGCCGAACTTCCGGCTCGCCGCCATCGCCTTGATCTTGCCGGTGCCGGGCTCGATGAGGGCCTCGGCGGCGACCGGCTTGTCGGAGGCCTTGACGTACTGGCGGATCGCCTGCTCGGCGGCCCGCTGCATCCGCGGGTCGATCGTGGTCCGGATCGTGAGGCCGCCGCGGGTGAGCAGCTCGCGGCGCTCCTTCACGGTCTTGCCGAACGCCTTGTTGTTGAGGATCTCGTGCTGGACGTAGAGGCAGAAGTAGGGGTACTTGCTCCGCTCGCAGCCGCCGGAGATGTCGTAGCCCTTGTAGCCGAGCTTCTTCTTCCGGGCGGCGGCCCACTCGGCCTGGGTGATCTTGCCGCGCCGGTACATCACGTCGAGCACGACGTTACGGCGGGCGAGCAGCCGGTCGCGGTACTCCTTGCCGCGGGAGGGGTCGGTGAGGGTCGGGTTCTGCACGGCTCCCGCGAGCGTGGCCGCCTCGTGGAGCTTGAGCTCGGAGGCGCTCTTGCCGAAGAAGCGCTTGGCGGCCGCCTCGATGCCGTAGGCGCCGGCGCCGAAGTAGGAGATGTTGAGGTACTTCTCGAGGATCTCGTCCTTGGTGTACTTCTCCTCGATCGCGAGGGCGTGCCGCAACTCGTTCAGCTTCCGGCTGAACGTCGGCGCGACCGCCGCCGCCGCCTCCTTCTTCGTCTTCGCCTTGTTGACGAGAACCTGCTTGACGTACTGCTGGGTGATCGAGGAACCGCCCTCGTTCACCCCGCCGCTCTGCAGGTTCTTCCACAGCGCCCGGAACGTGCCCTCGAGGTCGATCGCGCCGTGCTCGTAGAACCGCGCGTCCTCGATCTCGATGATCGCCTTCTTCATCACGTCGGCGACCTTCGAGAGCGGCACCGACTGCCGGTACTGGTAGTAGAACTGCGCGATCCGCTTGCCGTTGGCGTCGAGCACCACCGTCCGCTCCGGGAGCGGCGGTTCGTCGAGCTCCTCGGGGGCGATGCGCAGCGTCTCGGTGGTGGAGACCACGGTCACGCCGGCCCCGCCCACGGCGGGCAGGACCATCGCGGCGACCAGCACCCCCGCCACCGCGCTCGCCAGCGCCAGCCTGATGACACGGAGCACAACGGTCATCAATGTTCTGCCCCAACCTCGAGCTCGCACGCCTTAAGCGTACGACTGCGGAACCAGAAGACTGGTACCGAAAGTCCAATTCGATACGTCTTGTGCTGCGTCTACCCGGGGGGTGACTAGTCAATCCCGGCCACGTGACCCGACTTGACCATGCCGGAAATTGGCCCGGGCGGGGACTGTCGAACCGAACACCCGGTTGCGTACGTTCTCCTCTGCGGCAACTGAATACGGAGGCTCGACGCCCGCGCCCGTCGGCCGAAGAACGACTGACCACCTAAGGGGAGTGGGGTCGAAACACATGTGGATCACGGATTGGACCTCCCGTGCCGCCTGTCGTGGTGTGGACCCGGACGCGCTGTTCGTCCAGGGGGCCGCGCAGAACAGGGCGAAACTGATCTGCCGTGGATGCCCGGTCCGTACCGAATGCCTCGCCGATGCGCTTGACAACCGCATCGAGTTCGGGGTCTGGGGCGGTATGACCGAGAGGGAGCGGCGGGCGCTGCTGCGGCGGCGGCCCGACGTCACCTCCTGGCGGGACCTGCTCGCGACCGCCAAGGAGGAGTACGAGCGGGACAACGCGTTGATGGCCGGCTGATATATCGCGAGGGTCCTCTCGACGGGGAGGGGGTTGCCCTCGCATTCCGCATGGCCGTGCATTGTGGCCGCCGTTCCGGGCCGACCGGAGTTGCCGCCGCCAGCCATTCAGGCGGCCATAAGCGCGCCGATCTCGCGAAGACCGGCGAGATCATGGACATCCTCCGGCATCGCGGGCACCTGCGCGATCGGCACCGTGGGATGCGCCGAGATGAAGTGCTCCTGCTCGCGATGCTCCCGTGCGGCCAGCTGCATCCGCCCGGCGTGGAGCCGCAACACCGCGGCGGTCAGCTCATGCTCGCCACGAGCTTCCAGGTCCTCTGCCGCGGCGGCGCTACGGGCCGCGGAGAGGGCCGCGGCCGGGGAGCGATGCACCCTGTTGACCACGAGACCGGCCAGGGGCATGCGCTCCTCGGCGAGCCGCTCGACGAAGTACGACGCCTCCCGCATCGCGTCCCGCTCCGGCGCGGCGACCACGAGGAACGCGGTGCCGGGAGCCTGGAGCAGGCGGTAGGTCTGCTCGGCGCGCTGGCGGAAACCGCCGAACACGGCGTCGAGGGCGCTGACGAAGGTCTGGATGTCCTTGAGCACCTGGGCTCCGAGCACCTTGGTCAACGCCCCGGCGAGGAAGCCGAACCCGGCGTTGAGCAGCTTGAACGCGCTGCGGCCGCCCGCGCGGGCCGGCGCCATGAGCACGCGGATCAGCCGGCCGTCGAGGAACCGGCCGAGCCGTTCGGGCGCGTCGAGGAAGTCGAGCGCGGACCGGGACGGCGGCGTGTCGACGACGATCAGGTCCCATTCGTCGGCACGGCGCAGCTGGCCGAGCTTCTCCATCGCCATGTACTCCTGGGTGCCGGAGAAGCTCGACGAGAGGGACTGATAGAACGGATTCGTCAGAATCTGACGGGCGCGTTCGGGGTCGGCGTGTGCCTCGATGATCTCGTCGAACGTGCGCTTCATGTCGAGCATCATCGCGTGCAGCTCGCCGGTGCCCCGGGTCCCGGCCACGAGCCGGGGAGTGTTGTCGAGCTCGGTGAGCCCCATCGACTGGGCGAGCCGACGGGCGGGGTCGACGGTGAGCACGACCACGCGCCTGCCCCGCTCGGCCGCGCGCAGGCCGAGGGCGGCGGCCGTGGTGGTCTTGCCCACCCCGCCGGAGCCGCAGCAGACGACGATCCGCGTGCCCGGGTCGTCGAGGATGGCGTCGATGTCCAGGGCGGGGGCCGTGCGCACGGTGTGGCCCCCGGCCGTCCCGGTCATCGCGCTCGCTCCGCTCACCGCCGTCCCAATCGATCGCCGTCCGATCACCACGCGGTCAGTGGGTGCGCCGCACGCGCACCGCTGACCGCGTTTGTTACCGCTCATCGTGCCGGTTAACCGCCGGTGCCTTCCGGTGAACCGGCAACAATCCGGCAACGAGGAAGTTTCGGGACATACCACGCCCCAGGCTGAGTGCGTCGCCGAGGCCGCCGCCGCGGCTCGCGCGCACGCCTCCATTCAACAGCGGTCACGGGCGCGGTGCGCCGTACTTCGGTCAACTTTTTAAACAAGAGGTCAATGCGGCGGGCGGCTTTATCACGGATCGGCCGCGCGCCGGTCAAGGATCGGTCAGGCCGCGCCCTGCTCGCGGATCACCTCGGCGAGCTCGTACAGCCCGGCGAGGTCGACGCCCTCGGTGAGCAGCGGCAGTTCGTAGCGCGGCAGCCCGGTCTTGGCGAGCAGGGTGCGCTCGCGCCGTTCGAGCTGGGTACGGCGGGCGTGCTCGAGCACCTCGGTCGCGAGGGCCTCGGCGAGGCGCCGCGCCTCGTCCCCGTCGGCGAGATTCGCGGCCTTCAGCCCGAGCGCGAGCTCGTCGACGTCGAACCGGCCCTTGAGCGCCGCCTCGAGCGCGCTCTGCGGCAGCTCCTCCGGGCGGACCATGTTGATGAAGATGCCGCCGGTGGGCAGCTTCGCCGCGCGCAGCTCGGCGATGCCGTCGAGGGTCTCCTGGACCGGCATCTCCTCCAGCAGCGTCACCAGGTGCACGGCGGTCTCCGGCGAGGCGACCACGCCGCGCACCAGCTCGGCGTGGTTCTTGATCGGCCCCACCCGGGCGAGGCCGGCCACCTCGGAGGTGACGTTGAGGAAGCGGACCACCCGGCCGGTGGGCGGCGCGTCGAGCACCACCGCGTCGTACACGCGGCGGCCCGTGGCGGGGTCGCGGCGCCGGACCGCCTCGCTCGTCTTGCCGGTGACGAGCACGTCGCGCAGCCCCGGCGCGATCGTGGTGGCGAAGTCGACCACGCCCAGCTTGGTGAGCGCCCGGCCGGCCCGGCGCATGCCGTAGAACATCTCGAGGTACTCGAGCATCGCGGCCTCGGGGTCGATGGCGAGCGCGTAGACGTCGCCGCCCTCGGGCGCGACCGCGACCTTGCGCTCCTCGTACGGCAGCGGCGGGATGTCGAAGACCTGGGCGATGCCCTGGCGGCCCTCGACCTCGACCAGCAGCACCTTGCGCCCGCCCGCGGCGAGGGCGAGGGCGAGTGCCGCGGCCACCGTGGTCTTGCCGGTGCCGCCCTTCCCGGTGACGACGTGCAGCCGCACGCCGTCCCAGTCGGTGTCACGAGCGCTCATCATTCGAAGGCTACCCAACCGTCGCGGAAGGACCGCAGCGGGATACCTGGGGATATACGTGCGGGGATGGGCGGCGCGGGGCGCGCCCGCGCGGAGGCCCGCGGAGGTGCGGCGCGCGGCGGACCCCGCCCGTTAGGGTTCTCCCATGCGCAAATGGGAGTACGTCACGGTGCCACTGCTCATCCACTCGACCAAGGAGATCCTCGACAACTGGGGTGAGGACGGCTGGGAGCTCGTCCAGGTGGTTCCGGGGCCGAACCCGGAGCAGCTCATCGCGTACATGAAGCGGGAGAAGCAGTGAGCGAGGCGCCCGCGGACCCGCGGGAGCGGCTCGCCGCGCTCGGCCTCACGCTGCCGGAGGTCCCGGCGCCGGTCGCCGCCTACGTGCCCGCGGTGCGCACCGGCGACCACGTGTACACCTCCGGGCAGCTGCCGTTCGTCGACGGCAAGCTGCCGCGCACCGGCAAGGTGGGGGCCGAGGTGGGCGTGGACGAGGCGCGCGACCTCGCCCGCATCTGCGCGCTCAACGCCCTCGCCGCGGCCGCCGCGGCCGCCGGGGACCTGTCGCGCATCGTGCGGATCGTGAAGGTCGTCGGGTACGTGGCGAGCGCGCCCGGGTTCACCGCCCAGCCGCAGGTGGTGAACGGCGCGAGCGAGCTGCTCGGCGAGGTGTTCGGCGACGCGGGCCGGCACGCGCGCAGCGCGGTCGGGGTCGCCGTGCTCCCGCTCGACGCCCCGGTCGAGGTGGAGCTGATCGCCGAGGTACGGCCGGACTGACCGTTGCCCGACCGGGGCCGCGTCCGGTTGGATACTCCGGATGGGGGTGCCCAAAGTGGAGCAAATCGCGCTTCCCGGCGGGGTCACCGGACGCGCCCTGGACGTGCTGGAGGGCCGCGCCGAGCCGGTGCCCGCCCGGGACGCCGCGACCGTGGTCGTGCTGCGGGAGCGGCGCGGGGTCCCCGGCGGCATGCAGGTCTACCTGCTGCGGCGCCGGGCGAGCATGGCGTTCGCCGCCGGGGCGCACGTGTTCCCCGGCGGCGCGGTCGACCCGCGCGACGCCGACCGGGACATCGCCTGGGCCGGGCCGAGCCCGGCGTGGTGGGCGGACGTGCTGCGGTCCGACGAGCGGACCGCACGGGCCCTCGTGTGCGCGGCCGTACGCGAGACCTTCGAGGAGTCCGGGGTGCTGCTCGCCGGGCCGCGGCCGGACGCCGTCGTCGCCGACACCGCGGAGTGGGAGGAGGACCGGCTCGCGCTGATCGGCCGGGAGCTGTCCTTCGCCGAGTTCCTCGCCCGGCGCGGGCTCGTGCTCCGCACCGACCTGCTGCGCCCCTGGTCGCGCTGGATCACCCCGCGGGTGGAGAGCCGCCGCTACGACACCCGGTTCTTCGTCGCCGCCCTCCCGCCCGGGCAGCGCGCCCGGGACGTCGGCGGCGAGGCCGACCGGGTGGCCTGGATGCGGCCCGCGGACGCGCTGGCGGCCGCCGAGCGGGGCGAGATCACCCTCATGCCGCCGACCCGGCGCACCCTCGCCGAGCTCGCGGACTATGCGGAGGTGGCGAAGGTGCTCGCCGCCGAGCGGACCGTGGTCACCATCGCCCCCGAGGTGGTGCGCGGCGAGGACGGCGTGTTCCGGCTGCTCATCCCCGAGCCGGCCGGCGACGGCGTGCGGGAGGGGCGGGCGTGAGCGGCCTGCGCATCCCGGCGTCGGGACCGGACGGAGCCGGCACCCCCAACGCGGAGGCCGTGCTGGCGCCCAACCCCTCCCCGATGACGCTCGACGGCACGAACACCTGGATCGTGGGCCGTCCGGACGGCGACCGCGCGGTCGTGATCGACCCGGGGCCCGAGGGGGACGAGGGCCACCTGCGGCGGGTGCTCGACCGGCTGGCGGGGCGGCGGGTGGAGGCGATCCTGCTCACCCACGGGCACCACGACCACAGCGGCGGTGCGGCCCGGTTCGCGGAGCTCACCGGCGCTCCGGTACGCGCCCTCGACCCTCGCCACCGGCTCGGCTCGGAGGGCCTCGCCGACGGCGACGTCATACCGGTGGGCGACCTGGAGCTGCGCGTCACGGGCACGCCCGGGCACTCGTTCGACTCGCTGTGCTTCCACCTGCCGGAGGACCGCGCCGTGTTCACCGGCGACACGGTGCTCGGCCGGGGCACCACGGTGATCGCGTCCGACGGCAACCTCGCCGACTACCTGCGCTCCCTCGACCGGCTGCGGGCGATGGTGGAGGCGGTGGAGGCCACGGCGCTGCTGCCCGGCCACGGTCCGGTGCTCGACGACCCGGTGGGGGTGCTCGACGCCTACATCGCGCACCGGCGCGAGCGCCTCGACCAGATCCGGCGGGCACGGGAGAACGGAGCCAGGACGCCTCGGGAAATCGTGGAGATCGTCTACGCCGAGGTGGATCCGGCCCTGTGGCCCGCGGCGGAGATGTCGGTGCGGGCGCAGCTCGAGTACCTGGACGGGTCGGCGTGAGCGCCTCGCCGGCGCGGGTCGCGCGGCCGTCGGTACGGCGGGCGGCGCCGGGCCGTCACGTCGGTGCCGTGGCGGCGCCGCCGGCTAGCGGGAGCGATGCTGGAGCCGCTCCTTGTCGAGGATGAGCACCGCCTTCGCCTCGATGCGCAGCCAGCCGCGCTGGGCGAAGTCGGCGAGGGCCTTGTTCACGGTCTCCCGGGACGCGCCGACGAGCTGGGCGAGCTCCTCCTGGGTGAGGTCGTGGTGGACGCGCACCCCCTCTTCGGTCTTCTGGCCGAACCGCTCGGCGAGGTCGAGGAGCTGCTTGGCCACCCGGCCGGGCACGTCGGTGAAGACCAGGTCGGCGATGACGTCGTTGGTACGGCGCAGCCGCTGCGCCAGCGCGCGCAGCAGGTGCAGGGCGACCTCGGGCCGGCCGGTCAGCCAGGGGCGCAGGTCGTCGTGGCCGAGCCCGGCGAGCCGGGCCTCGGTCAGCGCGATCGCGCTCGCCGTACGGGGGCGGGGGTCGAACAGCGACAGCTCGCCGAACATCTCCCCGGGGCCCAGGACGCTCAGCAGGTTCTCCCGGCCGTCCGCGGCGGTGCGGGAGAGCTTGATCTTGCCTTCCAGGACCACGTAGAGCCGGTCGCCGGCGTCGTTCTCGCTGAACAGCGTCTGTCCCTTGGCCAGCCGGACCTCGGTGACGCTCGTCCGCAGGGCGGCGGCGCTCTCCCGGTCGAGCGCGGCGAACAGCGGAGCCTTGCTCAGCACATCCTCAGTCACAGATGCCTCCTCGCGTATGATCGCGCACGCGGATCCGGGAGCGGCCGGACGTCATCTGTCATTGTGACGCACCCCATGGGCGGTCAGACCGTCCCCGGTCCGCGTAGGCTAACTGGGTGCCCCGCAACGCCCCCACGGCCGGAGAGTCCCGGCCTGCTCTGGTCAGACGCGCACGCCGGATGAACCGCATACTCGCGGAAACCTATCCGGACGCCCACTGTGAGCTGGATTTCGGGTCACCGCTGGAGCTGCTGGTAGCAACGATCCTATCCGCGCAATGCACGGACAAAAGGGTAAATATGGTGACCCCGGTGCTCTTCGCGAAGTATCGGAGCGCCGAGGACTACGCGAGCGCCGACCGCGCCGAGCTTGAGGAGATCATCCGGTCCACCGGGTTCTACCGGGCGAAGGCGAACAACCTCATCGGCATGGGCCAGGCGCTCTGCGAGCGGTTCGGCGGCGAGGTGCCGCGGCGCATGGAGGACCTGGTCACCCTGCCGGGCGTCGGCCGCA
>QGUZ01000206.1 GCA_003242605.1 Actinomycetota bacterium
GGGAACCTGCTGGTCGAGGAGCATGCCGATGAGCAGCGCCAACGGATCGCGGCCGAGCAGGTCGTCGGCCTCGGGCTGCTGGGCGACCTGGATGCGCATGGGACCAGCTTCGCACGTCCGGGCGGCGCGGGGCGCCGGCCACGCGGAAACTCATGGAAGGAAACCCCACGGAATCGATCGCGGAAGCGATCACGGCAGGGATCGCGGAGGGAACACGTCTCCGGCGGGCCGCGCCCGCGCGGTGAGACCCCCGGCCGGGTCGCGCCGCCGGCGGCGCGACCGCCCGGGCGCGTGTTTGAATGGAGCGGCCGGCCCGATCCGCGGCGCCCGCGCGCCGCAGGGCCCGGCGCGCGGCCCGATGAACGGTACACCGGCCACGGCGGCGCGGACCGGATCGCGCGCCCCGCGCCCCGCCCCGGCGGGGCCCGCCGGACCGGGCCGTTGGACATGTTCCGCTATCCGGCCTCATTTCGTAACGGTTACCGTCCCGCGTTCCGCGCCGCGCCCGCGGCCGGAATGCGAGAAGGTGGACGGGTGAGCGAGCGAGCCAACGCACAGCGGTCGACACAGCGGGAGGTCTCGTGAGCGACCCGCATCGGCATCGGTACCGGGCACCGGGACCCGAGTCCCCCGACGAGGTGTTCGCCGAGATGCTGGTCGCGGCCCGCGAGCTGCTCGCCGTACGCAGCCCGCTCGACGCCGAGCTCATGGTCTCGGACATGCTCGGCGCGTGGTGGGGGCAGCGCATCCGCGGCGGCGACGTCGAGCAGGTGCTCGGCGAGGGGCTGGTCGACTACGCGGCCAAGGCGGGCACCCCGGCGGCGCTCACCCTGCTGGTCGCCATCGCCTACCTCGGCACCTCCCGGCAGGCGGCGAAGGCGGAGGGCGCGGCCCTGGCGCTGATGGAGTCGAAGGTCGCCCGGCCGCGCTGGGTCGAGCGGGTGGGCGCGGTCAAGCCCGTGGAGTGCTACGTGTCCCGCGACGCCTACGGCGACCAGGACACGGTCGTGTGCACCTTCGCCTACCGGGGCGAGGAGGCGCTCAACGACCCCAACCAGCCGGCGACCGAGGACCCGCACGCCCTCGTGGTGGTGGTCGACTACAACCTGCGCGGCATGGCCCGCGACGCCTGGGTCTCCTCCCAGGTGGACAAGCTGCTGGAGCAGGCCCGCGCGGAGGCCGAGGCGAACCCGATGCTGCGGTTCGAGCCGCTCGAGCCGCAGCAGGCGCGGGCGCTGCTCGAGGTCGCGATGAAGGCCACCCGGGAGTCGGGCGGCCGCGGCCGGCCGTATCCGGTGAGCGACAGCTACCGCACCTACCACGCGTTCGCCCGAGCCCGGGTCAAGGCGCTGCCGCCGGGGCGCAAGCGGCCCGCCCCGCTGTACAGCGAGGCCCCCTACAACCGGGAGCGGCGGGCGATGCTCGCCGCCGAGTTCCTCGCCTCGGACGCGGCCGAGCAGCTGTCGGACCCGTCGGCGGCCTCCCGGTGCGCCGACCACATCATCGACTACGGCTGCGACCAGGACTTCGGCCGGCCGCTGCGGGTGAGCCCGACCAAGTGCGAGACGTTCCTGCTCGACTGGCTGCCGCGCAAGGTGCTGCTCAGCCCGGCCGAGCAGGAGGCGATGCCGCACGTGCTCGCCGCGTGGGTGCGGTTCGCCGCGCCGCGGATGGGGCTGCCCGACCACGCGGTGCGGGCCACGCTCGACGCGGTGTGGGAGGCGACGGCGAAGTTCACCGAGGCCTACCGGGACCCGACCACGTTCGGCCTCGACCGCGCCCTGGTGCAGCGGCTGCTGCCGGACAAGGACCTGTCCGCGCTCGCCCGCCGCGCCTTCGCGTTCCCCTACCTGGAGGGCGTGCGCGGCAACGTCATCCTCGACCGGCTCAACCCGGCGGACGAGGCCGACCGGCGCATCCTGATCGAGCTCGACCACCTCGACCAGCGCGCCCGCCCCGACCTGCACGAGCACCTCGCCTGGCACGAGGAGATCGCCAAGCGGCTGTGGAACGGCGACCCGCCGCAGCTGTGGGACGCGGCGCAGCGGCTGCTCGACCTCGGTCACGACCGGCACGAGGTGCTGCACCTGCTAATCGAGATCGCCGAGCGGATCGGCGACCATCCGGACGAGCTCATCGCCGCCCTCGACGAGATCGCCGACCTGCCCGACCCGCCCAAGCACCTCTAGGCCCGGCGACGGGAGGCGGCACGCGAGCGGCGCGTTCTGGAACGATCCGGGACGGGGTGGAACGCTCCCGGGGCCGGGACGCCCCGGCGGAACGCTCTCTGGGACGCCGGTGCGACGCTCCCTAGGATGGAGGTGCCGCGCGCGGCCGCGGCGGGCGTGGCGGAGCCGATCCGGAGTGAGCGACCCGATGATCATGGATCTCAACGCCGACCTCGGCGAGGGCTACGGGATCTGGCGTCTCGGCGATGACGAGGCCCTGCTCGACGTGGTGACGAGCGCGAACATCGCCTGCGGGTTCCACGCGGGCGACCCGCTCACCATCCGGCGTACCTGCGCGGCCGCCCTGGAGCGGGGGGTGGCGATCGGGGCCCAGGTGTCCTACCGCGACCTGGCCGGGTTCGGGCGGCGGGAGATGGACGTCGACCCCGAGGAGCTGCACGCGGAGATCCTCTACCAGCTCGCCGCGGTGGACGGCATCGCGCGGGCGATGGGCGGCGAGGTCGCCTACGTCAAGCCGCACGGCGCGCTGTACAACCGGGTGTGCCGGGACGCCGAGCAGGCCGAGGCGCTGATCACGGCGGTGGCCGAGTACCGGCGCTCGCTGCCGGTGCTCACCCTGCCCGGGTCGGTGGTGCACAAGTTGGGCGAGCGGCACGGGGTGGCCACGGTCGCCGAGTGCTTCGCCGACCGCGCCTACACGCCGGAGGGCACGCTCGTCCCCCGCCGCGAGCCCGGCGCGGTGCTGCACGACCCGGAGGCGGTGGCCGAGCGCGCGGTGAGCATGGCCACCACCGGCGAGGTGGTCGCGGTGGACGGCTCCCGGGTCCGGGTCGACGCGCGGTCGATCTGCGTGCACGGCGACACCCCGGGCGCGGTACGGCTCGCGCGGGCGGTGCGCGATTCGCTGCTTGCGGCCGGGGTCACGCTGCGGGCGTTCGTGTGAGGCGCACGTGCGAGGGCGCACGGGTGAGGACGAGCGGGTGAGGGCGAACACGCGCGAGGCCGCGGGCATCCGCCGGGCCGGCGAGCACGCGCTGCTCGTGGAGACCGGCTCGCTGCGGCTGTCGCACCGGCTCGACGGGCTGCTGCGTGACCGGCGGCCGCCGGAGGTGACCGAGATCGTGCCCGGCCCCGAGACGCTGCTCGTCGTCGCCCCGGGCGGCGACCTGGACCGGCTCGGCGCGCTGCTCGCCGAGCTGGCCGCCGAGGCGCGGGCGCGGCCGGACGACGACGCGGGCGGCGACGCCGAGACGGTGGTGATCCCGGTGGTGTACGACGGCGCCGACCTGGCCGAGGTGGCCGAGCTCGCCGGGCTCACCGTGGCCGAGGTGATCGCCCGGCACACCGCGAGCGAGCTGGTGGTGGGCTGGCTGGGGTTCGCCCCCGGGTTCGCCTACCTCACCGGGCTGGACCCGGCGCTGCACGTGCCCCGGCTGCCCACGCCGCGCACCTGCGTGCCCCCCGGATCGGTGGCGGTCGCCGGGCCGTACACCGCGGTCTATCCGTCGGCGTCGCCGGGCGGCTGGCGGCTGATCGGCCGCACCGAGCTGCGGGTGTGGGACCCGGCCGCCGACCCGCCGTCGCCGCTGCGGCCGGGCACCCGGGTGCGGTTCGAGGCGGCGTGACCCCCGGGGGACCGCGATGAGCGAGATCAGGGGCGTGGTCGAGGTGGTCGTGCCGGGCCCGTACGCGACCGTGCAGGACCTGGGCCGGCCCGGGTACGCGCACCTGGGCGTGCCGCGGTCCGGGGCGGCCGACGCGCCCGCGCTGCGGCTCGCCAACCGGCTCGTGGGCAACCCGGAGGGGCACGCGGGCGTCGAGTTCACCTTCGGCGGCGCGGTGCTGCGGTTCTCCTGCGGGGCGTGGATCGCGGTGACCGGCGCGCCGTGCCCGGTCGAGGTGGGCGACGGCGACCGGTGGCGGCCCGCGGGCATGTGCGCGCCGGTCTGGGTGCCGGCCGGACACCGGGTGCGGATCGGGATGCCGTGGCGCGGGCTGCGCACCTACCTCGCGGTGCGGGGCGGCATCGCGGTCGAGCCGGTGCTCGGCAGCCGGGCGAGCGACTCGCTCTCCGGCCTCGGCCCGGCCCCGCTCGCCGCGGGCTCGGTGCTGCCGATCGGGCGGGACGGGCCGCTGGGCCCGATCGCGGTGGACCAGGTGCCGCCGCGGCCGGTGCCGGAGGAGCCGGTGCTGCGGGTGCTGCCCGGGCCGCGGGACGACTGGTTCGCGCCCGAGGCGCTCGCCGCGCTGTGCGCCGGGCCGTACACGGTGAGCCCGGACAGCAACCGGGTGGGGGTACGGCTGCGCGGCGCCGCGCTGCGCCGGGCGCGCCGCGGCGAGCTGCCCAGCGAGGGCATGGTCGGCGGGGCGATCCAGGTGCCGCCGGACGGCCTCCCGATCGTGTTCCTCGCCGACCATCCCCCCACCGGCGGCTACCCCGTGATCGGGGTGGTCGCCTCCGCCGACCTGCCGGTCGTGGCCCAGCTCCGCCCCGGCGACCGGGTGCGGTTCACGCTCGGCGGCCGGCGGACGCGGATCACTCGGTGAACCCGATGTCCTGGTAGCGCAGGTCGTACAGGCCGGTGGCGCCGACGTTCGCCACGGTGGTGCGCACCGCCACGCTCTGCGGCCGCTGGTAGAGCGGGAGCACGTTCACCGCCTGCCAGATGAGCCGGTCGGCGGCGTTGGCGTGGGCGCGCGCGTCGACCGGGTCGAGCGAGGTGAGCGCCTTGCGCAGCGCCGCGTCGATCTCCGCGCTGCCGATGCGGCCGAGGTTGGCGTTCCACTGCCGGTCGCCCTCGGCGGCGTCGGCGTACTGGCCGTGCGCCTGGCTGATCGGGAACGCCGAGCCGGCGTACGAGAACGCGGTGAGGTCGAACTTGCCGGGGATGACGTACCCGGAGAAGAACGAGTCGCTCGGCACGGTGACCACGTCGACCACGATGCCGACCTGCTGCAGCGCGCGCTTGACCTGCTCGGCCTCGGTGCGGGCGAGCTGCAGCCCGGACGGCACCACGTAGCGGAGCCGCAGCCGCTTGCCGTCCTTGACGCGGACCGCGCCCTTCTTCACCCAGCCCGCCTCGTCGAGCAGCTTCTCGGCCTTCGCCGGGTCGTAGGTGCCGAGCTCGCCGGCGCCGTCCCGGTAGCCGACCTGCGTGGTCAGGAAGAAGTGGTTGTTGAGCAGGACCGTCGGCCAGTCGAGGCCCTGCAGCCCGGACTGGGCGAGCGCCTCGCGGTTCACCGCCATCGCGATCGCCCGGCGCACCCGCACGTCGGACAGGACGGGGCTCTCGCCGTTGAGGGTGAGCTGGCGGTAGTCGGTGCCGGCGGCCTGGCGCACCACCATGTTCGGCGCGTTCTTGACCCGCTGGTGGTCGGCGACGGCCGGGCCGAGCTCGGCGACGTCGAGCTCGCCCGCGGTGGCCGCGCTCACCAGGCCGCCGCCCTCCAGCCCGCGGAACACGATCCGGTCGAGCCGGGCCTCCTCGCCCCACCAGTTGCCGTCGCGCACCAGCGTGACCGTGCGCTTCGCCCGGTCGAACCCGCCGAGCTTGAACGGTCCCGCGGTGACCGGGATCGCGTTGAGCCAGGCGTTGTTGAACGCGTCCGGGCTGCTGTTGGTCGAGCTCGGGTACAGCGGCGTGAACAGCGAGCGCCATTCGGAGAACGGCGTGGCGAAGGTGATCTTCACCTCGTGGTCGTTCTCCCCGCGCTCCACCTTCTCGATGTCGGCGTAGCCGACGGTCGAGGCGGCGCGGTAGGCGGTGTTCCGGCCGTTCATCGCCTGCCACTGGGCCTGGTAGTCACGCCAGGTGATGGGCGTGCCGTCGGACCACTTCGCCTTCGGGTTGAGGGTGAGGGTGACGACCTGGCGCGGCTCGGTCTCGGTCACCTCGGCCGAGGTGACGTAGTCGGGGTTGTTGGTGATCTCGCCGCGGTGGTCGGAGACGAACGGCCGCGGCATGACCGCGCCGATCACCCGGTCCACCACGCCGAGGTCGCCGTCGACGTGGTTGCGGTTCCACTGGCTGGGCAGCTCGGCCAGGCCCCAGCGCAGGGTGCCGCCCTCCTTGACCTTCTCCCGCGGCATCGGGTTGATGTCGTAGGCCACCAGGCCGTTCACCGTGGCGGAGTCGCCCGCCTCCGCTCCCTCGCCGCCGCCCTCGCAGCCCGACGCGGCGAGCACCGCGGCGAGGACGATCAGGAGCGCCCGGGAGGCGGGGCGCGCCCGGCCGGAGCGCCGGACGGCCCGGCCCGGCCGGGCGGATATCTGCGCGTGCATACGACTGTCAGCCTTTCTCGAGTGGACAGGCGCTCCAATCCTGCTACAGAGCGTTATCACCCTGCTACCGAACGTCCGAAACCGGGCGGTGCGCGGGTCGGCCGGGGCGGCGCGGCGGCCGAGTCCGGTCTGTCCTACGCTGTCCTCACCTGGTGCACCAAGTGCCCAGATGGGGGATCATTCAGGTGCGCCGCCTTTCTCGCCCGGTTCGACGGCCTCCGGCGGCTCCCCCGCGGCAGCGCCGCCGCCCGCGCCCACCCCCGCTCAGGAACGGAGGACGCCCCCGGTGAACGTGCCGGAGCTGCGCTCCTGGGTGAGCGCCCACCGCGCCGAGATGCTCGACGACCTCGCCGCCTTCGTCGGCATCGAGACACCCTCCACCGACCGGGCCCTGCTCGAGACCGGCCTGGCGTGGCTGGACGAGCTGCTGCTCGCCCGCCTCGGCGCCCCCGCGGCGAGCCGTACCGTGCCGGGCGGGGAGCACGGGGACGTGCGGCTGCACGACTATCCGGGCCGCCGGGGCGCGGACGGCGTCGCCCCGCCGGACGTGCCGCCGGTGCTGCTGCTGTGCCACTACGACACGGTGTGGCCCGCCGGGACGCTGGCGAGCTGGCCGTTCCGGGTGGACGGGGACCGCGCCACCGGGCCGGGCGTGTTCGACATGAAGGCCGGGCTGGTGCAGGCGATCTGGGCGCTGCGCGCGCTGGACGCGGCCGGGCTCGCCCGGCCGCCGGTGCGGCTGCTGCTCAACGGGGACGAGGAGCTGGGCAGCCCGTTCTCCCGCCCGGTGATCGAGGCCGAGGCGCGGCGGGCGTCGGTGGCGCTGGTGTTCGAGGCGAGCGCGGACGGCGCGCTGAAGACCGAGCGCAAGGGCGTGGGCGTGTTCAGCGTGGAGATCACCGGCGTGGAGGCGCACGCCGGGCTCGACCCGGAGAAGGGGGTGAGCGCGGTCGAGGAGCTCGCGCACGCGGTGCTCGCCCTGCACCGGCTCACCGATCTCGCCGCGGGCACGAGCGTGAACGTCGGCACGGTGACCGGCGGCACCCGGGCGAACGTGATCGCCGGATCCGCGCGGGCCGTGGTCGACGTGCGGGTGCGCACCTCGCAGGAGGCGGCCCGGATCGACGCCGCGCTCGCCGGGCTGCGGCCCCGGAACTCCCGGGCGACGCTGCGGGTCACCGGCGGGTGGAACCGGCCGGTGATGGAGCGCAGCCCGGCCACCGCGCGGCTGTTCGCCATGGCCCGGGACCTGGCCGCGCAGATGGGCGTGGAGCTGCGGGAGTGCTCGGTGGGCGGGGCGAGCGACGGCAACTTCGCCGCGGCCGCCGGCATCCCGGTGCTCGACGGGTTCGGCGCGGTGGGCGACGGCGCGCACTCCCGGCGCGAGCACATCAGCATCGAGGGCATGGTGGAGCGTACGGCGCTCGCCGCGGCGCTCATCCACGCGCTCGCCACCGAGATGCCGGGCCGGGACCCGCACCACCGGCCGCCGCCGGTGGCGCACCAGGCGACCCCGCCGCCGCCGTTCCCGCGCGCCGCCCCGGGCTGACCGGTCAGCGGCCGGCGAGCTCCTCCACGGCGGCGCGCACGTCCGCGCTGGTGATCGTGGTGAGCTCGGCCGGGGTGGCGGGGGTCTGCCGCTCGGCGAGCCGTACGTCGCGGCGCATCGCGGCGCGCTCGAACAGCGAGCGGGCGAACCGGCCGTTGCCGAGCCCGTCGATGAGGCCCTCGGCGCACACCCAGGCGAACACCTCGGCCAGGTCGCGGCGGGCCTGCTCGTCGAACCGGTCCCCGGCCTGCTCGGCGAGCAGCTCGGCGATGCGGGTGAGCTCCTCGGGCGTGTAGGAGGGGAACGCGATACGCTGGTTGAACCGGGAGGCGAGGCCGGGGTTGGTGGCGAGGAACCGGTCCATCTCGCGCTCGTACCCGGCGAGGATGATGACGAGCCGGTCCCGGTCGTCCTCGGCCCGCTTGAGCAGCGTCTGCACCGCCTCGGCGCCGAACGCGTCGCCGCCGGAGTACCCGGTGTTGACGAGGCTGTAGGCCTCGTCGATGAACAGCACCCCGCCGAGCGCCCGGTCGATCAGCTCGTTCGTCTTGATCGCGGTGGCGCCGAGGTGCTGGCCGACGAGGTCGGCGCGCTGCGCCTCGACCACGTCGGGGCGGGCGAGCAGGCCGAGCGCGGCGAAGATGCGGCCGAGGA
>QGUZ01000207.1 GCA_003242605.1 Actinomycetota bacterium
GGGGGGGCGCGAGGAGGAGAGGGCACGGCGGGGCGGCGCGCAGGGCGAGGGAGGACGGGGGGGCCCGGCGGGGGCTCAGCGCGTGGAGGGGGGGAAGCAGGAGGAGCAGGAGGAGCAGGCCGGCGAGGAGCACGACCGCAGGGATCGGCAGCGTCTCCCAGCGGGCCCCGCCGAGGCTGCCCATGAGCCAGAACAGCACCTGCTGGGCGGCCCGGCCGCTCTGCGCCCGCTGCAGCACGAAGCTGTACAGCGCCTGGAACAGGTACGCCAGGGCGACCCCGGCGAGCACGAGGCGGGCCGGGGTGATCCGGCCCGACCGCTGCGCCAGCAGGTAGACGAGCGCCATGGCGAGCAGCGCGCCGAGGAACGCGGCCATCGACAGCGACAGCCCGCCGAGCGCGGACGTGCCGAGGATGAAGACGAGCACCGCCCCCAGCGACGCGCCGGAGGAGACGCCGAGCAGGAACGGGTCCGCGAGCGGGTTGCGCACCAGCGCCTGCAGCACCGCGCCGACCACCGCCAGCCCGGCCCCCACGAGCAGCGCGAGCAGGGCTCGGGGCAGGCGGAACTCCCAGACGATCTGGGCCTGCGCGGCCGTCCAGTCGGCCGCCACCGTGCCGGGCGCGAGCCGGTCGGCGACGATGCCCCACACCTGTGCCGGGCTCACCTGCACCGCGCCGATGCTCACCGCGAGCAGCGTCGAGGCGACGGCGGCGAGGCCGAGCGCGATGTTGATCACCCAAAGCCGGCCGGAGGCGCGGGCCGCGAGGGCCGGCCGCAGTGCTCTCGCCTGGCTCATCAGGAGAACGCTTCGGGGTGCAGGAACTTGGCGATCTCGATGACGGCCAGGACGTTGCGGTAGCCGGGGTGCTGGGCCGCGACGGGCAGGGGCAGGTAGCGCCGTTCCTTGGCGGCGGTGCTGTTCCTGGCGATCGCGAAGGTGTCCGCGGCCTTCTGCGGCGCGGTGGGCATGGGCTCACCGCGCAGCGTGGCGTACTCGCTGACGATCAGTGCCTCCGGGTCGGTGGCGGCGATCTTCTCGGCGCTCACCTCCGTGTAGTCGGCCCGCACGTCGGCGAGCACGTTCTCGCCGCCGGCGAGCCTGATCAACTCGTTGGTGAGGCCGGTACCGCCGTACGCGTTGACCGGGCCCTTGCCGCCGTCGGTGGCGAGGACCCTGACCTTGGGCCGGTCGGCGACCCGCCTGGTCGCGTCGTCGAGCTGGGCACGCAGCTCGGTGATGAGCTTCTCGGCCCGGTCGGGCACGCCGAAGATCGCGCCGAGGTTGCGCAGGTCGGTGAAGATCTGCTCGATGTCGAATTCGAGCTGGCTCTCCGGGTCGCACCAGTTGCCGAGCAGGTAGACGGGGGTTCCGGCCGCGGCGAGCTCGTCGATCGTGGCGTACCCGCCCGCCGGGTCGAAGCTGGCGGGGGAGTTGTCGATCACGAGGTCCGCGCCCTGGGAGAGCATGATCTCCTTCTGCGGCAGCATGATCGTCGGAGAGATCTCCGGGATCTTGTCGTAGTGCTCCTTCTGCCCCGGCAGGAACGCGCTTTCGGAGAAGTTGGTACGGCCGGCGACGCGGTCCTGCAGGCCGAGCGCGATCAGGGTCTCCAGGGCGGGGTGGTAGCCGGTGACGACCTTGGTCGGAGGCTTGTCGAAGGTGTAGGTCCGGCCGCAGTTCTCGATCGTGACCGGGAAGCCCGGATGTTGCGCGCCGGATCGGTCGGCGGCCGCCTGCTGCGTCGCGGGGCGGCTGCCGCAGCCCGCCACGACGAGCACGGACACCAGCAGCAGGACCAACCGCCTCATGATCACTGAATCTCTTCGCAAGTAACTTTCATCTGCCAACTATTCGCAAATTAGGTCCGGCCGGATGCGCGGTCAAGCCTGTCCGGCCCACTGTTACGGTAGTACCGTTGTTGCAAAATACTTGCAACTGCCGATGAGGAGTAGCTGTGGGTCAGTACACGCTGCCCGACATGCCCTACGACTACGCGGCCCTGGAGCCCGCCATCAGCGGGGAGATCCTGGAGCTGCACCACGCCAAGCACCACGCCGCCTACGTCAAGGGCGCCAACGACACCCTGGAGAAGCTCGCCGAGGCGCGGGAGAAGGGCGAGTTCGGCGGCCTCGTGGGGCTGGAGAAGACCTTCGCGTTCAACCTGTCCGGCCACGTGCTGCACTCGATCTTCTGGCAGAACCTCTCCCCCGACGGGGGCGACCGTCCCGACGGCGAGTTCGCCGACGCCATCGACGAGCACTTCGGCTCCTTCGAGGCGTTCAAGAAGCAGCTCACCACCGCGACCGTGACGGTGCAGGGCTCCGGCTGGGGCGTGCTCGCCTGGGAGCCGCTCGGCCGCCGGCTCGTGGTCGAGCAGGTCTACGACCACCACGGCAACGTCGGCATGAACACCACGCCGCTGCTGGTCTTCGACGCCTGGGAGCACGCCTACTACCTGCAGTACCGCAACGTGCGCCCGGACTACGTCGAGAAGCTCTGGGACCTGATCAACTGGAACGACGTGATCGCCCGGTACAACGCGGCCAAGGGCGCGTGACCCGATGACCACGGCGCCCGCCCATCCGCGAGCGGCTTCGGCCACCTCGGCCGCTTCAGCCGCTTCGGCCGGTTCGGCCGGGCGGGCGGGCGCCGAGATCCGGCTCGTCCCGGCCGCGGACCTGTCGTGTTATCTCGCGTCGATCGCCGACGTGGGCGGACGGTGCTTCACCCGCCCGCCGTGGTGCGAGCCGTACCCGCTGGCGAGGAGCGTCGCCGCGCGCGTGCTCGCCGACAGCGGGCGGCCCGGCTTCGTCCTCGCCCTCGCGCTGTGCCGCGACGAGGTGTACGGCTTCGCCTACGGGCTCCGGTGCTCGGCGCTGGCCCGGTGTGCCGCGCGCCCCGCGGGTGACGACTTCACTCTCAAGGAACTCGCCGTCACCCCGGAGCTGTGCGGCATGCGGCTCGGCCTCGCCCTGCACGACACCGTCCTCGCCGCGGCCCAGGGCGGCCCCTACTGGCTGTCGACCCACCCGGCCGCGCACGCCGCGATGGGGCTCTACCGGCGCCGCGGCTGGCGGGTCGTCGCCGTGCCCACGCCGAGCCGGGTGATCATGTACAAACGCTGACGGCCGATGCCGCCTCCTGGCATGGCAGGCCGCCCCGGCCGATGGCCCCTCGGCTGCGCGCGATCAGTGCAGGCACGGTCCGGTGCCGGCCACTGCGCCCGGCGGGAGGCCCTCCCGGGGCTCGGACCGATCTGGAGCGGAGCAATCGATTCTGATCGATACCGTGCACGGGCACCCGAGGGCGAGCCGCCCTGTCGGCCGGAGAGCGCGCCCCGAGGCCCGTCCGGGCGGCGACACGTCCTGGTCGGACGTGCCGGCCGGTCCCGGGCCCACCCGTGGACGTGCGGTGGCCCCGTGGCGGCGCGTATCGCCGGACCGTGATCCGGATGGTCCGGCAGCGGTCCGGCGATGGCGTCGACACCCGGCGAAGGGCAGCCGCATCCCGGGGGATTTGATCAAGGGATGCGCTGGTCAGAAGTGGTGGGGCGCCAGGGACTCGAACCCTGAACCTACAGATTAAAAGTCTGCAGCTCTACCATTGAGCTAACGCCCCTCGTGGGCAAGGATACAAAGCCTCCCGGACCTCGGCGACGAGGTTATCGTCCTGCGCGTCCATGACAGCTTTTCGCCGGGGACGTCGGCCTGCCGGAAGTCGTCCGGCGATCGAACGCCCGCGATTCAGGATAGCCGACCCTCTCATCGATCCGGGTGGCAATGGTCGCGCGAGGCACCCGGCGAGGGCGGCGTCAATTCCGGCGAGGCGGTCCGCGTGGCCTGCTGAAAATCATCGGGGGCTGCCGGTGCGTTGATCGGCTCTGTTCGGCGGCTCCTCGGGTCGCCGGGCGGGCGGCGCGGACCGTGCGGCCGGTGTAGGGGCCGCCCATGCCGGGCAGTCGGGGTGAGTGGCGACCTCGGCGCGTCCGGGGTCGGGGAAACGTCCGCGACTGATCCGCTCTGGGTGACGACATGGGGTCCGACCTGCTGACACTGGCCCTTTGCGGGGACGTCATGCTCGGCCGGGGGGTTGATCAGATCCTGCCGCGTCCGGGGGATCCACGGTTGTGCGAGCCGTACGCCGGGGACGCGCGCGGCTATGTGATCCTCGCCGAGGAGACGAGCGGGACGATCCCGCGACCGGTGGGCTTCGACTGGCCGTGGGGCGACGCGCTGTCGGTGCTGCGGGAGACGGCGCCGGATGTGCGGGTGGTGAACCTGGAGACCGCGGTGACGCGCAGCGGCGACGTCGCGCCCGGCAAGAGCGTGCACTATCGCATGAATCCGGAGAACCTGCCCGGGCTGCTGGTGACGCGGCCGGACGTGTGCGTGCTGGCGAACAACCACGTGCTCGACTTCGGCGAGCGTGGGCTGGTGGAGACGCTCGACGTGCTGGCGCGCGCCGGGCTGCGGACGGCCGGGGCCGGGCGCGACGAGGAGGAGGCCTGGCGGCCCGCGGTCGTGCAGGCCGGTGCGGGGCGGCGGGTGCTGGTGTTCGCGTTCGGCATGCCGTCGAGCGGCAGCCCGCCGGACTGGGCGGCGGGGCCGGGGCGGCCCGGGGTCGCCTACGTGCCGGCGCCGTCGCCGGAGCGGGCGGCGGAGATCGGCGAGCGGGTACGGCGGGCGAGGCGGCCGGGCGGCTCAGGCGACGCGGGCGACGCCGGTGACGCGGACACGGTGGTCGCGTCCGTGCACTGGGGATCGAACTGGGGGTACGAGGTGCCCCGCGACCACATCCGGTTCGCCCACATCCTGATCGACTCGGGGGTGGACGTGGTGCACGGGCACTCCTCGCACCATCCGCGCCCGGTCGAGCGGTACGGCGACGGGCTCGTGCTGTACGGCTGCGGCGACCTCATCGACGACTACGAGGGCATCCCGGGCTACGAGGAGTACCGGGACGAGCTGCGGCTGCTCTACCTGGTCACGCTCGGCGACGGCGCGCCGCCCCGGCTGCGGATGGTGCCGCTGCGCGCCCGGCGGATGCGCCTGGAGCGGGCCGGGCGCGAGGACGCCGAGTGGCTCGCGGCGATGCTCGACCGCACCGGGCGGCGGCTGGGCTCCCGGGTCGGCCTCGGCGCCGACGGCATGCTCGCGCTGCGGGCCGGGTGAGCATGGGCTTCGCCCTCGCCCCCGAGGACCTGGCCGAGGCGGTACGGCAGGCCGGGGTCACCGACGAGCGGTTGCTGCGGGCGATCCGGACGATCCCCCGCGCCGAGTTCGTTCCTGAGTCGTCCGTTTCGCTGGCCTACAGCGACCAGCCGATCCCGATCGGGCACGGCCAGGTGACCACCCAGCCGTCGCTCTCCGCGGCGATGATCGAGAGCCTGGGGCTCACCGGCGCCGAGCACGTGCTGGAGGTCGGCACCGGGCTCGGCTTCCAGACCGCGCTGCTCGCCACCCTCGCCGCCGACGTGGTCACGATCGACATCTGGCCCGACCTGGCCGAGCAGGCGCGGCGCGCCCTCGACCGGCAGGGCATCCGCAACGTCGAGTCGCGGGTCGGCGACGGCAGCGCCGGAGTGCCGGACCGCGCGCCGTACGACGCCATCATCGTGTCGGCCGCCTACCCCACCGTGCCTCCGCCGCTGGTCGAGCACTTCGCCCCGGCGGGCGGCTCGTGCAGCCGATCGGGCCGGGCGGCGACGACCAGGTCACCCTGTTCCAGCGCACCGACGACCGGCTGGAACACCGACGCGTCGTCACCCCGGCCTGGTTCGTACGGCTCCGCGGCGCGCACGGCTACCCCGGTTGAGGCCATCTCCCCCAGGGGCGGCTCATGCGGCCGACCGGGCCAGGTGGCGACGACCAGGTCACACTGCTCCAAGCGCGCCAACGACCGGCTGGAACACCGACGTATCGCCACCCCGGCTGCGTTCGTACGGCTCCACAGCACGCACGGCTACCCCGGTTCTGGCCGTCTTCCCGGCGGCAGGGCGTGCGGTTGGGATGTCTGGCCTGGCCGGGCCGCTCTACTGAGGCGACGGCGCGCACCGATGACGTTCGCCGCGTTCACCTGCGGGAACGCGCCTGAGGCAGGTGGCGGCGCGGGGCGGATTGGCCCAAAGGTTTTCGTGGCGAATTGGAGCTTCTGCCGGACAAATGGCCCGAGTTGAATCGTGGTGACGGCCGGGAGACGAGCGGCCCCGGCGCTTTCCCCTCGCGAACACCTAGCGGAGTACGCCCATGTCCCGGATCCTCCCGCCCGCCGGCCCGCCCCGGGTGCTCGCCGCGGCGCAGCTCGCGAACTCGCTGGGCGACGGCGCGTTCTACGCATGCTCGGCGCTGTTCTTCACCCGGATCGTCGGCCTGTCCGCCGTGCAGGTCGGGGTCGCGCTCACGGTGGCCTGGGCGATGGGCATGCTCGCCGGGGTGCCGTTGGGGTATCTCGCCGACCGGTGGGGGCCGCGCCGTACCACGGTGGCGTTGGCGCTGGCGACCGCGGCGACGTTGAGCACGTTCCTGGTGGTGCGCGCGTATCCGCTGTTCGTCGTCGTGGTGTGCCTGTACGCGTGCTGCCAGGGCGGGCTCAACTCGGCGCGGCAGGCGCTGCTCGCCGGGCTCGTCGCGCCGGAGCTGCGCACCCGCACCCGGGCGCAGCTGCAGGCGACGCTGAACGCGGGGCTCGCGATCGGGGCCGGGATCGGCGGGCTCGCGCTGTGGGCCGACACCGCGCCCGCGTACCTCGCCGTGTTCGCCATGGACGCGGCGAGCTTCCTCGCCGCCGCGCTGGTGCTGCGCCGGCTGCCCGAGGTGCCGCCGGCGCCGGCGGACCGGGACGGCGGGCCCCGGCTGGCGGTGTTGCGGGACCGGCCGTACGCGCTGATCACCTTCCTCAACGCGATCATGTACCTGAACATGCCGGTGCTCAGCCTCGGCCTGCCGCTGTGGATCGTGACGCACACCGACGCGCCCAAGCCGATGGCCGCCGCGCTGCTCATCGTCAACATGCTGAGCGTGGCGCTGTTCCAGGTGCGGGTGGCCCGGCAGGTGACCGACCTGCGCAGCGCCGCACGCACTACCGCGCGCGGCGGTGCGCTCATGCTCGTCGCCTGCCTGGTGTACGCGCTGTCCGGCGGGCCCGTCGGCCTGTGGGGCGCGATCGCGGCGCTGCTCGTCGCGGCCGTGATCCAGGTGTTCGGCGAGATGATGCAGGGCGCGGGCGGCTGGGAGCTGAGCTTCGCCCTCGCCCCGGACGGCAAGCAGGGCCAGTACCAGGGCTTCTACGGCATGGCCCCGCAGATCGCCCGCATGCTCGGGCCGGTCCTGGTGACCACGCTGCTGGTCGGCTGGGGCATCCCGGGCTGGCTCGTGCTGGGCGCGCTGTTCCTGGTCGCGGGCCTCGCGGTCGGCCCCGCCGTACGGCTCGCCGAGCGCGGCCTCGCCCGCCGTACCGCGGTGCTGGAGCGGGCACAGGCCGGTTGACGGCATTTTGCGCAGGTCAGGGACATATCGAACCGGTCGAATGGGCGTTTGGTAATCGTTCGGCCACGCGCCTTGATCGGGCTATGGCAGAATTCGCGGGTGCGTTTCATCGCCGACCTGCATATCCACTCGAAATACTCCAGGGCCTGCAGCAAGGACTGCGATCTGGAACATTTGACCTGGTGGGCCCGGCGTAAGGGCATCACGCTCGTCGGCACCGGCGACTTCACGCATCCGGCGTGGTTCGACCATCTGCGGGAGACGCTCGTCCCGGCCGAGCCGGGCCTGTTCCGGCTGCGCGACGACCTGGATCGGGACATTTCCCGCACGCTGCCGCCGAATCTCGCGGCCGAGCAGGTACGGTTCATGCTCTCGGTCGAGATCTCGACGATATACAAGCGCGGGGAGCGCACCCGCAAGGTGCACCACCTGGTGTACGTGCCGGGGTTCGAGGAGGCCGAGCGGTTCAACGCCCGGCTGGGCCGGATCGGCAACCTCGGGTCGGACGGCCGGCCGATCCTCGGGCTCGACTCGCGCGACCTGCTGGAGATCACCCTGGAGTCCGGCGAGGGCTCGTACCTCGTGCCGGCGCACGTGTGGACGCCGTGGTTCGCGGTGTTCGGCTCCAAGTCCGGCTTCGACGCGATCGAGGAGTGCTACGTCGACCTCGCCGACCACATCTTCGCGCTGGAGACCGGGCTGTCCAGCGACCCGGCGATGAACTGGCGGGTGTCCCGGCTCGACGGCTACCGCCTGGTCAGCAACTCCGACGCGCACTCGCCGCCGATGCTCGGCCGGGAGGCCACGCTCTTCGACACCGAGCTGGACTACTTCGCGGTGCTGCGGGCGCTGCGCACCGGCGAGGGGCACGCCGGGTCGCTGGAGTTCTTCCCGGAGGAGGGCAAGTACCACGTCGACGGGCATCGCAAGTGCGAGGTCCGGATGGAGCCGCGGGAGACCCGCGCGCACGGCGGCATCTGCCCGGAATGCGGCAAACCGCTCACGGTCGGCGTGCTCAGCCGGGTGGAGGAGCTCGCCGACCGGCCCGAGGGGTTCCGGCCGGAGGGGGTCGCGGGCTTCGAGAGCCCCGTGCCGCTGCCGGAGATCATGAGCGAGATCCTCGGCGGGGGGCGGAAGGGCAAGAAGGGGGTCGGGGGAAGCAAAAGGACAAACCCCCGCCCCGGCC